>WGOB01000014.1 GCA_016124255.1 Alphaproteobacteria bacterium | reverse complement strand
CCCGCCGACTTCATCGAGGTGCTGAGCGAAAATCCGCCTGGCCGCGGGTTTGGCCAAGCGGTGCGGCAGGCGATTTCGCGGACACGGTTCACGCCGCGCACCGTCAACGGCACGCCGGAGCCGTCGCGCGTGCGCCGAACCTTCCGCATCCCGCCGCCTTGATCACGCCGTCTCGGCGTCGCGTTCTTTCTTGTCGCTGAGGATCAAGGTAGCGGCGAGATCGCCGGACACGTTGCCAAGCGTGCGGAAGATGTCGGGCACGACCTCGACGGCCAGAAGAACGCCGAGGAGTTCGATCGGCACGCCGAGCGCTATGCAGATCGGCGTCATGCTGGCGATAAATGACACCTGGCCCGGCAAACCGACCGAGCCGACGCTGACCGCGAACGCAACCACGATCGCACCGATCAGCGCCAGCGGCGTGGGCGCAATCCCATAGAGCGAGGCGATGTAGAGCGCGACGGCGAGATTGGCGACCGGGCTGGTGAATCGAAACACCGCCACCGCCAGCGGCAGGACGAGATCGGTGACCCGCCGCGGCACGCCGAGCCCCGCGCGCGCGGCTTCCAGCATCGCCGGCAGCGACGCGAGCGAGGATTGGGTCGAGAACGCCACCGCCAGCGGCGCGCCGGCGGCGGCGGCGAAGCGCGCGATGGGCGCCCGGCCCCACGTCACCGCCAGCAGCAGCGCGACGATCGTGATCCCGAGCGTCACCAGCGAAACGACCGTCACGTAATGGGCCAGCACGCCCACGGCGCCGAAGCCGGCGCGCAGGCCGACGCCGAGCGACAGCGCGAATACGCCAAGCGGCGCCGCGATCAGCACCCATTGCACGATCACGATCATCGCTTCGGCGATGGCGCGAAAGAGCGTGACGATGGCGGTTTTCTGCTCGTCGCCAAGGCGCGTTGCAGCGAAGCCGAAGAAGATCGCGAAGATCACCAGCGGCAGGATCGCCTCCTCCGCAGCGGCGGCGATCGGATTGGACGGCGCCAGCGATTGCAGCCAGCGCGCGAAGCCGCCCTCAAGCGAAGCCGGCGCTGCCTCCGCCGCCGGCGGCGCTGCGCCAAGGAAGGCGCGCGCGGCGTCAGCATCGACCGACCACACCGTCAGGAGCCCGCCCGTCGCGGCGATCGAGTACGCCGCAGCGCCGACGAGCAGCACCGAAAAGAGCAGCACCGCACGCGCCGCGAGGCGCCCGGTCGCGGCGGCGTCGGCGACAGACGCGATGCCGATCACGACCAGCGAGAACACCAGCGGCACCACCGTCATGCGCAGCGCATTGAGCCACAGGCCGCCGAACGCCTCGACATAGCCTGCTGCCGCTTCAAGGCCCGGCGCCTCGGTGCGCACGAACGCGCCCGCAGCCACGCCGAGCAAGAGCGCGAGCACCACGCGAACGCTCAGGGACTTGAACATTCCGACTCCGGATGATGCGCGCCGGCGCGCGGGGCGGCGCGTCCGGCGGCTCAAGGCGCAGTCTTTGCGTCGCCCGTCAAGGGGCCGGCCTCTTCGCACGCGAGGGCGGCGCTGCTAGAAACGCGGCATGGCGCCGTTGACGCTCAAGACCGGCCTCGCCCTCACCGCGCGAATCGCTGCAGCCGCCCTCGCGCTCGTGCTCACAGGCGGCGCAGCAATTGTCGCGGAGGCCGCCGGCGCGACGGACCGCGCGCTGCGCCACGCCCACGCCGCCGTAAACACCCACGAAGGCGCGATGCTGAGCGAGGAACTCGCTGGCGCCGCGGCGATCCTTCAGAACAGCTGGGCCCGGCCGCTGGCGTGGCACGCCGGCGCGCTTGAGGCGCTGTCCTGGATCAGCACGCAGCGCGGGTTGGCCGCGCAGACCGAGGCGGCGCCTGTGGCGACGCGATACTTCCAGGAAAGCGCCGACCTGGCCGTTCAGGGGCTTGCACGCGCGCCAGTCCAGCCGGCGGCGTGGGCGCGCCTTGCGGGGCTCGCCGATGCGGGCGCGCAACAAGCGCGCTGCGGGGTGCGCGCCTGCCTCAATCATTCCTGGCGGGCTGCCCGGATGGCCCAGGCAGAGACTGCCTGCCCTCGGCTGCAGATCGCCTACGAGCACGGCTTCCTGCGCCGCGACGACGTGCGCATCCAATGGGTCGCGCGCGCGGACTATTGGGGCGAGACGATCCGCCGATGCGTGGCGTTTATGCGGCCGGCGGATATGTTCCGCGCCCTGATGATCTACGAGCAGGATCGCGCCGCACGCGAAGCGCGCCGGCAGTTCAGCAATTAGGCACGCCGGCGCCGCGATGGAAACCGCATCCTCAGGGCGCCATTTTCGCAGTTCAGCGCCTGCGCTGCGAGCGGTGTCCACGCGCTTCGACGAACAAGGCCGGCCGCCGACGACCGCGCGCCTCGAAGCGCCGCTCGCAGAGGCGGCGCCGGCGCGCCCTAAATATGAATCGCGTGGCCCAGGGCGCGGAGCGCGGCTTCGTGGAAAGCCTCGCTCATCGTCGGGTGCACGTGGATCGTGCCGGCGAGATCCTCCAGCACGGCGCGCATTTCGAGCGCGAGCGAGAATTCGCCTGACAACTCGCTCGCGTGCGCGCCGACGGCCTGGACGCCCAGGATCAAGTGATCGGACTTGCGCGCGACGATGCGGACGAAGCCTTCGCCCGCATCCATAGAAAGGGCGCGGCCGTTGGCGGCGAGCGGAAAGGCCGCGACGATGACCTCTTCACCCTTGGCCTTGGCCTCATCGGGGGAAAGGCCGGCGGTGATGATCTCGGGCTCGGTGAAGCAGACGGCAGGGATGGAGACGGGATCGAAGCGGCGGTCCCTGCCGGCGATGATCTCGGCGACCATTTCGCCTTGCGTAGCCGCCTTGTGCTCCAGCATCGGCTCCCCGACGAGATCGCCGACGGCGTAGACGCCGCGCATGGCCGTGCGGCAGCGATCGTCGACCTTGACGAAGCGCCCGGCCATGTCGAGGCCCATCGTCTCCAGGCCCCATCCCTCCGTGTTCGGACGGCGCCCGACCGTGACGAGAATCTTGTCGGCGGGAACTTGTGCAGCCTTGCCGTCCGCGCCTTCGATCTGCAGCGCGCCGGCTCTCGCGCTTTTCGCCTTGGCGCCGAGATGGAGCGTGACGCCGTGACGATCGAGCCACTTCTTCACCGGGGCCACGAGTTCGGAATCGTAGAGCGGCAGGATTCGGTTCTCGGCTTCGACGATGGTCACTTCGCTGCCGAGCTTACGGAACGCGATGCCGAGTTCGAGGCCGATATAGCCGGCGCCGACGACGGCCAGGCGCTTGGGGATCGCCGGCAGCGACAGCGCCTCCGTCGATGAGATCACGTCCCCGCCGAAGGGCATGAAGGGCAGCTCCACCGGCAGCGAGCCGGTGGCGAGGATGACATGCTCGGCGCGGATTTTCTCTTCGCCGTCCTTCGTTTTCGCGATGCAGGATTTCGCGTCCGTGAACGTCGCCCAACCTGATATCACGCGCACTTTTGCGCGCTTCAAGAGCGCCGCAACGCCGCCGTTCAGCTTATCGACGACGCCCTCTTTCCACGCGATCGTCTTCTTGAAGTCGATGTCGGGCTGCGCTTTCAGCTGCAAGCCAAAGCGCGCGCCGTCAGCCGCCGCGCGCATTGCTGCGAACTCGCCGGCGACATGGATGAGCGCCTTCGACGGGATGCAGCCGCGGATGAGGCAGGTGCCGCCCAGCCGATCGCCTTCCACGAGCACGACGTCGAGACCCAATTGGCCCGCGCGGATCGCCGCGACATAGCCGCCGGGCCCGCCGCCGACGACCAGCACCTGACAGGTAATGTCGCTCATGCGCCGCCCATGAACAGGATCGCGGGATGCTCCAGCATCGCCTTCACGCGCTGGATGAACTCGGCCGCATCATACCCGTCCACCACGCGATGATCGAAGGAGGAGGAGAGGTTCATAATCTTGCGCACGGCGATATGGCCGTCCCGCACCACGGGGCGCTCCACGATCTTGTTCGGCCCGATGATGGCGACCTCGGGATGATTGATAACCGGCGTCGTCACCACGCCGCCCAGCGGGCCGAGTGAGGTGATGGTGATGGTGGCGCCGGAAAGCTCGTCGCGGGCAGCCTTGCCCTCGCGCGTGGCCTGCGCGACGCGCGCCACCTCGGCGGCGCTGTCCCACAAGTCGCGCGCCTCGGCATGCTTCACGACCGGCACGATCAGCCCGTTCGCCGTCTGCGTCGCGATCCCAATGTGAACCGCCGCGTGACGATGCACGACGCCGGCCTCGTCGTCGAACGTCGCGTTTATTTGCGGATAGTCCGGCAGCACTTCGCAGAGCGCGCGCATGATGAAGGGCAGCAGCGTGAGCTTGGGCTGATCGGCGCGCTTCTGCATGTTGAGTTGCTGGCGCAGCGCCTCAAGCTCGGTGACGTCGACCTCTTCGACATAGGCGAAGTGCGGGATGCGGCGCTTGGCCTCCTGCATCTTCTCCGCGATCTTGCGCCGAAGACCGATGACTTTGATCTCCTCCACACCGTCGCGCTGCGCGTAGCGCACGCCGGACGATGATCCGCGTGCGGACCGTCCTTGCGACACATGAGCGTCCAGGTCGGCGTGCTCGATGCGGCCGGCCGGCCCCGAGCCGGCGACGAATTGCAGCTCCACGCCCATGTCGCGCGCGCGCTGGCGCACGGCCGGCGATGCGAGCGGCTTAGCATCCGGCGTTGCGCGCGTGGCGAAGGCGGGCGGACGCGCGCTGGAAGCGGCGCCGCGCGGTTCGGCTTTAGGCTCGGGCTTTGGCGCAGGTTTGGGCTCGGCTTTCGGCGGCGGCGCTGGCTTGGCGTCGGCTTTTGGAGCGGCCTCGGCATGTGCGGCCTTGCCGTTGGCGCGCTCATTGCCCGCGCCCTCGACCTCGAGCACGACAATGGATGAGCCGATCGACGCCATTTGCCCCGGCTCACCGTTCAATTCGATGATCGTGCCGGTGACGGGCGAGGTGACTTCGACGGTCGCCTTGTCCGTCATAACGTCGAACAGCGGCTGATCCTCCTCCACGCTGTCGCCGATCGCGACATGCCACGCGACGAGTTCAGCCTCAGCGGTGCCTTCGCCGATGTCGGGAAGCTTGAAGACGTAGCGGCCCAAGGCCCTCTCCTCGGTTGCTCAGTTTCGGCCCATGGCGCGGCGCATCGCGGCCGCGACTCGCTTCGGACCGGGAAAATACTCCCATTCGAAGGCGTGCGGATACGGCGTGTCCCAGCCGGTGACGCGTTCGATGGGCGCTTCAAGGCGATAGAAGCAATGCTCTTGAACGAGCGCGACCAGTTCCGCACCGAAGCCGGACGTACGCGTGGCCTCGTGCACGACGACGCAGCGCCCGGTGCGGTTCACGCTTTCAGTGATCGTCTCGATGTCGAGCGGCACCAGGCTGCGCAGATCGATCACTTCGGCGTCGACTTCCGCATGTGCGGCCGCGGCGATGGCCACGTGCACCATCGTGCCGTACGCGAGCACGGTGAGCTCGTCGCCGGCGCGCGCGATGGCGGCTTTGCCGAGCGGCACCGAATAATGCCCATCCGGCACGTCGCTGAGGTCGTATTTCGACCAGGGCTCGACCGGCTTCTCGTGCCAGCCGTCGAACGGGCCGTTATAGAGCCGCTTCGGCTCGAAGAAGATGACGGGATCGTCGTCCTCGATCGCGCTGATCAGCAGGCCCTTGGCGTCGTACGGATTGGACGGGATGACGGTCTTCAAGCCGGCGACGTGCGTAAAGATTGCTTCCGGGCTTTGGCTGTGCGTCTGGCCGCCGAAAATGCCGCCGCCATAGGGCGTGCGCAGCGTGATCGGCGCGGTGAAATCGCCCGCGCTGCGATAGCGCAGACGCGCAGCCTCGCTCACCAATTGGTCATAGCCTGGATAGATGTAGTCCGCGAACTGGATCTCGATCACGGGCCTGAGGCCGTAGGCGCCCATGCCGATCGCGGCCGCGACGATGCCGCCTTCCGCGATCGGCGCATCGAAGCAGCGCGTGAGCCCATGCTTCTTCTGCAGGCCCTCGGTGACGCGGAAGACGCCGCCGAAATAACCGACGTCCTCCCCGAAGACGAGAACGTCAGGATCCTTGGTCAGCATCACATCCATGGCGGAGTTGAGCGCCTGGATCATGTTCATCGCGGGCATGAGCGCTACACTCCCACTTCCTGGCGCTGCCGCCGCAGGCGCCAGTCGGGCTCCTTGTAGACGTCCTCGAACATCGTCTTGGCGCTCGGGCGGGATTGGCCAAGCGTGCCGACCGCTTCCGATTCCTTGGCGGCGGCGCGCACGGCCTCCACCGCCTCTTTCTCCAGCGTCTTCTGTTTGGCGTCGCTCCACTCGCCGGACGCGATGAGGTGCTGTTTCAGGCGTTCGATCGGATCGCCGAGCGGCCAGTGCTGCGGCTCTTCGGCGGGCCGGTAGCGGGAGGGATCGTCGCTCGTGGAATGCGCCGCGGCGCGATAGGTGAACATCTCGATCAGCGTGGGGCCGAGATTCGCGCGCGCGCGCTCCGCCGCCCATTTCGTGGCGGCGTAAACGGCGAGGAAGTCATTGCCGTCGACGCGGAGCGCGGCCACGCCGTAGCCGATGCCGCGCGCAGCGAACGTGGCGCTCTCGCCGGCGGCGAAGCCCTGGAACGATGAGATCGCCCATTGATTGTTGACCACGTTCAAGATCACCGGCGCGCGATAGACCGACGCGAACGTCAGCGCGGCGTGGAAATCGCCCTCCGCAGTCGAGCCTTCCCCGATATAGCCGACGGCGATGCGGTGATCGCCCTTGTACGCCGACGCCATCGCCCAGCCCACGGCTTGCGGGAATTGCGTGCCGAGATTGCCGGAGATGGTGAACCAGCCGTCCTTCTTCGACGTGTACATTACCGGCAGCTGCCGGCCTTTGCACGGATCGTCCGCATTCGAGTAGATCTGGTTCATCATCTGCACGAGCGGATAGCCGCGCGCGATCAGGAACGCCTGCTGGCGATACGTGGGAAAGCACATGTCGCCCGCGTCGACGGCGAGCGCGGCGGCGGTCGCAACCGCCTCCTCGCCGGTGCACTTCATGTAGAAGCTGGTCTTGCCCTGGCGCTGCATGCGCATCATGCGGTCGTCATAGGCGCGGGTGAGCGTCATGATCTCCAGGCCGCGGCGGAGCACGGCAGGATCGAGCTTGGGATCCCAGGGGCCGACGGCCTCGTGCTCTTCGTTCAGCACACGGACCAAGGTGAACGCGAGATCGCGCATGGCGCCCGGCTCCTCGCGGATGTCGGGGCGGGGCGCTGCGCCCGCCGGCGGCGGCTTGATGTGGGAGAAATCGACCGGATCGCCGGGACGCGCGCGCGGCACAGGCACGCGCAGGGACAAGGTCGGCTCGTTTCTCATGTCCGGGGTCAGCTCCATCCTGATCGACGCGCCGCGGCGCCGCATTGAGCGCTTTCGACGAAGCCGCGACCTTATCCCAACATTATGGGCTTTTCTCGTTCGTTTCTTTTCTTGGCGCCCGGAATCCGAGCAATCTCATGCCCGTTTTGCCTTCAAGATGTGGGATAAAGTTTCGCGACTTATGTTGCGGCGCCGCATTGACCGGACGCGCAGCGAAGGCGATGTCTGCGCGAAGCCAAAGGGGCGCTGCGGAGACCAATCGTGGAATACTTGCACACCATGGTGCGCGTCGCCGATCTTGACGCCGCGCTCGATTTTTACTGCGCCAAGCTCGGTCTTCGGGAGATGCGCCGGATCGACAATGAGGGCGGCCGGTTCACGCTCGTCTTCCTGGCGGCGCCGGGCGACGCATCGCGCGCAGAAGCCGCTCAAGCGCCGATGGTGGAGCTGACCCACAATTGGGATCCAGAGACCTACACGGGCGGGCGCAATTTCGGCCATCTCGCCTACCGCGTCGACGATATCTACGCCGCCTGCCAGCGGCTGATGGATGGCGGCGTCACGATCAATCGGCCGCCGCGCGACGGGCGCATGGCGTTCGTCCGCTCGCCGGACGGAATCTCGATCGAGCTTCTGCAGAAGGGCGCAGCGCTTGCGCCGCAAGAGCCGTGGACCTCGATGCCGAACGTCGGCGCCTGGTAGCGGCCCTGGCGGCGTTTCAAGGCGCTGGCGCACGCGGGGCGTGAAGGCCGCTGAGCGTCGCCTCGAAATCCTGGAACAGATCCATCGCCTCAAAGCCCTCCATCACCGGCAAACGGCCTTGCGGGAAACGGAACCGCCAGAACGAGTCGATATGCTTGATCACGCCGACGGCCTCGCCGATCGAGGTGAACATCTTCGGCGCCTCGATGAGGAAGTCGCGGAACGCGGTCGGCTTGCCGGCGGCCAGTTGGCGATAGGCTGAATCGTAACTCTGCAGCGACGCCTGGACGTCGCGCACGGTCGCGGTCAAGAGGTTCACAATCCGCTTGCGCGCAACATTGATCGCGGCGAGATCCTCCCTGGCCACGTTGCGGATGGCCGCGGTCAGGATTTCGCGGGTCAAATCCGGGAGGCGCGACGCCCACTCCGATGCGGTCCACTTGTAGTAGAGAAACCCCTTCCACGCGAACACGCCCTCGCGATAGGCGTCGCCGGAAAGATGCAGCGTCGTGCGCAGCGGCGAGAGGCTTTCCGCGGTCTCGTCCGTCATCAGTTTGTCGGCGAGGCGCCGCGCAAGCCACGGTGCGCTGGGTTCTTTCTGGTTGGACACCGCGAGATCGACCAGCGAGGCGATCTCGTCGCTGACGAACTTGGTCATCCGCGCCGTATCGGCAGCGGAAATTTCGAAATAGCAGCGCGCCGGTTCGCGCCCGAACTGGCGCAGCCGCTCGCGCAACAGGAACGGATCGAACGAGGGCAGTGTATCCAGGAGCTCCAGGAGGTCGATGTCCGGCTGCAACTCGGCGGCGTCCCGGCTCATCACCTTCGTCGCAATCGCCCTCTCAAAGCCCGGCTCACCGATGAACAGAACTTCGCCCCCAAGGCTCAGGTCTTCCACCGTGTACGGAAAAACAATCTTCGTCGCATTGCGCCGATAGGTGCGAAAGATCGACCGCTCATTGGGCCTCAACGCATGCTTCAAGATGATGGTGCGGTTCAAACGCTCGTTGAAAAAGAACGGCGCCGCCTTCCATTCCGGCGTGTCGCCGAACCGTTCGACCACCGTGGCCAGATCGAGCACGCGCGTGGTCGAAGCGCTTTCGCGCAGCAGGTTGAAGCTCCTGCGTTCGGGGTCGCTCATGACGCTTCGCCTCGGCCAAACGCCCTTATGCCAAAGCGAACGTTAACGGACCGCCACAGCCGACCCCGAGAATTGAGAGCCCGTCACCCGATCGTTGCAGCGACAGCGCCGACGCCGGCGATGGCGCCCTCTAGGCGGTCGCCCGCGCGCACCGCGCCCACTCCCGCCGGCGTGCCCGTGTAGATCAGGTCGCCTGGCCCCAGATGATAGTAGCGCGACAGCGCCGCGATGATTTCGGAAGCGGACCAGATCATGTCGGCGATGTCCGCCTTCTGCCGGGTCTCGCCGTTGACGGCGAGCGTGATGGCGGCGCTGCGTGGATGCCCCACCGCCGCCGCGGGCGCGATCTCGCCCAGGACCGCGCTCTGCTCAAACGCCTTGGAGAGATCCCAGGGCTGCTTCTTCTCCCGCAGCGCCGCCTGCAGATCGCGCCGCGTCATGTCGAGGCCGCAGGCATAGCCCCAGATCGCCGCCTCCGCGTCAGGCGCCGAGACCGCGTGCGCCGGCGCGCCAAGCGCGAGCACCAGCTCCATCTCATAATGATAATCATCCGTTCCCGGAGGATAGGGGATCGCCGCACCGCTCGGCGTTAGCGCCGATGCGGGCTTGGTGAAGAAGAACGGCGGCTCGCGGTCGTCCCCGCCCATCTCGCGCGCGTGGGCGGCGTAATTGCGCCCGACGCAAAAAATGCGCGACACCGGATAGAGGCCCCCGCCCCGGACCGCCGCTGCCGGGACCGGCGGCGGGGGAAACACATACTCAGCCATGGGCGCTCCTTCATCTCCCGCGAGAGGAGATTGCGTATGGCGCGCGCTGGACGGCGGCAAGCGCGGCGCACGCCTCTTTCTCCCGTATAAAGCGCTGAGATTTCTCGACGAGCGTCGATTGCGCCGCCCGCGCCGGGCGCCATGATGCCGCAACGGAGCACCCATGCTGAATAAGATCATGCGCCTCTTTCGCGCCTTGCGCCCGCGTCCGCTCGCGCTCTCGGCCGCACTCTGCCTCGCCGCGGCGCCCGTTGGCGCCGAACGCCAGATGCTCGGCGACGAGGCTACGCCCTCGCGTTATGAGATCGCGATCACGCCGGACGCCGACGCCGGCACGTTCACCGGCACGGTGCAGATCACCCTGGAGACGCACCAGGCGCTCTCCGCCATCACCCTTAACGCGCTCGACCTCGACATCCAGAGCGCCGCCATCGACGGCTCGCGCGCGAGCGTCAGCCTCGATCCCGACGCGCAGACGGTGACGCTCACGCAGGGCCGCGAGATCCGCGCAGGCCGCCATCGACTCAACATCGCCTATTCTGGGCGCATCTACGACGAGGCCTACGGCCTTTTCCGCGTCGCCTATGACACGCCGCAAGGATCGCGGCGGATGCTGGCGACGCAGTTCGAGCCGGGCGATGCGCGCCGCTTCGCGCCGATGTGGGACCAGCCAAACAAGCGCGCTGTGTTCGCGCTGACCGTGACGATCCCGTCCGGCGAACAGGCGGTTTCCAACATGCCGATCGCACGGTCGCAGCGTCTCTCCGGCGGGCGCACGCGGATCGCCTTTGAGCCCTCGCCCTCGATGCCGAGCTACCTTCTCTTTCTCGGCGTCGGCGATTACGAGCGTATCAGCACTGACGTCGACGGCGTGGCGCTGAGCGTGGTGACGCGGCGCGGCGAATCTGAAAAGGGCCGCGAAGCGCTCAACGCCGGCGTGGAATCGCTGCGCTATTTCACAGAGTATTTCGGCGTCCCCTATCCTTTGCCGAAGCTCGACATGATCGCCGTGCCCGGCGCGGGCGGTTTCGGCGCCATGGAGAACTGGGGCGCCATCCTCTATTTCGACCAATACCTGCTGCTCGACGCGGGCTCGAGCGAGTCCGATCGCCAGAACGTGTTCGGCATCGTCGCCCACGAGATCGCGCACCAATGGTTCGGCAATCTCGTCACCATGGCGTGGTGGGACGATCTCTGGCTCAACGAAGGCTTCGCGTCGTGGATGGCGACCAAGGCGGCCGATGCGCTGCACCCGGACTGGTCGCCGTGGATGAGCGTCTTTCCCGACCGCAACAGCGCCATGGAACTCGACGCGCGCGCGGGCACCCATCCCGTGGTGCAGGAGGTGAATACGATCGAGCAGGCCAATCTCGCCTTCGACGACATCACCTACGACAAAGGCCAGGCCGTCATCCGCATGCTTGAAGCCTATATCGGCGAAGACGCGTTCCGCGCCGGCATCCGCGCCTACATCCGCGCGCGGACTTACGGCAACGCCGCCACCGACGATCTCTGGCAGGCGCTGCAGGCGGCGTCCGACAAGCCCATCCTCGATGTGGCGCGCGCCTACACCTTGCAGCCGGGGTTTCCGGTGATCCGGGTCTCCGCCAGCGCCTGCGGGCCGGGCGCCGCCGCCCCGCCGCGCGTGACGCTGGCGCAGGAGCGCTTCGCCGCCGACGACACCGCCCGCACGAGCGAGGTCTGGACGACGCCGATCAGCGCCCAGCGCATCGGCGGGCGTACGCGCGTGGAGGCGACCGCGCCGGCGGCGCCCGCCTTCACGCTGGAAGCCCCGATTGATGGGTGCGGACCGCTCATCGTCAACGCCGGCCAGGCCGCGTTCTTCCGCACGCTCTATGCGCCAACGGACCTCGCGCAGATCACGCGCACGTTCGCGTCGCTCCAGGCGATCGATCAGCTCGGCATCCTCTCGGACTACTGGGCGTTCGGCCGGGCGAGCGCTGCGCCGCTGACCAATTATCTCGATCTCACCGCAGCGCTGCCCGCCGACGCGGATCCGAACGTCGCGATGCAGGTCGCCGGCGCGCTGCAAACCCTGGCCCGGCTCAATCGCGGGCGCATGAGCGAGGCGGCGTTCAACGCCTATGTGCGCGGCGCGCTTTCGCCGATGTTTGCCCGGGTCGGGTGGGACCCGAAGGGAGGCGAGGCGGCGAACGACGCCATCCTGCGCGACGCGCTGATCCGCGTGCTGGGGCGGCTCGGCGATCCCCAGATCATCGCCGAGGCGCGCCGGCGCGTTTCATCCGAGGCGGCGCTCCCCGGCGCGATCCGCGATGCGGCGTTCCGCGTCGTCGGCGCGCACGCCACGACCGCCGATTATGACGCGTTGCGCACACGCGCAGCGGCGGAGACCAATTTCATCGAGCAGCGCCGCATCTACGGTTATCTCGCCGAGGCGCGCGATCCTGGGTTGGCGCAACGGACGCTGGCGATGTTGCTGACCGAACAGGCGCCGCGGCCGCTGCGGCCCGGCATCCTCACAGCCGTGGCGGTGGAGCATCCAGCGCTCGCGTGGGCGTTCCTGCGCGACAACCGCGCGGTGATCGACGGCTGGCTCGATCCGCTGCGGCGCCTGGAATACGCCCCCGGCGTCGCCGCGTTCAGCGCCGACGCGCAGACGGCCGCCGAACTCGCCGCGTACGCAGAAGCGTTCCCCGCGAACGCCCGGCAGGCGGCGGACGGCGCCCGCGCCGCCATCCTGGCCCGCGCCCGTCTCGTCGAAACGGAAATGCCCGCCGTCGACGCCTGGCTGGCGCGACGCGCGGCGCAAACCAGCGAGGTCGATGCGCAGCGCTAGACGATAACCACCGATCTCCGAACTGCGCGTCGCGGAAGTCCGGGGCCGATGATCGCAAGCGCGCGAGCCCCGGTGCGCGTCGCCGCGCGACGCCCCCAGGATCGGTGAACGGGCCGCGTTAACCGGAAATAATCCCCGTCGCGCCCGCCTTCGCCCCTTGCCAGCGTGCGACAGACGGGTGACGATCCCTCGCCCTGACAGTCGAAGGCTGCGGGTCATAGCGGCTTATGTCCGCGGGCAAGGCCGCTCCACAACAGGAGGAGACGAATGGCCGCCCGCAAGACGGAAAGCACACGCGCCATCGCGGTCGTCGGCCCGACAGGGTCGGGCAAAACCACACTTGTTCAGGCGCTCGGCGCACTCTCTGGCGAAGGCGACGGACGCGCGAGCGACGCGCCCGGCCAGTCCGTCGATGTTGCGTTTCACACCATCACTTTCATGGAAGACCGCTACGCGCTTGCCGACACGCCCGGCGCCGTCGATTTCGCGGCGGAGATGGATTTTGTGCTGCCCGGCGTCGACCTCGCGCTCGTGGTCGCGGACGCCGATCCGAACAAGGCCGCGCTGCTGACGCCCTATCTCAAGGAACTGGAGCGGCTGGGCGTGCCGCGGGCGCTATTCGTCAACAAGATCGATCAGGCGCACGGGCGCGTGCGCGATCTCCTCGAAGCGTTTCAGCCGGCGAGCGCACAGCCGCTCGTCGCACGCCAAATCCCGATCTGGAAGGACGAGCACGTCTCCGGCTTCGTCGATCTCGCGCTTGAGCGCGCCTTCGTCTACCAGCCCGGAGAACCGTCACAGCGGATCGACATCCCCGCCGACCTCGCTGAGCGCGAAGCCGAAGCGCGCTTCCACATGCTCGAACAGCTTGCCGATTTCGACGACGCGTTGATGGAGCAATTGCTGTCTGATGTAACGCCGTCTCAGGACGCGGTCTTCGCCGACCTCGTGAAAGAAACGCAGGACGGCCTGATCGTGCCGGTGTTCTTCGGCAGCGCGGCGCAGGGCTTCGGTCTGCGCCGCCTCCTGAAGGCGTTGCGCCATGACACGCCTGCGCCAGGCGCAATGGCGGTACGGCTGGGCGTTGAAGGCGTCGGCGCCTACGTAATGAAGGTGTCGCACGCAGGGCAAGCGGGCAAGCTCGCCTATGCGCGCGTGTTCGGCGGCGGATTGAACGACGGCGCGGACTTTGCGCTGAAGGACGGCTCACGAGGACGCGCTGGCGCTCTGTTCACGGTCTCCGGCGCCCAAACGAAGAAGGTCGCCCAAGCGAGTGAAGGCGAAATCATCGCCATCGGCAAGATCGACAGCGCCGCGGCAGGAGACGTGCTGGCGACGGGGGCCGCGGTCCAAAACGCGAAGCTGACCCCGCAGAAGCGCTTTCCCGTCTATCAGATCGCCATCGCCACCAAGGACAGGAAGGACGACGTCCGCCTCTCCGGCGCGCTGTCGAAACTGTCGGAAGAGGATTCCGGCCTCGAAGTGCTGCACGATCAGAATTCACACGAGATCGTGCTGCTCGGCCAGGGCGAGCCCCATCTGCGCGTGACGCTCGATCGCCTGCGGAAGCGCTTCAACGTCGATGTCGCCACCGCGCGCCCCACGACGCCGTACAAGGAGAGCATCCGCAAGAGCATCACCCAGAAAGGGCGCCACAAAAAACAAACCGGCGGACACGGGCAGTTCGGCGATTGCGTAATCGAAGTGAAACCGCAGGCGCGCGGCGAAGGCTTCGCGTTCGTCGATTCCATCACCGGCGGCGCGATCCCGCGCCAATGGATCCCGGCCGTGGAAGACGGCGTCAAGGACGCGATGGAGAAGGGGCCGCTCGGCTTCCCGGTGGTCGATGTCGCGGTGACTTTGATCGACGGCTCCTATCACACGGTCGATTCCTCCGAACTCGCGTTCCGCACGGCCGGGCGCATCGCGATGAGCGAAGCGCTGGCGGCCTGCGATCCGGTGCTGCTCGAGCCGATCGAGAAGCTGACGATCTACACGCCTTCCTCCGGCACGCCGCGGATCAACTCGATCGTCTCGTCGCGCAACGGCCAGATTCTCGGCTTCGAAGGCCGCGAAGGGTGGCCGGGCTGGGACCGGATCGAGGTCTATCTTCCGCATGCGGAGCGTCAGGACTTCATCATCGAACTCCGCTCGATGACGCAGGGCCTGGCGACCTTCGAGGCCTCGTTCGATCACATGGTCGAGGTCACCGGCCGCCGCGCCGACGACGTGACCAAGAAACGCACAGCCGCCTAGGATCGCATTGGCCGCAATTGCCCGTCGCCGCGAAGCGCACTAGCTCCGCGGCATGGATCTGGACGCACTCATCGTCGGCGCCGGCGTTGTCGGCCTCGCCTGCGCGCGGACGCTGGCGACCGCCGGGCGGGCGGTTGTCGTGCTGGAACAAGAGACCCGGATCGGCCAGGGCGTCTCCTCGCGCAATTCTGAAGTCATCCACGCCGGGCTGCACTATGCGCCGGGGTCCCTCAAGGCGCGGCTGTGCGTGGCCGGGCGCCGGGCGCTCTATGATTACATGCCCGAACGCGGCGTGGCGCACGCGCGCTGCGGCAAGCTGGTCGTTGCAACGCGCGAAGATGAGATCGGCGCGCTAGAGGCGTTGCTCGCCCGCGGGACCGAAAACGGCGTCGAGGGCTTGCGCATGCTGAGCGGCGAGGAAGCGCAGGCGCTGGAGCCTGAGATCGTCTGCGTCGCGGCGATCCACTCGCCCGAGAGCGGCATCCTTGAAGCGCATGGCCTGATGCTGGCGCTGGAAGGCGAGATCGCGGACGCCGGCGGCGCGATCGCGCTCGGCGCGCCGTTCGAAAGCGCCGCGCGCGAGGGCGAAGGCTGGCGCGTCCGCGTGGGCGGCGACGCGCCAACAACGCTCGCGGCGCGCACTTTGATCATCGCCGCCGGGCTCGACGCGCAAGCGTGCGCGCGCTCGATCGAGGGTTTTCCCGCTGCGCGCATCCCGCCGCTGCACTACGGCAAGGGCAATTACTTCGTGCTGTCCGGCGCCGCGCCGTTCCAGATGTTGATCTATCCCGCGCCGGCCCCTGGCTCGCTTGGCCTGCACTACAAGCGCGATCTCGGCGGGCGCGCGCACTTCGGACCGGACCTCGAATTCGTCGCCACGGAAGATTATGCGGTGAACGAGGCGCGCGCGCCGCTCTTCTACGACTTCGCGCGCCGGTTCTGGCCCGCGTTGAAGGACGGCGCGCTGTCGCCGGACTATGCGGGCATCCGCCCGAAGCTGCACGGGCCCGGCGAACCACAGGGCGACTTTCACATTCTCGGACCGCAGACCCATGGGCTGGAGGGGCTGATTGCGCTGTTCGGCATCGAGAGCCCCGGCCTCACCTGTTCGCTCGCGATCGGCGCCCATGTCGCGGCGATGCTGGAGGATGGAGCATGAACTGGCGCCGCGGCAGCGTGATCTATCAGATCTATCCGCGCAGCTTCGCCGATTCCTCCGGCGACGGCGTCGGCGACCTAAAGGGGATCACGGAGAAGCTGGGCTACGTGGCCGATCTCGGCGTCGACGCGATCTGGCTCTCGCCGTTCTTCACCTCGCCGATGAAGGATTACGGCTACGACGTCGCCGACTATCGCGGCGTCGACCCGCTGTTCGGAACCCTGGCCGATTTCGACGCGCTGCTGAAACGCGCACACGGCTTGAACCTCAAGGTGATCATCGATCAAGTCTATTCGCACACGTCCGACGAGCATGCCTGGTTCAAGGAGAGCCGCGCGGCGCGCGATAATCCGAAGGCGGATTGGTACGTCTGGGCGGATGCAAAGCCCGACGGCGCGCCGCCGAACAATTGGCAGGCGATGTTCGGCGGCGGCGCGTGGGAATGGGACTCGCGTCGGCGCCAATACTACCTGCACAACTTCCTGATCGAGCAGCCGGACCTCAACGTGCGCCATCCTGCCGTACAGGAGGCGTTGCTCGGCGAAGCGCGGTTCTGGCTTGATCGCGGCGTCGACGGCTTTCGGCTCGACGTAGTCAATTTCTACGTCCATGACGCGCAGCTGCGCGACAATCCGGCGTTGCCGTTTACAAAAACGCCCGCGCGGCCGCATCAATTCCAGCGCCACCTTTATGACCGCTCCCAGCCGGAGACGCTCGCGTTCGTGGAGCGCCTGCGCGCGCTGACCGACGAATATGGCGGGCGCTTCCTGGTCGGCGAGATCGAGGACGAGGAGCCGCTGGCCCGGCAGCTCGAATACACCAGCGGATTCAATCGTCTGCATACGGCCTATTCGTTCTTCCTGCTGCGCCAGCGCCGGGCGCGCCCGGAGATCTTCATCGAGGCGATGGAGAGCTTCGCGCAGGCCGCCGGCTGGCCGAGTTGGGCGCTTTCCAACCACGATGTGCCGCGCTTTCCCACGCGGCTGGGCGGCGACGACGACGCGCGCACGCGCTGCCTGCTCGCGATCCTCCTCTGCCTCCGCGGCGAAATCTTTCTCTACCAGGGCGATGAACTCGGCCTGCCGGATGCGCACGTGCCCTTCGAGAAACTGAAGGATCCAGAGGCGATCCGGTTCTGGCCTTCCGGCATCGGGCGAGACGGCGCGCGCACGCCGATGCCGTGGACGCAAGACGGCGGCTTCTCCACCGCCGCCGAACCGTGGCTGCCGCTCGATCCGCGGCATATGGCGTTAAGCGCCGCCGCGCAGTTGGACGATCCCCGCTCGATGCTGGCGTTCGCCCGCGCGCTGATCGCGCTGCGCCGCGACAGCCCGGCGCTGCGGGAAGGCGCTTGGGAAACGCACGCCGCGCCGCCCGGCGTGCTGGCGTTCGCACGCATTGCGGCGAACGAAACCATGCTCTGCGCGTTCAATCTCGGCGACGCCGCAGCGACGCTCGACGCCGCCGGATGCATGCCCCGGCTGATGCGGGCGGCCCGTCTTGAAGGCGCGATGCTGACGCTGGCGCCCAATGGCGTCGCGATCCTCGCCGGCTAGGCGCTTGGCGCCTGCGGCGGACCGGGGCAAAGAGAGCCAACCATTTTCGAGGAAGGGGATCACCATGGCCCGTCTCACCCGCCCGATGCGGCGACTTCTCACTGGGGCCGCCTGCGCCGCAGCGGCGCTGGCGCTGGCGGGATGCGGCACGATGCGGATGCCGTGGAGCGGCGCCTCGGCCCAGGAACGCGCCGCCGCGTGCGGCGAGACCTCGTTTGCGGTTTACTTCGAGCCGGAGAGCGCGGCCCTGGCGTCCGGCGCAGAGACCATCATCCAGCAGGGAGTCGGGCCGCTCGAGACCTGCCGGGCCGCCGGCGGCGAGCTCGTGCGCGCAACAGTGCGCGCCTATCCGGATGAGGCGATGCTGGACGGACCGGACGCCACCCGGCTGGTCTATGCCCGCACCGAAGCCGTCGTGGCCGCGCTGGTCGGCGCCGGCCTGCCCCCGACGCAGGTGGTGGGCTACGACCACCGCGCCAATCCTACTGCGGTGATGTCGATCATGCGCCGGCAGGCTGAAGTGAAGCTGGAGATGCGCTGAGCGCGCCGCATACGCCTCGTGGGCGAACCGTCACGGTCGCCTCCCCGAAAAAGCGTTGATTGACAACCCTGTGACGCCCGGCGCGGGCATGGTTTGCACGGACGGCGCGAACCGTCACGGAGCACGCGCCCGGAGGCCGTGTTTGCGACACATCGGTCACGCGGCCGTCACGCGCCGGCGCGTTTGTGACGCCTCTGCGCGGACGGGTATGACGGGTTTGTGGCGCGATCCACAGCGCAGGCCCGCAGCGTCATACGCGCGACATCGGCCTCCTCTAGCGAGTCTGCCGAGCGGACTTCGTGCTACGGGGGATTTCGCGCATGCAGCAACTTACGCTTCGGTTCGAGGACGCCGGCGTCGAACGCGCACGTCTGCAGAGCGGCGATCCGGCGGTGCTGGAAACGACGGACTGGCCCAAGGCGCTGCATAGCCTGCGCTGGCAGCTTGGTCTTTCCCAGGGCGCTTTCTGCGCGCGCTATCGCCTGCCAATCGAGGAGATTGCGGCGATCGAGGCGGGGCTCATCGAGCCGTGCCCCGTGCTCAGCGCCTATCTGACGATCATCACCCGCACGCCGGCGCTAGTGGCGCGCGTCTGCGCCTCGCGCGCCTGAGCGCCATGGCGCGAGAGATCGAACGCAAATTCCTCGTCGCTGGCGAGGGTTGGCGCAGCGACGCAGACGCCGGCGCCTCCATTCGGCAGGGCTACATCACCAGGACCGGCGCCGCCAGCGTCCGTGTGCGGATCATCGACGGCAAGGCCTACCTGACCGTGAAGAGCACGAACCCAGGGCTCGTGCGCACCGAGTTCGAGTACGCCATCCCCATGGCAGACGCTGAGCGGCTGCTTGCCGATGCATGCGAACCGCCGCTGATCGAGAAGACGCGCCACACTGTCCGGTTCGGCGCGCACGATTGGAGCGTCGACGTGTTTGGCGGCGCGCTGGCCGGCCTGACGATCGCGGAAGTGGAGTTGGCTGCGCCGGACGAGGCCGTCGAGATCCCGCCCTGGGCCGCGCGCGAAGTCACCGACGATCCCCGCTATCGCAATGAAGCGCTCGGCGCCGGCGGTCCTGCAGGGTAATCAAGGCGTCACACGCGCGCCCTACGGAGCGCAGTTTTCAGCTTTGGAGCACGCCGTGCGCGCAGCCTTCGCCGCTCTCGCCCTGTTTGGTCTTGCAGCCTGCGCGTCGCCGCCGGCCGCGGTCGAGCAAGCGCCCGCCGTCGCCACCGCCTCGCCCGCGCCCGGCGCGGGCCCGGGATTGCCGCTGCCGCGCGGCGCGCTGACGACGATCATGCTCGGCTCCTGCCACACAGCGGAGCGCCCGATCCCGATCCTGCACACGATCGCGCAGGCGCGCCCGGACCTCTTCGTCTATCTCGGCGACAACGTGTACGGCGACACGCGCGGGGACATGTCTCTCCCGGAGCTTCGCGCCCAGTATGCGTTGCTCGCCGCACATCCCGATTTCCAGGCGCTCCGCGCCGCCGTGCCGATGATCGCCACATGGGACGACCACGATTACGGGCTCAACGACGCCGGCGGAGACTTTGAAGCAAAGACGCTGGCGAAGACGCTGTTTGAAGAGTTCTGGGGCACGGGCGACCGCACCGCTGCGCGCGACGGCGTCTACGATTCCTACGTCTTCGGCCCCGAGGGCCGCCGCGTGCAGATCATCCTCTTGGACACGCGCTTTGGGCGTACGCCGCTGACGCGCTTGCCGGAGCGCAGCGAGAATGGACGCTATGGTCGCAGCAGCGACCCTGAGCAGCGGATGCTGTCCCAAGCGCAGTGGACGTGGCTTGCGGAAGAACTGCAGCGCCCCGCCGAGATCCGTATCATCGCGTCTTCCATCCAGGTGCTGGCCGACGGGCATGATTGGGAGGCGTGGGAGACGCTGCCGATCGAGCAGGCGCGGCTCTACGAGACGGTCCGGACGTCCGGCGCGCGGGGCGTGGTGTTCGTCTCCGGGGACCGCCATGTCGCCGGGCTCTATGCGCAGGATGGCCTGCTCGCCCATCGCGCCTATGAACTGACCGCCTCCTCGCTCAACCTCAGCTTTCGCGACGTCTCCACCGAGCGGAGCTCGAACCAGATCGGCGACCTCTACGCGCCGGTGAATTTCGGAACGATCCGGATCGATTGGGAAGCCCGGCGCCTCGCGCTCGCGGTCAACGATCTCCAGGGGCTCCCTGTCCGCGAACAGGCGATCGCGTTCAGCGAACTGGGTCTTTGACGCAGCGGCGCCTTTCGGCGGTGTAAGGAAAGGCGGCGCGAGTGTGTCCGTCGCGCCATGGCGGCGCTGCGTCGCAACAAAAGCGGCCCGCTGTCATCGAACCTTCACAAATCCTTTAATGAACAGTTGACGAGCGTAGATACGCCCTCGCCGGCACGGGGGCAGGGTTTTCTCTCGCCCGCCCCTGGGGTGCATCTGGGGGTTTCCATGAAAATGAACTTTCTCGCCCGCGGCGCAGCGCTGACCGCGCTTTCCACCGTCGCGTTCTCCGGCCTTGCCTTCGGCCAGGAGACGACGTCCGCCGTCCGCGGCGAAGTCACCGACGCGGGCGGCGCGCCGATCGCCGGGGCGGAGGTCACCGTCACCCACGTGCCGACCGGCGCGCGCTCGGTCGAAACGACGGGCCCATCGGGCATCTTCGACTTGCGCGGCCTGCGCGTCGGCGGCCCCTACAGCATCGAAATCGAAGCGCCGGACTTCCAGGGCGAGCGCATCGAGAACGTCTTCCTGACGGTCGGGGCGCCGCTGCGCGTGGTGATCGACCTGGACCCGTCCGAAGACGAGATCGTCATCGTCGCCACGCCGGCGACCGTGACTGACGTCGTCGGGTCCGCCACGGTGCTGTCGCGCGACGACATCGACGGCGCCGTCTCCATCACCCGCGACATCCGCGACCTCGCGCGCCGCGACCCGCTGGTCAGCCAGAACGCCCGCGGCGACGGCGGCATCTCCATCGCCTGCTCCAACCCCCGCACCAACCGCATCACCATCGACGGCGTGCAGGCCCAGGACGATTTCGGCCTCAACACCGGCGGCCTGCCGACGCGGCGCGGCCCCGTCTCGCTCGACTCGGTGCGCCAATTCTCGGTGGAGTCGGTGCCGTTCGACGTGGAGAACGGCGACTTCCTCGGCGGCGCGATCAACGTGGTCCTCCGTGAAGGCACGAATGATTTTGAAGGCTCGGCGTTCGTCAATTATCTGAACGAAGGCCTCGTCGGCACCCGCATCGACGGCGCGCCGGTCTCCAACTTCACCACGCAGGACAATTGGGGCGCCACCTTCCGCGGCCCGATCATCCCGGGCGCGCTCTTCTTCGCGCTGTCCTACGAAACGTATGAATCCGCCGACACCACCGCGGTCGGCCCCGCCGGCGGCGGCTTCGCCACCAACATCACCGGCCCTTCAAGCGTCGCCGGCAGCATCGTGCCGATGTCGCAGGCCCAGATCGACGCCGTCACCGACGTGTTCGCCAACACCTACGGCTCGTCCTTCCCCTTCGGCGGCATCACCAACACCAAGCCGATCACCGACGAGAAATACACCGCGCGGATCGACTGGGACATCACCGACGACCACCGCGCGTCGTTCACGTATCGCTCCTCTGAATCCGGCGTGATCCAGCGTACGAACCTCAACACCACGAGCGCTGGCCTCGACAGCCAATGGTACCTCACCGGCGAAGACGACGAGACGCTCTCGCTGCAGATCAACTCGGACTGGACGAGCAATTTCTCCACCGAGTTCCGCTACGCACAGCGCGACTACGTGCGCCTCCAACAGCCACCGTCGGGGCAGGAATTTTCCGATATCCGCGTCTGCTCGACGGCGACGAGCCTCGATGCGGCCGGCCAGCAGAACCCGAGCCTCAATTGCCGCAACGGGTCGCAGACCGTCGCGGTCGTGCGGTTCGGCCCCGACCAGTTCCGCCACGCCAACTTCCTGGAGACCGGCAACGACCAGGCGCAGTTCTCCGGCGAACTCCAACTCGGCCGCCACCTCCTCAAGGCCGGCGCGCAATGGCAGAACACCGACGTCTTCAACATCTTCCTGCCCAACAGCGACGGCACGTATTATTTTGACTCGATCGCTGACTTCACCGCCGGCCGCGCCGGCGAACTGGTCTATCGCAACGCCATCTCCGGCGATCCCAACGACGCCGCCGGCATTTTTGACTACGACGTCTACACGCTGTTCGTGCAGGACAGCTGGGACGTCACGAGCCAGTTCACGCTGAACGCTGGCCTGCGCTGGGACACCTATCAGGTCAACGCAGAGCCCGCGCTCAACCCGAATTTCTCAGCACGCTATCCGGGGCGGACGAACCAGGAGACCTATGACGGGCGCGACGTGCTGATGCCGCGCGTGTCCTTCACTTACGACGCCACCGACGATCTCCGCATCAGCGGCGGCGTTGGCCTCTTCTCCGGCGGCCTGCCGGACGTGTTCTTGTCGAACGTGTTCTCCAACACCGGCATCATCGACAACACGCTGACCTTCCAGCGCACGCCGCAATCGCAAAACGCCACGAGCTTCGACACCGGCGGCTTCGGCTTCCTCACCGAGACCAGCGGCGCAGTGAATTGCGCCACGCAATCGGCGATCTGCCTTGCTGCGCTCAACGTGCCGGTGAATTCGACATTCGGCACGACGATCCCGGCGTCGGTGCAGGCCGCGCTGGGCGGCACCAGCGCGTCGCCGACATCGGAAACCAACATCATCTCGCCCGATTTCGAGATCCCGTCCGATTGGAAGGGCAACGTGTCGGTCGGCTGGGACCTGGCCGGCGGTTGGCGCCTCGGCTTCGACGCCATCGGCATCCGCACCAATGAAGGCCTCGCCTTCCGCGACATCCGCGCCCAGCCGCTGATCGTGAACGGCCAGCAGGCGCTGACGCCGGATGGACGCATCCGCTACGACGGCCTCTCCACCGCGCAACGAAACTCGATCACAGGGACGACCGTCTCCTCCACGAACCCCGGCTCGAACCGCGACATCGAAGCGTTCAACCCGGGCGAAGAGACGTTCAGCTGGATCGCCAGCCTCTCGGCCGGCAAGGAATGGGACAACGGCATCTCGGTCGGCGTGTCCTACACGGTGCAGGAACTCGAGGAATTTTCGAACACCGCGCGCTTCAGTTCGACGGCGTCTTCGCTTTACGGCGGCCAGTTCGCCTCCTTCGATCCGAACAGCGCCACGACCGGGCGCAGCCAGGAGGACGTCGAGGAGAACTTCAAGTTCGATCTCGGCTTCCGCCGCAACTTCATCGGCGACCTCGAAACGCGCTTCACTTTATTCGGTGAAGTGCGTGCCGGCCGCCCGGTGACGTTCACAATGAGCGGCGGCACGGGCCGCAACCCTGTGTTCGGCGTCAACCGCGGCGCCCAGCTCGCGTACGTGCCCGACGTCAGCTCCGCCACGGCGGATCCGCTCGTCGCCTACAGCGGCAGCGCTTACGCAGACCTCGTCACCATGGTCGAGCGCTTCAACATCCCGACCGGCGGGATCGTGCCGCGGGGCTCGTTCAACAACCCGAACATCGAGCAGGTCGATCTGCAGATCAGCCAGGACATCCCGGCGCTGTTCCGCGGCAACCGCGCCCGGCTCACGTTCGACATCGCCAACGTGCTCAACCTCATCAATGACGAGTGGGGCATCGTTGAGGAATTCCCGGAAGACTTCCGCCTCTTCAACGTCGCGTGCGCGGGCGCCGACGGCGTCTCCGACAATGACGGCGTCCTCTCCTGCAATCGCTACCTGATCAGCGGCGTGAACACGACGCAGACCATGACGCGCAACCTCGATGAAAGCCGCTGGGTGATCCAGATCGGCCTGCGCTACGAGTTCTAAGCGCGCATCGTCCCACGTGCAGCCATCAAGGGCGGCTCTTCGGAGCCGCCCTTTTTCTTTATCCGCGTCGCATGCGCGCGCTAGGCGTTCTTCGCCATCAGCCCGCCATCGACGGGGATGACGGCGCCGGTGATGTAGCTCGCCGCCGGCATGCACAAGCTGACGACGATGTGCGCCACCTCCTCCGGCTGCCCGTAACGCGCCAGCGCCGTCCGCCGTTTCGCAAAGATCGTCTTGTGCTCGTCGGGGATGCCCGCGGTCATGCCCGTCGCGATCGGCCCGGGACAGATGCAGTTCGCCGTGATCCCCTCGCGGCCGAGATCGACGGCCATCGCGCGCGTGAGGCCGGTGACGCCGGTCTTTGCCGCGACATAGGCGCTGTCGAGGGGCGTGGCGCCGAGGCCTTCGGTGGACGCGATGTTGACGATGCGCGGCGATGCCGACCGCCGCAGATGCGGCAGCGCCGCGCGCACGATGCGCTGGTGCGCGGTGAGGCACACCGCGATCATCTCGTCCCAATGCCCGTCATACCTCTCTCCATCGAGCGGCATGAACCGCCCGATGCCGGCATTGTTGACGACGCAATCGATCCCGCCGAAATGCGCCGCCGCCTCCTCGATCACCCGCTTGATCGCATCGTGGTCTGCGACGTCGAGCCGCCAGGCGCGGGCATTGGCGCCGATCTCGGCCGCGACAGCCGCCGCGCCCTCGCCGTTATAGTCCGTCACCGCGACCTTCGCACCCTCGCCGGCGAAGATCCGCGCCGCAGCAGCCCCCATGCCGGAGGCGGCGCCGGTGATGAAGACGGATAGTCCGGATACGGAACGCCGCGGATCGCTCATGAGGATGCTCCAAACGCCAACGCGCCGCCGGGGCGCGCCGGCAGGGTCTGCCCCGGCGGCGCCATCGTCAAGGCGCGGGCCCTGGGCTAAGCAGCCGCGATGGAAGCCACGCTCTTTGCTCTTGGTCTCGTCGGCACGGTCGCTTTCGCCGCGTCCGGCGGGGTCGTGGCCAACGAGGAGAAGTTCGACCTCATCGGCGCAATGTTCTTGTCGGTGGTCGCGGGGCTTGGCGGGGGCACGATCGTCGATCTCGTCAGCGGGGTGGAGCCGGTCCGTTGGGTCGCGAACCCGGCGCCGCTCTGGATCGCGGTCGGCGCCGGCGTCATCGCGTTCCTGATCGCGCGCACGGCGCGGCTGCCGGAGAAGACGCTGAACTGGCTCGATGCGGCGGGGCTCGCGCTCTTCACCGCCGAGGGCATGGAGCGGCTGAGCGCGCTCGGCATCGATCCGGCGACGAGCGTGTTTCTCGCGTCGATCGGCGCCTCGGGCGGCGGCATCCTGCGCGACACGCTCGCCAACCGCCAGCCGCTGATCTTTTCTCCGCAGACGGAGCTTTATGTCACCGCCGCGCTCGCGGGCGGCTGCGCGTATCTCATCGCGGACGGCGCCGGCGTGGCCGGCCGCTGGCCGATGCTGATCGCGCTCGCAATCACCTTCGCCGTGCGCGCGGCCGGGATCGTGTTCAAACTCCGCCTCATCGGCGGACGCGGGCGCTAGCGCGTTACAGCCGCTGCCCGAACCTGATCCTGTGGCCGTCGATGGTGCGCATGCCGAACTCGCGCATGCCCCACGGCTCGTCGACAGGCGGCGCGAACGCCTCCGCGCCCGCCGCGGTCACGCGCGCATAGATCGCGTCGATGTCGTCGACTTCGAGATAAGCGAAATAGGAATGATCGCCGAGCTCGCGCGGCGGGATCGCGTCGGCGCATTCGCCCGCCATCACGATCACCGCGTCGCGCTCATAGAACCGCCACCCCGGATCACCGATCTCATGCACGGTGAACCCGAGCACGTCGCGATAGAATTGCGCCGAACGCGCCAGGTCCGGCACAGCGATGACAAAACGGGCGGACGTGATCATGGCGTTTCCTGTTTGAGCGAGAGTCTATTCTCAATGAACCGCTCCGAAGACTGGTCTGAGCCATAGACGTATCGCTTGGATCGCCGAATGCTCTGTTCATTGATGCGTCCGGCAAGATCCTTGGGTTTCTCCGCGAGCAGCCGCGAAGCCATTGTTTCGCTCCTAGCGGCAAGAAACGCTGTTCTTGGTGAGAGCGGCAGGCAGAGGATCGCGTCTGAATGCCCGAGGTGCGGCGTCAACAAGAGCGGTCTGTCTGACAGCAGCAGCTTGATCCCACTTGCGGTGAAATCTTGGACCCAATCGTGAAATTGAAGAAGGTCTTGGGCGGGTCTGTCCGAGTTTACGAGGTCGGGGTAAATCTGATGCCAACAGTTTTCAACGTATCCTGGAACCTCCTCCTTCGTCCATTGTAACATCGATCGCGGATCGCCGTCCTCTACAACGTTGCTTGTCAGACGTTCCTCAAAAACCCTCGGCGCATAATCCCGCAGATACTCCACAATTTCCGGCTCTCGAAGGCGTAAGTACATCAACACCCGCACCCAGGTGATCCGTTCATCGCGGCTGAGGCTTTCTCCGCTCTCAAGCTTGACGCGAATCTCTGCTGCCTTGCTGTCTATTACCTGACCTCGAAGCTCCAAGTCGTTCTTGTTGATCGTCCCTAGGCCGGGCTCTCCGATTCCTAGGAGGTCGTTTTTATAGCCTGTGGCGCCGGGGTAGATTCGCTTTGTCCAGACCTTCCCGAGATCAACTCGATAGAGTTGAAGCTTTCCATCCGGACTTCCGGTTGCCCATTGTGAAGATAACCATTCCGGGAGAAAGTGTTCCTTCAAACTGAGCTACCCCTCACCCCCGTCGAACAACCCGCCCTGATCCAGCCCCCGCCGCGGGGCGATCTTGCCAAGCCGTTCGTACGCGCGCGGCGCGGCCATGCGGCCGCGGGGGGTGCGCATGACGAAGCCTTGCTGCATCAGATAAGGCTCGATCATGTCTTCGATCGCGTCGCGCGCTTCGCTCAACGCGGCGGCGAGCGTTTCGACGCCGACAGGCCCCCCGCCATACGTCTCCACCAGCGCATGGAGATAGCGCCGGTCGAGCATGTCGAGGCCGTCGCCGTCCACGTCGAGGCGCTTCAGCGCCGCGTCCGCCAAACGCGCATCGATCGCGCCGCCGGACGCGTCGGAGAAATCGCGCACACGCCGCAGCAAGCGCACCGCCACCCGCGGCGTGCCGCGCGCGCGCTTGGCGATCTCCAGCGCGCCTTCGTCCGTGAGCGGCGCATTGAGCTTGTCGCCCGCGCGACGCACGATCGTGCACAATTCTTCCGGCCCGTAGAAATCCAAACGCACCGGAATCCCGAAGCGATCGCGCAGTGGCGTGCCAAGCAGACCCGCCCGCGTCGTGGCGCCCACGAGCGTGAACGGCGCGATGTCGATGCGCACGCTGCGTGCGCTCGGCCCTTCGCCGATGATGAGATCGATGTGGTAATCCTCCATCGCCGGATAGAGGATTTCCTCGACCGCCGGCGAGAGCCGATGGATCTCGTCGATGAACAGCACGTCGCGCGGCTCGAGGTTCGTGAGCAGCGCAGCGAGATCGCCGGCCCGCGCGATCACCGGGCCGCTGGTGGCGCGGAAGCCGACGCCCAGCTCGCGCGCAAGGATTTGCGCCAGCGTCGTCTTGCCCAAACCCGGCGGGCCGAACAGCAATACGTGATCGAGCGCCTCGGCGCGTCCGCGCGCGGCGTCGACGAACACTTTGAGGTTCGATTTCGCCGCCGGCTGGCCGATAAATTCGTCAAAGCCCTGCGGGCGCAGCGCCCGGTCCGCGCTTTCGCCCGGCTGGCGGTCGGCGGTCACAAGGCGCGCGGAAGCGGAATCAGCCATGGTCCACGCCTACCGCGATTCGGTTCACGCATCGTTCTTGCCGGCGCCGCGCTGCGCGGCGAGCCATTGGCCGGCGATCAGCGTCTTGGCGTCGGCGCAGGCCGGCAGCGCATCGAGGAACTCCGCGAGCGGGATCCAGACGCGCGCGACGTCCTCGCCGGCGTCCACGCCGCGCGCGCTTTCGTCGATCAGGTCGTCAGCGCGGATCGGCGCGTAGAAGATGTGCAGCCGTTCTGTGGTGTAGCCGGGGCTGGCGAAAACCGCAGCGATGGGCGTCAACGTCTCGGCGCGGATGCCCACTTCCTCCATCAGTTCGCGGCGGATGCAGTCCTCCGGCGCCTCGCCTTTCTCCACCACGCCGGCCACGATCTCGCGAAGCCAGCCGGCGCCGCCGCAATCATAGACCGGCGCGCGAAACACCTCCGCCAGCAGCACAGCGTCGCGCTCGACATCGTGCACGAGTGCAGCGGCCGCATCGCGCCGACGCACGATCTCGCGCTTGACGCCCTCCATCAGCGTGCCGTCGTCGCGCGGCACATCGAGCACCCGGAGGATCACTTTCAGCGCCCCGTTATGGAGCGTCTTCTTCCGTAGGGGGATGATCGCCTTGCGCGATTTTTTCGCGCGTTTGGGCTTGGCGGATTTCTGCTTGGCCACGGGATACACCTCTTCGCAGCCATGTCTTTAGCGCGAAGTCTCGCGAAGTGCAGCGCGGATCAACTCTCCGGTGGGCGGTTCGTCCTTGAAGCTCTTGGCGGCGGCGGCGACCGCGCGCGCGGCGCTCGCCTGATCGATGCCGAGATTCACCAGCGCAGAGACCGCCTCGTTGCGCGCGCCGGCGCCGCCGGCGGGCGCGCCGCCATCGTTCACCGCACGCGGCGAAGGGCTCAACGCGCCATGGACGCCAAAGCCCCGCGGCGGCGCCTTGCCGGAGAGTTCCTGCGCGATGCGGGCGGCGAGCTTGGGGCCGACGCCATTGGCGCGGGCAATCGAGGCGCGATCCTCCAGCGCGATCGCGTCGGCGAGTTCCGTCGGCGAGAGCACATCGAGGATCGCCAGCGCCACTTTGGCGCCGACGCCCGGCGCCGATTGCAGGTGCACGAACCAGCCGCGCTCTTCTTCGGAAAGGAAGCCGAAGAGCTTGATCGCGTCTTCGCGCACGTGCGTCTCAACATAGAGCGTGGCGGCTTCCCCGACGCTGAGGCGCCCCAGCGTGCGCGCCCCCGCCTGCGCGACATAGCCCACGCCGTTCACCTCGATCAGCGCGGCGTCCTCGCCGATCGCCGCCACGACGCCCTTCAACAGCCCGATCATTCTGACGCGCTCCCTTTGGAAGCGCTTATGGGCAGATTCGCGCCGTCAAGCTCTAAGTCCCAAGCCGTCGATCGCCTGCAATTGCGCAACGGAGAGCGGGCCGGCGGCTTCCGCAGCCACGCCTTGCGCCAGTTCGGCGCGGTTCTTCACGCCGAGCACGATCGTTGCGGGGCCGTCCAGTGAGAGCGCGTAGCGGTGTGCGATGACGGCCGGATCTTCGCCCCATCGCGCGCAGAGCGCACGGAAGGGCGCGGCGCGATCATAATCGCGGCGCTCGGGATGGGTTTGGCTCATCTCGCGGTCGAGCGCGCTCGTGAGCGCGCCCGCCTGCACCGCGCGGATGCCCATCACCGCCACGCCCTCCTCGCACGCCGTTTGCAGGATCGCGCGCGGCGCGGCGGGCTCGGCGAACCGCCGGATGCCTCCGGCGCTGTCGAGCAGATTGGTGATGATCTGCACGACGTGCGGCTTAGGCGCGTGCTTCAACGCACGCTGGATGACGCCTGGCACGCCGATGCCGGTGATGCCCCACGCGCCGATCTTGCCGGCGGCGCGCAAGCGCTCGAACGCCGGGACGACTTCGTTCTCGTACACCGGCCAACGCGTGGCGATCTCATCGTCGCGCCCGCGCCCGTGCGCATAGACGTAGCCGTCGTCCGCGATGTTGGAGTGCAGGAAGAAGATGTCGACCTTCTCCAACCGCATCGCCTTGAGGCTCGCGTCGAGCGAGGCTTCGATACGCTGTGTGACTTCCTTGGCCGGCGGCGAACCGAGGCCGACTTTCGTGGTGAACCGCACATGCGCCGGCGGCTTGCCGGCGAACGCTTCGCCGATGAACGATTCCGCCTGTAGATAGAGCGGCGCGCAATCGATGAGGTCGATCCCGGCATCGACCGCCGCATGCACGGTCGCGACGGCTTCTTCAGGCGATGTCTCGCCCCAGATGCGGCCGATGCCGCCGCCAAGCGTCAACCGGCTGACGTCCCCAAGCGAGCCGAACTTTGCTTTGCGCATAGTGAACTCCGCGCTCAGCCTCCGGCGCGGCGCCGAAAGCCTCCGTGCGCAGCGTGGCACAAGGCGGCGGCCAATGCATCCGCCGCGTCGGCGCTCATCTCACCTGCCGTCGGCAGAAGGCGGCGCACCATGAACGCGACCTGCGTCTTGTCGGCGCCGCCGGTGCCGACGAGCGCCTTCTTGATTGTCGTGGGCGCATATTCCGCCACCGGCAGCTGCGCGCGCGCACACGCCGCAAGCGTCACGCCGCGCGCCTGCCCGAGCGCGAGCGCGGCGCGCGCATTGGAGTTGACGAACGTCTCTTCCACGGACGCTTCATGCGGATTGTGTACGCGGATGACGGCTTCGAGCCCGTCGATCACCAGCGCCAGGCGCTCTGCAAGCGAGAGCTTCACATCCGGCGTCACCACGCCGTGCGCGACATGGCTGAGCCGCGAACCCTCGCTCGCCACGATCCCCCAGCCGCACCGTTGCAGCCCCGGATCGATGCCCAAAATGAGAATCGCGCCCATGCGTCATGGTGCTCTCACACGCGCCGTTGAAGAAGACTAAACCCCCTCCCCTTGCGGGGAGGGGAAGGGGGTGGGGGGCACGCGAAATGATGCGCTCCGTCCTGCACGCCCCTCCTCCCCTACCCCTCCTCCACAAGGGAGGAGGGGGCGCTACTGCACAACCGCCATCAGGAACCCGTCATAGCCTTTGTCGCCGACGGTCTGGATCGCGGTGGCGCTGACGCGGGGTTCGTTTGCGACCATGTCCATCAGCCGCCGCACGCCCTGCACCATCGCGTCGCCGCCAGGGTCGATCACGCGCCCGTTGCGCACGACATTGTCCACGATAATGACGCCGCCCGGCCGCGACAGCCGCAGCGCGTGCGCGAAATAATCCGCGTTGGATTCCTTATCCGCGTCGATGAAGGCGAGATCGAACGGCCCCTGCAACGCGGGCAGAAGATCAAGCGCGCGCCCGACCTTCAGCTCGACCTTGTTGCCGAGCCCCGCCCGCGACACGTTCGCGCGCGCAATTTCGGCGTGATGCGGATCGATCTCCAGCGACACGATGCGCCCGTCCGCCGGAAGCGCCCGCGCCATCCAGATCGTCGAATAACCGCCGAGGGTGCCCACTTCGAGGATCCGTTTGGCGCCGATCGACTGTGTGATGAGCGCCAGGAACTTCCCCTGCGCCGCCGACACCGCAATCGCCGGCAGCCCCGCCTTCGCGCTCTCGGCAAGCGCCGCCGTCAGCGCCTCATCCTGCTGAACCACGCCGCCGAAGTACGCATCCACATCGCGCCACACGTCGCTCATCACGCCTCCAGCTTCGCAAGCTCGGCGTCGTCGACATCCGCGTTCGAGTAGACGTTCTGCACGTCGTCGAGATCGTCGAGCGTGGAGATCATCTTCATCAGCGATTGCGCGGCGTCGCCGGCGATGGGCGAAAGCGCCTGCGGGCGCCACACGAACTTCGCGCTTTCCGCATCGCCGAACTTCGCCGCGAGCGCGGAGGAAACCTCGCCCAGCGCATTCATCGCGCACGTCACGACATGCGCGTCGTCCTCCAGCGCGCAATCATCGGCGCCGGCTTCGATCGCGGCTTCGAGCATCGCGTCTTCGCTGGCGACCGCGGCGGGGTAGCGCACCTCGCCGACGCGGTCCCACATGAACGAGACCGAATTGGTTTCGCCAAGATTGCCGCCGTTCTTGGCGAACGCGGCGCGCACATCGCCGGCGGTGCGGTTGCGATTGTCCGTCAGGCATTCCACGATCACGCCGACGCCGCCGGGGCCGAAGCCCTCGTAGCGGACTTCTTCCAGGTTCTCGCCGCCCGCGCCGGAACCACGATCGACCGCGCGCTGGATGTTGTCCTTCGGCATCGACACCGCACGCGCCGATGCGATCGCGCGGAAGAGGCGCGGATTGGCGTTAGGATCATTGCCGCCAAGCTTCACCGCCGCCTGGATTTCCCGCGCGATCTTGGTGAATTGCGAGGCGCGCTTCTTATCCTGCGCGCCCTTGCGGTGCATGATGTTGGCGAATTTCGAATGCCCGGCCATGGGGTCCTGATGTCTCGGGGGCTGTCGGGAGGGCCGCGTTCTAGCGCTTCGGGCGGATGGCGAAAAGCCCGGCCAGCGTCAGCCAGCCGCCGGCTCGGCGCAGCGGATCGCCTCGCGCTCGGTCACGACCCAGTCCAACCCCTGGTCGTCCGGACCAGCGGGAACGCTGTCGAGTTCCTGGGCGGCGTAGGCGAGGCCGACCGCCACGATCCCGCGCGGCCGCAGCGCGCGCAGGGTGCGGTCATAGACGCCCCCGCCCTGTCCCAGCCGGGCGCCAGTCCGGTCGAACGCCAAGAGCGGCACAATGATCAGCATGGGGGCGACCACGTCGGCCGACGCATGGGGCGCGGGCGCGCCGTAGGCGTCCGGAGCGAGGGTTGCGCCGTCCCAGGCCAGGAACCTTACAGGCGCGTCCCGCGCATCGGCCCGCGGCAGCGCGATCGTGCGCCCGGCCTTGGCCAGCGCCGCCATCAGCGGGCGGGGGTCCATCTCCGTGCCGATCGGCCAATAGGCGGCGATCGGATCGAGGCGCGCCGGCGCGACCGGGAAATTCTCCATCACCTTCAGGCAGGCGCCAGGATCAAGCTGGGCTGCCTCGGCGCGCGCCGCACGCGCGGCCAACCGCGCTTCGGCCTTCAGCCGCTCAAGCTGTGGATCATCCCCCATCGCGGAATCAGCCGTACCCGCCAATCGCGGCAACTTTGGCGCGCCCCCGGAGAGGCAATGCAGGCCGGAAGCCCGCGGCCCAACGCCAGCAAGGGAAGCGCCCCCGCGCGCCGGTCACTCCAATCGGCGCGCCTCGCCGATGGGGTCTCCTTCCCCGCGCCGGCGCGCCAAATCCGGAGGCCGCGCCAAAAAAATTCGGCGGCGCCGCCTGCGCCGTCCCGGCACGTCATCCTCTCAGACCCTAGCAAACTAGGTGGGCGCCAGATGATCGGGACCAGGGTCCCGCCAGAGCCAGCTCCCGAGAGGAGTGATACGGTCGAAGGGATGCACCTCCGGCTCGCACGCCGCAGCAAACCGCCGTCGGCGAAGATAAGCGCTTCGTGCGCCTGAGACAAGAAAACCGCGCACGCCGACGTCGGTTTCGCAAGAATTCGCAACGAAAAGTCAGAGCAGGTGCGACCAGTCTCCGCCTAGCCATCCGGCGGCGCTTCCAGTACACCGCGCATACGATTTTCCTTTGATATTTGAGGAGCGAACAATGGCGATGCGCGCGGCGATCAATGGTTTTGGACGGATCGGACGCAATGTGCTGCGCGCGATTGCGGAATCGGGCCGCACCGACATCGAGATCGTGGCCGTTAACGATCTCGGGCCCGTCGCCACCAACGCTCACCTGCTGCGTTTCGATTCCGTACACGGACGGTATCCGGGCGAGGTCAAGGTCGAGGGCGACACGATCGACATCGGCGCCGGTCCAATCAAGGTGACCGCCGAGCGCGACCCGACGAAGCTCCCCTGGCGCGAGCTTAAGATCGACGTCGCGCTCGAATGCACGGGCATCTTCACGGCCCGCGACAAGGCCGCCGCACACCTTGAGGCCGGGGCCAAACGCGTGATCGTTTCCGCCCCCTCGGACGGGGCCGATTTCACGGTCGTGTACGGGGTCAATCACACGCAGCTGAGCCGCGACCACAAGGTGATCTCCAACGCCTCGTGCACGACCAACTGCCTGGCGCCTGTCGCCAAGGTTCTGCACGACGCTATTGGCGTTGAACACGGGATGATGACGACGATCCACTCCTACACCGGCGACCAGCCGACGCTCGACACGCTGCACAAGGACCTCTACCGTGCCCGCGCCGCAGCCCTTTCGATGATCCCGACATCGACCGGCGCTGCGAAGGCCATCGGCCTCGTCATACCCGAACTCAACGGCAAGCTCGACGGCATCTCCATCCGCGTGCCGACGCCGAACGTCTCGGTCGTCGACTTCAAGTTCGTCGCGAAGAAGAAGACCAGCAAGGACGAGATCAACAAGGCGATCCTCGCCGCCGCCGCCGGCCCGCTCAAGGGCGTGCCCGCCTGGACCGATCAGCCGCACGCCTCGATCGACTTCAACCACGATCCGCACTCGAGCATTTTCCATCTCGACCAGACCAAGGTGATGGACGGCACGCTCGTCTCCGTTCTCTCCTGGTACGACAACGAATGGGGCTTCTCCAACCGCATGGCCGACACCGCCGTCGCGTTTGCGAAGACGATCTGACGCCGGGGCCTGGCATGGACGCGAGGCGCTGATCGCATGGCCGCGCGCCGCCGCCCCAACTTTGTCGCCGCCCTCGTCGATCTCGGCTTCGCGATCGGCGCGGGGCTGTGCGGCGCGTTTGGATGGGGCGTGCACGCCGCCATCGGCGTCATCGCCGCGCACCTCGTCTATTGGGGCGTCTCCAAGCAAAATGCGCTGAAGGCGACGCCGCGCGAACAGCTGCCCGCGCTCGTCGCCATCTCCGTGGCGCTGATTGCGGCGGTGGATGGCCTCGCCTATTTCATCGCTTCGCTCGTCAGCCCCATTTGATCCGTACAAGGACGATCCTGATGCCGTTCCGCCGCCTCGACGACGCCGATCTTCACGGCAAGCGCGCACTCGTGCGCGTGGATTTCAACGTGCCGATGGCCGGCGGCAAGATCACCGACGACACCCGCCTGCGCGCGGCGCTGCCCACGATCCAGACGCTGCAGGCCAAGGGCGCCAGGATCGCGCTGTTGGCGCACTTCGGACGCCCCAAAGGCAAGCGCGACGAGAGTCAGTCGCTCGCGCCCGTCGCGCCGGCCCTGGCGCAGCTTCTGGGAACCCCCGTGGAATTTGCCGACGATTGCACCGGCGACGCCGCCAAGGCCGCAATCGACGCGCTGGCGCCGGGCGGCGTCATTCTCCTGGAGAACACCCGCTTCCATGCCGGCGAAGAGAAGAACGATCCTGCACTCGCCAAGGCGATCGGGGCCTTGGGCGATGTCTACGTCAACGACGCATTTTCCGCCGCGCATCGCGCGCACGTCTCGACGGAAGGCCTGGCGCACGAATTGCCCGCATTCGCCGGCAAGAGCATGGAGGCCGAGCTCGATCATCTTGAGAAGGCGCTCGGAAACCCAACCCGCCCCGTTCTTGCAGTGGTGGGCGGCGCGAAGGTCTCCACCAAGATCGAACTCCTTGAAAATCTCGTGAGCAAGGTCGACGCGCTTGCCATCGGCGGCGCCATGGCCAACACCTTCCTGTTCGCCAAGGGGCTGGAGGTCGGCAAGTCGCTGTGCGAGCGCGACCTGAAGGACACCGCCAACACGATCCTCGCCGCGGCCGCCAAGGCGGGCTGCACAATGCTCCTCCCGTCCGATGTCGTGGTCGCGCAGGCGTTCGCCGCAAACGCGCCGCACCAGACCGTGCGCGCCGCCCACGTCGCCGCCGAGGACATGATCCTCGACGCTGGCCCGGAAACCGTCGCGCATCTTGCGCAGGCGATGGCCGCGGCGCGCACGCTGATCTGGAACGGCCCGCTCGGCGCATTCGAGACCCCGCCCTTCGACCGCGCCACGGTGGACGCCGCCCGCATCGCGGGCCGGTTGGCGAAAGACGGCAAGCTGATCGCCGTGGCCGGCGGCGGCGACACGGTCGCTGCGCTGAACCACGCCGGCGTCGCAGGCGATTTCACCTTCGTCTCCACCGCCGGCGGCGCGTTCCTTGAATGGATGGAAGGCAAGCCGCTGCCGGGCGTTGAAGCGTTAAAATCAGCATCCTGAGGTGTGCGCAATTGACGCCGCCGCGCGGCAGTGGTGAACACCTCTCACGCAATTCAAAATCGAGGACGATATGAACCTTGAAGCTCTGAACAAGGTCGCCGAAGCCATGGTGGCGCCGGGGCGCGGCATTCTGGCGGCGGACGAATCCACCGGCACGATCAAGAAGCGCTTCGACGCCATCAACGTGGAGAACACCGAGGCGAACCGGCGCGACTATCGCGAGTTCATGTTCCGCCACAAGGACGGGATGAAGCACATCTCCGGCGTCATCCTCTTCGATGAGACGATCTGGCAGGATGCTGCGGACGGCACGCCGCTGGTGAAGCTGATCGAAGCGGCGAATTCGATCCCGGGCATCAAGGTCGATGAAGGCACCGAGGCGCTGCCGGGGACCAAGGGCGACGTCATCACCAAGGGCTTGGACGGCCTCTCCAAGCGCCTGCCGAAATACTACGAGCGCGGCGCGCGCTTTGCAAAATGGCGCGCGGTGATCGATATCGGCGCCGGCGTGCCCTCGCACAACACGATCCATGCCAACGCGCACGCGCTCGCGCGCTACGCCGCGCTCTGCCAGGAGCATCAAATCGTGCCAATCGTGGAGCCCGAAGTCCTGATGGACGGCGATCACGACATCCAGACCTGCTACGACATCACGACCTGGACGCTCAAAGAAACATTCCAGGAATTGTACTACGCCAACGTCGCGCTCGAAGGCATGGTGCTGAAGCCGAACATGATCGTGCCCGGCAAGAAATGCGCGAAGCAAGCGAGTGTCGACGAAGTCGCGGCGATGACGATCAAATGCCTCACGAATTGCGTGCCCTCGGCCGTGCCCGGCATCGCCTATCTTTCCGGCGGCCAATCGGACGAAGATGCAACCGCGCACCTCAACCGCATGAACGAGATCGGCGGCTTCCCGTGGAAGATGACGTTCTCCTACGGCCGCGCGCTCCAGGCGGCGCCGCAGAAGGCGTGGTCGGGCAAGAAAGAGAATGTGCCGGCCGGCCAGAAGGCGTTCGAACACCGCGCAGAGATGAACGGCCTCGCCAGCCTCGGCAAATGGAGGCCGGACCTCGAAAAGAAAGCGGCGTGATCAGGCGCGCGCTCGCCGCCCTCGCGCTGTCGTGCGCGTTCGCGCTGCCCGCGAGCGCGCACGATACCTTCCTGTGGCCTTCGGCTTTTGCCGCAGCGCCGGGTGAGAACGTGTCGCTGGCGCTCTCCAGCACCGCGGCGTTCCCCGATCTCGACTACGGCCCGTCCGCGGACCGCATCGCACAGGCGAGCGATGGACTTGTGCTGCGCGGGCGAGGGCCTGACGCACTGCGCTTTGCGTTCGCGCCGCGGCTTGCGGGCGTGCAGGTTTTGGGCGTCGCGTTCAGCCCGCTCGATATCGATGTCGGGCCTGAGGAAATCTCGCACTACTTCGCGGAGATTGGCGTCTCAGCCGCAGCGCGGGCCGCATACGAAGCCTTGCCGGCGCCGCGCGCGATGCCGGAAACCTACACCAAGTATGTCAAGACGATCCTCTGCGCCGCGCCTTGCCAGAGGCTCGACGCCGAAGCGGGCCGTCCTCTCGGCCATGCGCTCGAGTTCATCGCGTTCGTCGACCGCGGCGGCGTTTCGCTGCGGCGGTTTCAGCTGCTCGCGCATGGCGCGCCGGCGGCGGACCAGCACGTTGCGCTCACAACTTTGGACCGCCGGCGCATCGAGATGCGCGCGGACGCGGAAGGGCGCATCGAATTGCCGGCGGACGTGCACGGTCCGGCGCTGCTCTCGGCGGTGATCTTGCGCCCGCCCGCCGCGCCGGGCGCACGATTCACCAGCGATTTCGCGACGCTGACGTTCAGCGCGCCGTGAGAGAGCGCACGCGCCTCTATCTGATTTCGCCGCCGGCCTTCGATGTTGAGGCGCATGCGCGCGACCTCGAAGCCGCGCTCGGCGCGGGCGATGTCGCGGCCTACCAGCTGCGGGTGAAGGATCGTCCGGATGCGGAGGTTCTCGCTGTCGCGCGGCGCCTCCTTCCGCTGGTGCAGGAAGCCGGCGTCGCGTTCGTCATGAACGACCGCCCTGACCTGGCGCTCAGTTGCGGCGCGGACGGGGTGCATATCGGCCAGGAGGATGCGCCCTACGCACAGGCGCGCGCGATTCTCGGCGCCGACAAGACGATCGGCGTCACCTGCCATGACTCGCTGCACCTCGCGTACGAAGCGGCGGAAGCGGGCGCGGATTATGTCGCGTTCGGCGCGTTCTATACGACGGAGACGAAATCGCCCAAGACGCAGGCCGATCCCGAGCTCCTCTCCGTCTGGCAGGAGACGATGGAGATCCCGTGCGTCGCCATCGGTGGGATCACATCCGAGAACGCCGCGCCCCTGATCGCCGCCGGCGCGGATTTCCTGGCGGTCTCCGCCGGCGTCTGGGCCTATCCGGACGGCGCGGGCGAGGCGGTGCGTCGCTTCAACGCCCTCTTCGACGCCGCCTCCTAAATGCGCGCGCTTGCAGAGCGGCGCCGCCGCTGTTACCTCCGCGCCCCTAGCTCTTTCGACACGTCGCGATGCCCCAGACCTCCGCCCTCATCACGGTGATGATCGCCGCCGCGCGTAAAGCCGGCCGCAGCCTCTCGCGCGATTTCGGCGAGGTGGAGCACCTGCAGGTGTCGAAGAAGGGCCCGGCGGACTTCGTCTCCGCCGCGGACCTGAAGGCGGAAAAGACGCTGTTCGAGGAATTGTCGAAAGCGCGTCCGGGATATGGATTCCTGATGGAGGAGCGCGGTGTCGTCGACGGCACCGACCGGACCAACCGCTTCATCATCGACCCGCTCGACGGAACGCTCAATTTCCTGCACGGGCTGCCGCACTGGGCGATCTCGATCGCGCTCGAGCGCGAGGGCGCGCTGGTCGCCGGCGTCATCTACGACGTGGCCAAGGACGAATTGTTCTGGGCGGAGAAAGGCGCCGGCGCCTGGCTCAACGATCGCCGCCTCCGCGTGGCCGCGCGCACGGAACTCAGGCAGTCGGTGATCGCCACCGGCATCCCGTTCCATGGCAAGCCGGGCATCGACAAGAGCATAGCGGAGGTGGCGAGCGTCGCGCCGAATGTCGCCGGCGTCCGCCGTTGGGGCGCCGCCTCGCTCGATCTCGCCTATGTGGCGGCCGGACGCCTCGACGGCTTCTGGGAGCGCGACCTGAAGCCTTGGGACATCGCCGCCGGCGCGGTGATCGTGCGCGAGGCCGGCGGCTTCGCGACCGAGATCGACGGCGGCGATCTCATGCAGACGGGATCCGTGCTCGCCGCCAATGAGCGCCTGCTGCCGCTGCTGCAGAAGGCGCTGCGCGCGGCGTAACGCGAACAGCCCGTGCTCACCGGCGCAGGCGCGGCTCGCTCGCCGCGCCGGCAAGGATCAGATCAACAATTCTCCGCAGCGCGGTCTTGAATTGGCGCCGCGACGGCGCCGGATGCGCGCTCTTGACCCCACGCGCCGCAGCCATCAGCGTTTGCGCCAGCGTGCGCGGCGTCAGCCCGGGACGCAAAGCCAGTCGGCCTGCGCGCCGCTGCGCCTCGACGGCATCGCAAAGGAGCGCCTCGAACCGCCGGACCGATCGATCGGAGATGTCCGGGCAGAGCCGCGAACTCTCCTCGATAAGCTCCTGCGCATGCGTGCCTTCGATTGTGGCGATGATGTAATCATACCGCGCATGCAGCGTTGCGAAGATGGCGTCCATGCCGACCCCCTTGGACGTCTGCGCCGCCGCGGCGGCCAGCGCACGCTCATGCAGCAAAGCCGCCGACGCGCGGAAAAGGTCGTCTTTGGTGGGAAAATGACGGTAGAGCGCCTGGCGCGTGATGCCGGCGGCGTGCGCGATCTCCTCCACCGACGAACGCCGATGCCCGTCGCGTCGCGCCGCAGTGATCGCCGCTTCCAGGATGCGTTGTCTGGTGGCGCCCATGGAAGCGATGTTGACAGATGACCTCGACCTGTCAACATCGCCCAAACAGGGAGACGCTCCTCATGCGATACGGCCGGCTCGGCGCGTCCGGATTGAAGGTTTCGCGCATCTGCCTCGGCATGATGAGCTACGGCTCGCCGAATTGGCAGCCCTGGGTCCTGTCTGAAGACGACGCCCGCGTGCACGTCAAGAAGGCGCTCGATCTTGGCGTCAACTTCTTCGATACGGCCGACGTCTATTCGATCGGCGTGAGCGAAGAGATCACCGGGCGCCTGTTGCGGGACGTCCCGCGCGACGACGTCGTGATCGCGACCAAAGTCTATTTTCCGATGGGGGATCGGCCCAATCAGCGCGGCCTGTCCAAGAAGCACATCACCCACGCAATCGATGCGTCGCTGAAGCGCCTCGGCCTAGATTATGTGGATCTCTACCAGATTCACCGGCTCGATCCTTATACGCCGATGGAGGAATTGCTCGATGCACTCGACGGCGTCGTGCGTGCCGGCAAGGCGCTCTATATCGGCGCTTCCTCGATGTACGCTTGGCAATTCATGAAGATGCTGGCGCACCAGCGCGCGAACGGCCTCGCCCAGTTTCGCAGCATGCAGGACCATTACAATCTGATCTACCGCGAGGAGGAACGCGAGATGCTCCCGCTCTGCGAAAGCGAGGGCGTCGGCGTCATCCCGTGGAGTCCGTTGGCGCGGGGCTTCCTTGCTGGAAACCGCAAGCGCGAAGGCGGGGGCGAGTCCAAACGCGCCGCGAGCGATGCGGTGGCGGCGATGTATCGCGAGGATGATTTCGACGTGGTTGACGCCGTCCGCGCGATCGCGGAGCGCCGCGGCGTGCCGATGGCGCAGATCGCCATCGCCTGGATGCTGTCGAAATCGGCGATCAGCGCGCCGATCATCGGCGCCACAAAAGTGAGCCACATCGAAGACGCCGTCGCCGCCGTCGAGATCGCGCTTGAGCCCGATGAGATCGCGGCGCTCGAAGCGCCCTACAAGCCGCACGCCGTGCTCGGCCACACCTATGGCGACGCCGCCGAGGAGATGGCGCGGCGCCGCCGCGCCGCCCAGCAGCAACGCGCATAAGGAGGGCCGATGGCCGACATCAGCCAGGACGCGCCCGCTGCGGCAAGCCCCGACCCCGCGCAGCAGCGCGCACCGAAGCCGCGCCGCTTCGAACTGACCTTGTTCGCGCTGCCGCATGGCCCGCTCGGCGCACTCGGCCTGCCGCCAATCGTCTTCCTGCCGCCCTATTACGCCGCGCAGCTTGGCATTCCCCTCGAAGTCGTCTCCGCACTCTTCCTCGCCGCGCGCGCGCTCGACATCGTCATCGATCCCCTGCTCGGCGAGTGGCAGGATCGCACGCGCGCGCGGATCGGACGGCGCAAGCTCTGGATGATCCTGTCCACGCCGATCCTGATGTTTGCGGTCTGGCTGGCGTTCATCGGCGTCGGCCCCGGCGTGAACGTGTTTGGGCTCGCCGCCACGATCTTCACGCTCTACGCGATGTTTGCGGTGATGATCATCGCACACCTGGGCTGGGCGAGCGAATTACGCGCCGATTATCACGGACGCACCAATGTGCTCGGCGGCGTGCAGATTGCGGCAATGATCGGCGCGACGCTGATCTTGCTCCTACCTGGCATCGTCACCTACGCCGGCCTGGGCGACGACGCCGACGCCGTCCACGTCATGGGCTGGACGATCCTGATCACGCTCCCCATCGCCGTGCTGATCGCCGTCTTCGCGGTCCGCGAGCCGGACATTCCCGTTCACGAGAAGATCAGTCTTAGGCTCGCGCTCGGCGCCATCTTCAGCAACAAGCACCTTCGCGGCGTACTCTTGCCCGATCTCCTGTTCGGGATCGCGCAGGGCGTCTCAGGCGGACTGTTCCTGTTCTACTTCCAGTACGCGCTCGGCTTCGAGACGCAGGCGCAGATCCTGTTGTTCGTCTACTTCGTCTCCGGCGTGCTCGGCGTGCCGATCTGGATGACGCTTGGCAAGCGGATCGGCAAGCACCGCTCGCTGCAATGCGCATGTCTCTACGCCGCCGTGATCACGCTCTGCATCCCGCTGATCCCCGAGGGCGCATTTGTTCCCGCGCTGATCCTGATGGCGATCGCCGGGCTGCACCAGGGCGCAAGCAACATGCTCCTGCGCGCCATGCTCGCCGACGTGATCGACGCCGACCGGCTGAAGACCGGACGTGCGCGCGCAGGCCTGTTCAACAGCATCCTTCTGATCACCTCGAAGGTTGGCTTGGCGACCGGCCCGATCACCTACGCCGTACTCGCATTCTATGGCTTCCAGACCGAGCTCAGAGGGAACAATTCGCCCGAGGCGATGGCCGCGCTCGACGCGATGTTCATCATAGCGCCGGCCGTGATCTTCCTCGTTGCTGCCGTGTCGCTGCGAATCTACCGGCTGGACGAAGCCGCCCAGCGCGCCATCCGCGCAGAACTCGACGCGGTCCAGTCCGCCCAGCGCGCGCAGAGCCAATAGAACCACGCCGGCGTCAGGCGAACGCCCTGGCGCGCGTTGCGCAGCGCAGCGCCGATACGCACGCGAAAGCCGGGGCGCTCCACCAGCGTTCGAAGAACGCCTGCCGCGCAAACGCCCACACCGATCGCATCGCCGCGCAGCATGGCGGCTCGGGCGATGCGTTCGCCCTCCCCCTCGGCGGCATCGATGATGCTCAGCCGCGCGCGCGTCTTGGCGACGTGCTGGGCGGCGGCGTCCACACGTGCGCTCTTGCGATGCCCAAAAGAAGAGAGCGGGCGCCAATGCACATTGTTGAGCTTGAACCGCGCGGCGATGGCGGCGATCTCGCCGGCCTCCCCCCCGATGATGCAGATGCGCTCGTCGCGGTCCACCCCGGCGCGGAGCAGCATCTCGATCATCGCCGTCGGATCGATGCGGTGCAGCGACACGCCGCCGACGCGCGCGGCCGCCGCGATCGCGCCGCTGGCGTTGAGCGTGAGCCACGCGTCGGCGTAAAGCGGCGCGCGGTCGGCCGGCTCGGCATCGAGCGCTACCGCGTCGTGGGTCGTGACGCACGTCGCGTAAGCGAACGCGCCGCTTGAAAGCGCGCGTGCTTCGATCGCCTTGGTCGCGCCGTGCTGCGTCAGCGACGCATAGGCGATCCCGAGCACATCGGCCCGCGCCTGCGCCGGCGCAATCTTGAGCGCGCTGCGGAACGGCAGATCGAGCGTCGCATCAGCGAGCGCCGCCTCGCACTGCGAAACACGAAGAAAGCCGTCATGCGCCATGAACGTCGATCTAGAGGAGAATGTTTTCTCGCCTCTTAAGCTTACGCAGAAGAAACCGTGCCGGATGGATCGCGTCTAAAACATCCCAAGCCAATGATCGCGGCTCCCCGCACATCTCGCTCGCTAAGGTCTCGGAAAGCAATGGGGCCAATGTAAAGCCGCGCGCGCCCAAACCGCCGAATGCGTAAAGCCCCTCTAAACGCGGCGGCGGCGTTTCACGCGGCGTTCGCCCAAACGCAATATCTTTGTAAACGCGCAGCCACTCTGCTGAATCGGGCATTAACCCTAACAAAGGTGAGCGGTCCGGCGTCGTCGCGCGCAGGCTCGCGCGCGACTCGATGATCGCGCCCCTCACCTCTTCGTGAGTCGCCGGCGCAAGCGCCGCAAGTGATGCGAGGTTGCGCGCGCGCGATGCGTCGTCCGGTTCCGGACAATGCGCCGCCGCCACGGGATCGAAGGTGGCGCCGAAGACGACGCCGCCAGCGCATGGCGCCGCATACGCGCCGTTCATCACCGCGCCTTCCATCCGCGCACCGCGCGCGAACTCCAGCTGACCGCGCGCGGCGCGCACCGGCGCCCATGCGCTCTGCGCAAACGCCGCGAGCCCCGCGCCATTGGCGATGACGACGCTCGCCGCGTCGATGATCGCGGCGCCGGCCGCATCGCAGAGCCGCCAGCCGTTCGCGGTGCGCGCGATGGACGCGACCGCGCCGGCCCGCACCGCACACCCGTCCAGCAGCCGCGCCAGCACCGCCCGCGGCGCAATGACGCCGGCGCGGCGATGCAGCGCCGCGTCGTCCGCCGCACGCGCGAACCAATCCTCAGGCAGCGGCGGATCAGCGAGGAGATCGTCAAGCCCTGGGCGCGCAAACTCGATCACCCCGCGGGCTTCGAACGCATCGCGCGCCTCGTAGAAACGGACAGCCTCGATAAAAGCGTTCAGGTGCAGGCGTGCGACGGGCGTCGCAGGATCCCGATCGAGGCGCGGCGCCACGAGCGCGGCGCGGTTGAAACTGGCGCCGTCGTCGCCGCGGGAAATGAGCGCAACCTCGCGCCCGCGCCGGCGCAGCGCATCCGCCAGGCACGCGCCCGCGATCCCGGCGCCGACGATGGCGACGCGCCCCGCCGACGAAGGCGCAGTCGGAAAGAGACCGGCGCGCATCGTGGGCGCGCCGGTGAAGCGCCCTTGCAGCCGTTCCCGCTTTGCGCCGAAACCGGGCGCTTTCTCCACCGCGAAGCCCTGCGCAGCGAGCGCCCGTCGGACATCGCCGGCGACGCTGTAGGTCGCGATCCGCGCGCCAGGCGCGGCGATGCGCGCCAACGCAGCGATCGTGTCCGCGCTCCACATCGCCGGATTGCGCGCCGGCGCAAACCCGTCGAGGAAAATCGCATCCGCCCGCGCCGGCAGCTGCGCAAGCGCAGCGCCCACGTCGCCGTGCACCACCGTCAGCGCAAACGCATCGGCCTCGAACCACAACCGCTGCGCCCCGAATGCGCGCACCGGCCACCGGGCGATCAGCGCCTGCGAAAGCGCCGCGATCTCGGGAAAGGCGGCGTGGGCGCGGGCTGCATCGGCGGCGCGCATCGGCGCGGCCTCGATGCTCATCATGTGCAGCACCGCACCGGGCGGACGCGTCTCGCGCCAGAGCCGATGCACGGCCAGGGCGTTCAGCCCTGCGCCGAACCCGAGTTCGACGATGGTGAAGGTGCGCCGGTCGGACCACGCGCCCGGCAAACCACAGCCTGCAAGGAAGACGGCCTCCGATTCCGCAAGCCCGCCGCCGCGCGCATGATAGACGTCGTCGAAGCGGCGCGCGCGCGGCGTCCCTTCTTCGGTCCAGTCGAGATCCGGCGCATCCGGCAGGCGCGGCATGGCTCAGCTTACCGGGAGCGGCGGCGCAGCAAAACAAAACGGGCCGCCCCGCGGGGCGGCCCGTCGTCGTCCGAATGAATTCGGAGGGAAGAGCTTACTTCTTCTCTTCCATGGGAGCGGCTTCTTCCGTAGTCGCAGCCGCTTCCGCGCCTTCCATGGCTTCGCCAGCCGGCGGGGCCACGGTTTCTTCGGTCGCAGCCGGAGCCGCTTCGGTGGCTTCCGCCGGAGCCGCGTCTTCCTTCGCCGTTTGGCCGCAAGCGGCGACGCCGAACGCAAGAGCAGCAGCGGCGCCCGCCGCCAGAGCCAGTTTGAGCTTCGTCATGAGTTTTTTCCTCGTCCCACGCGCTGATCGTCTCAACGCGGCGTGAGAAATAGACAGGGATTAACCGTATTGGCAAGCGCTGCAGCCCGACCTACGCCTGCAGAATTGCATAGGTCGCGGGCGCGGGCGCCGGCGCCCAAGATTGAGGCCGCCCCGATCAATGCGCCGCAATCGCCTGATCGCAGCGGACAATTTCACCGCTCTGGCGCTCCGGGGCGGCGCCGCAGGGGAACCCTCCGCTACGCCTCGGCCGAAGCCAGAGCCTCTTCCAACTGCGAAAAGCTAGGCTGCATTGCGCTCGGAATCGAGCCGCGACCGATCTCGACAGACACTTGCGCTGCATTGCCGTGGAGGTGTGCGACCAAAACGTCACGGATGATTTTGTAGAACTGGGACTCTTCTTCGATCGCTGCGGCCATCCGCTGGGCGATCGGCCCGACCATGCAATAGGCCAGGAAGACGCCCAGGAAGGTGCCGACCAGCGCCTTGCCGATCATCAGGCCCAGCACCTCGGGCGGCTCGTTGATCGCGCCCATGGTCTTCACGATGCCGAGCACCGCCGCCACGATCCCAAGCGCGGGCAGCGCATCAGCCGTATTTTGCAAGGCTTGCGCAGGGCGCATCGCCTCGTGGTGGTGCTTCTCCAGCTGCTTTTCCATCGTGTCCTCGACCTGATGGGGATCGTCGAGGTTCATCGTCATCATCCGCAGCGTGTCGCAGATGAAGTAGGTGACGTGATGATCCTTCAGCAGTTTGGGATACTTCTGAAAAATCGCGCTTTCATCGGGCTTTTCGATGTGCGGCTCGAGCGCGACGACGCCCTTCGACTTCATCAGCTTGGTCAATTGGAAGAGCAGCGACAGGAGATCCTGGTAATCCTGCTTCTTCCATTTCGGGCCGCCCATCACTTTACCGAAGCCGCCGCCCAGGGCCTTGAGCGTGTTGATGTCGTTCGAGATGATGATCGCGCCGACTGCGGCGCCGCCGATCATCATCATTTCAAACGGCAGGGCCTTGAGGATGACTTCGAAATGGCCCCCGGCCAGCATGAAGCCGCCGAACACCATGCCCAGGATCACCAAGAACCCGATAATCGGAAACATCTGCTCGCCCTTGGGGCTTCTGCCCGTTGAAGTCTGATCAGGCGGAACGCCCGACATGCCCAGTGCGGAGCGCGCGCGGCCGCCGTTCTGGCGCCGCTCGACCCCGACCCGAGCGTTTTATGGCAGCCCCGGCTTAACGCCCCGTTTCGCATAACCTTTCCGCCATATTCGCCACCCGCCCACAGACGGATTTGACAATCAGCCGCCGTCAAATGTAATTAAGTAATTACATGACTACAGATTCCCAGATGGATGGCGCTTTCCACGCGCTCGCGCACGCAACCCGCCGCGCGATCCTGGATCTGGTGCGCGCAGCGCCTGGCCGGGGTGTCGGCGAACTCGCCCGCCACTTCGACGTCTCCCGGATCGCGGTGATGAACCATCTTGCCGTGCTGGAGGCGGCGGGCCTCGTCGTCTCCCAGAAGGACGGCCGCACCCGGCGGCTCTATCTGAACGCCGCGCCCATCCGCATGATCTATGACCGCTGGATCGATCAGTACGCGGACTACTGGGCCGGCCGCGCGACCGCGCTCAAATACGCCGCCGAGCACGCCGCGCAACAGGATGCCCGAAAGAACGCGAAGCCCACGGAGAATGACGAATGACAGAGCCCGCCGACAAAGCCGTCTACAAAGTATTGATCAAGGCGCCGATCGAGACCGTCTGGTCCACGCTGGTGAAGACGGACGAGGTGCTGCCGTTCTTCTTCGGCGCCGTGTGTGAAACCAATGGCGGCCCGCTTCGCGCCGGAGGCCGCATGCGCATGGTCTCGCGCGACCGCAAGTTCGCGGCGGTGGTCGGCGAGGTGCTGGAGTTCGCGCCGCCGCATCGGTACGCGCACACGTTCAAATTCACCCAGTTCAACGACGCCCCCTGCGTAGTGCGCTATGAACTCAAGGAGACGCCCGATGGCGTCGAATTCTCCCTCATCACCGAAAACGTGCCCGCCGGTACGCAGACCGAAAAGGCGATGGCCCAGGGCGGCGCGTTCATCACGGGAAACCTCAAGGCGCTGGCCGAGACCGGCAAGCCCGCCTTCTCCGGCCGTATGGTGCTGATGATGAGCCCGCTGACGGCGCTGATGACGCCGGCGCGCTGCCGGATCGAACGCTGGCCCCTCGATCGTCCGACCGCTCTGCAACCAGCCTGACGCACAAGATCTAAGCCAGCGCGGACGCGCTCTGCGTTTTCGCCGGCTTCCCCTGGACCGCGACCTGCACTACGCGGGAGGGCCGCTTTCTCATGGCCGCTCCTGCATCGACACCGCCAAGCCCGGCCCCTGCGCCCGAGGCCGGGCAGACCTACCGGCTGCTCTACGCCGCGCTTCTGGTGATCGGCGCGGGCAACTCAATGCTGCAGCCACTTCTGCCGCCGCTGGCGCGCGAGCTTGGGCTGCGCGATGCGAGCCTCGGCTGGATCTTCTCGCTGTCGGCGCTGTTCTGGGTGTTCGCGAGCCCGTTCTGGGGCCGCCGCAGCGACGAGGTCGGGCGCAAGCCGATCATCGCGCTGGGGCTCGCAGCCTATGCGCTGTCGATGGCGATGTTTGCGCTGGTGGTGATGATTGGGCGCGCCGGCTGGTTGACGGGCGCCGCACTCTTCGTCGCGCTCATTCTCTCGCGCGCGATCTTTGGCGCGGTGGGGTCCGCCACCAGTCCCGCCGCGCAAGCCTACGTCGCCGACCGCTCGACGCCCTCACAGCGCACCGAACGGATCGCGGCGCTCACAGCCGCCTTCGCGCTCGGCGCAACCGTGGGGCCAGCCATCTGCGCCGTGCTCGCAGGACGCTTCGGGCTCGTCTTCCCGCTCATCTTCACCTTCGTGCTCGCGAGCGCTTCGGCGTGGCTGACATGGCGCTACCTGCCGGAGCCGACCAAGCCGCCGGCGCCGCGCGAACGCGCGCGATGGATCGATTCCTGGCGCCTGGCGACCGACGACAGGCTGGCGCCGTTTCTGATCTATGGCTTCGCAATCTCGATCCTGACAGGGACCATCCAGCAGACCTACACGCTCTATCTGATGGACCGTCTCGGCGTGAGCGGACGCGCAGCGGCCGAACAGGCGAGCGCGGGCTTCATGATCGGCGCGCTCGCACTGCTGGCCACGCAGATGGCGCTGATCCCGCGTCTCAATTGGCGCTCGTCGATGCTGATGAGCGTCGGCGGCGCTTTGGTCGCGGCCGGCATCGTGTTGCAGATGATTTCGCTGAATCTCGGCGGGCTTATCGTCTCGCAATTCATCATGGGGATCGGCTTTGGGCTCGGCCGGCCGGGATTCGCCGGCGGCGGTTCGATGGCGGTCACGCCGCAGGAACAAGGCGCCGCCGCCGGGCTCGTCGTGGCTGTCAATGGCGCGGGCTTCGTGATCTCGCCGATCACCGGCGGGGTCGCGTATGATTATCTTCACGAGCTGGCGCCGCTGACGATCTCGCTTGCCATCGCTATCGCGATGACGGTGTTCGTGCTCCGCTCACGGCGGCTGAAGACGATCGAGGCCGCGCCGGCGCCGCCGCACACGATCGATCCGACGAGCTGACGCGCCCTTCCGACGAACCAACTCCCTCCTCGCGGGCGAAGCGCGTGTCATCGCCCGGCGTCTTTGCTAAACCATCGGCATGCGAACGATCCTGACAGCGCTGGCCGCGCTCGCCCTTGTCGCTTCCAACGCCTTCGCCCAGTCCGGCGCGCCCGCCGAACGCAGCGCGATGGCGCCGGCCATGACCGAAGCCGAGACTGCGCCGATCCTTCAGCGGACGCAGACGCTGCATCTCCCGCGCCCAGCGGGAACGCTCTCCGCTGGGGAAGAAGCGGCTGTCCGCGAGCTTCTCGCCGCGGGCGAAATCATGCACGCGCTCTATCTCGAACAACGCCATCCCCAAGCGCGCGCGGCACAGGCGTATCTCTCCGCGCCGCAAGCCCGCGGCGATCTCCGCACGCTGTTCCGCGTCATGAGCGGCCCGATCGCGACGACGCTTGAGAACGAGCGCCGGCCGATCCTGACGATCGTGCCCGAGGCCGCGGGCAAGAACGTCTATCCGCATGGCGCGACGCGGGAGGCGTTCGACGCGTTCTTCGCCGCCAATCCCGGCCGCCGCGACGAGATCCTCAGCACGCGCGCCGTGGTGCGCAACGCGACGCGCGATGCGGTCACCGCCGCGCTCGCCGCGCTTGATCGTCATCCCGCGCTCGAAACGCTGCATCCCGGCCTGCGGGCGCGCCTGCAATCTTCCGAGCAATACATCAGTGTGCCGCACGCGGTCGCCTACGCCGATGATATCATGGCCGTGTACGGACATTTAAATGCGGCTGCGGCGCACATCGAGGCTGGCGACCCTGCGTTCGCGCGCTACCTCCGCCTGCGCGCCCGCGACCTCCTTGCCGACGATTACGAAGGCGGCGACGCGGCGTGGGTGACGGGCCGCTTCACCGGCGCGCTCAACGCCCAGATCGGCGCCTATGAGACCTATGACGACTCGCTCTTCGGGGTGAAGGCGTTCTTCTCGCTCTCGCTGCTCCAGCGCGACGAAGACGCAACCCGCGAGCTGGCGCGCGCTATCGACGGCATCCAGGACATCGAGAACGCGCTCCCCTATGACGCGCACAAGGAGGTGCGCTCCGCCATTCCCGTGGCGGTCTACAATGTCATCGCCGATTTCGGGCAGGCGCGCGGGACCAACACCGCGACCATCCTGCCGAACGAAGCTTATCTTGCGCGCCAATACGGACGCACGATCCTGATGCGCGGCAACATCCTGCGCAGCCCCACCCTCTTCGCCAACACCGAGCGCGAGTTCAACGCCGCGGTCGCGGCCGCGCACCAAGGCGATCTCACGCTCGACGGCGGCTTCTACCGCACGCTGTGGCATGAGATCGGGCATTATCTTGGCGTCGACCAGACCGCCGACGGACGCGATCTCGATGTCGCGCTGGAGGACAACGCCGACCTCCTCGAAGAGATGAAGGCCGATCTCGTCTCGCTGTTCGCAGCGCGCATGCTGCACGCGCGCGGGCTTTTCTCCGATGCGCAGCTGCGCTCGATCTACGCGTCGGGCGTCCGGCGCGTGTTGCAGAAAAACCGCCCGCGCCGCGCGCAACCCTACCAGACGATGCAGCTGATCCAGTGGAACTGGTTCTTGGACCGCGGCCTCCTGCGGTTCGAGGACGGCGCCCTCGCGATCGATTACGCGCGCTATCCCGACGCTGTGGACTCGCTCCTGCGCGAGGTCCTGGCGCTGCAGCGCAACGGAGACCGCGCCGCCGCAAGCGCGTTCATCGACCGATGGACCGCCTGGGACGAAAGCCTGCACGGCGTCACCGCGCAGCGGATGCGGGCGGTCGAACAAGCGCGTTTCACGCTGGTGACCTATGAGGCGCTCGACGGGCCGCAATGACGCGTAACGATGCGCGCCGCCCCGCGTATGCCTGAAGGATGAAAGCAAGTTCGCTGATCGCGCTCGCTGCAACACTGGCGCTCATCGTCGCGGCGGCGGCGCTGCTCTTCCCGCGCGGCCGCGCCGCGGACGCCCAGACGCCGCCCGCGCCCGCGCAGGCGGGCCTGGTGGTCGTCGAACTCTTCCAGAGCCAGGGATGCTCGTCCTGCCCGCCGGCGAACGCCAACGTCAACGCGCTGGCTGGCCGCGCCGATGTGCTCGCCCTCTCGTTCTCGGTCGATTATTGGGATCATCTCGGCTGGCCCGACACGTTCGCGACGCCCGCCTACACGCAGCGGCAGCGCGCCTACGCGCGCGCGCTCGGCCACCGCGCGCCGTTCACGCCGCAGGTCGTGATCAACGGCGCGCGCGACCTCGTCGGCCAGAACAGCGCAGAATTGACGCGCGCGATTGCGGATGCAGCGCCGCTTCAGGGGCCTGCTCTGAGCGTCTCCGATGGCCGCGCGCTCGTGCCCGCGGGCGCCGCGCCCGACGGCGGCGCCGATCTTCTCCTCGTCCGCTACGATCCGAACGCGCGCGACGTCCCGATCGCGCGCGGCGAGAACGCCGGCCGCACCCTGCCGCATCGCTTCATCGTGCGTGAACTGACGATCCTCGGGCGCTGGACCGGCGACGCGCTCGCCGCGCCGATCCCCGTCGCCAGCGAATCGACTCTTTCCTCTGCGCTGATCCTTCAAGCGCCGGACGCCGGCCCGATCCTCGCAGCCGCAAGACTCTAAAGCTTAGCGGCGTGCTGCGCGGCGCGCGGCGGTCAAGACCGGCGCGGTGGCGGCGCCCGTGACGCGTCGGCCGACGCTGCGCTCGAACGCGGCGATCGCCTCGCGCGTACGCGGCCCCACAGACCCATCCGCGCGGCCGGGCTCATAGCCCAGGCGCTGCAGCAGCCGCTGCAATTCCCGCACTTCAGCGACGCGCAACGCACGCCCGCTCGGCGGGCCGTAGCTTTCAGGCTCCGGCGCAGTTGCGGAAGCCGGCGCCGCAACAGAGGCGGGCGCGCCGCCGCTGCGCAAAGACTGCAACAGCGCGTTCGTCGGATAGCCGTCCGCCGGGAGGCCCCGCGCGCTTTGGAAAGAGCGCACGGCGGTGCGCGTCTGCGTGCCGAACTGCCCGTCGATCGAGCCGGCGTTGAAACCCTGCGCGTTGAGCAATGTCTGCAACTCGATGATCTCGTCGCGATTGAGATGCCCCAGCCGTCGCGGCCATTCGGCCGCCAGCGACGCCGGCCCGCCTTCGAATGCGCGTGCGAGCATCGCCACCGAGAGCGCATAGCGATCTGAATTGTTGTACCGCTTGATGACCTGGAAATTCGGATAGAGCAAAAGCTTCGGTCCCTGCGCGCCGGCGGGCAGGAAGAGCTGGGCCTGCTGCAGCATGCGGTCCTGCGAGAACGCGCCGCCGTTCATCGGGCGTATCCCCATCGCCGCCCACGCTTGCACGTCGCGCATCACCGCGTCCGCAGTGGCGTAGTCGAAACCCGGCGGCGCCGACACTTCTTCGAAGATCGGCTCGCCGCGGCGCCAGCCGCGCTGCGCGAGATAATTGCCGATCGAGGCGAGCACGTCGCCGCGATTGCCCCAGATGTCGCGCCGTCCATCGCCGTCCCAATCGGCGGCGAGCGAAAGATAGACGTCGGGCATGAATTGCGGCTGGCCCAGCGCGCCGGCCCAGGACGAACGCAATTCGGCGTCGCCGGCGTAGCCGCGATCGACCATTTCGATCAACGCGAGCAGATAGGTTTCGAATTGCGCGCGCCGGCGGCCCTCGAATGCGAGCGTCGCCAGCGCCGCGGGCGCATTGTACTCGAGCGGATAGGTTCCGAAGTTCGTCTCCATCGCCCAGATGCCGGCGATGATGTCGGCGTCGACGCCGAAGCGCGCCTCGACCGCGTCTAAGAGCGCGGCGTTGTCGCGCCGCAACGACCGCCCTGTCACGATCCGCGTCGTGGAGACGGCGCGATCGATATAATCCCAAACCGCGGACGTGAATTCAGGCTGGCAGCGATCGAGGTCGATGATCCGCTGTTCGGGCCGCAAGCCGCTGAGTAGCCTCGTCACCGTCTCACGCGAGCGGCCGTCCGCCAGCGCGCGAAGGGCAAAGCCGCTGCGCCATGCGTCGAAGCCGGCGTCCCCGGAGGTGGCGAAATCGATCGGCGGGATCGACTGCACCGGCGGCGGCGGCTGTGCGCACGCCGCCCCCGCCCCTGCGGCAAGGATCGCCGCCGCAAGCGCCGCGCCGCGGACAAAAGAAAAGGGCGCTCGCGCCCGAACGTTGGTCGACCCCATCGCGTCCTCGTCTCCGCCCCGCCGCGCCCTGTCCCGAAAGAACGCTTGGCATGCAAAACGGGTGCTGCCGCGCCTTTGAGGCGTTTCAGGGGCCGGCAGCCTCGCGCGGGAGGCGAGGCAGCGCCATGAGGACAAGCACGCTGGCGCAGGAGATCATCGCAGCAATCCCCGCCAGCGGCGCCAGCCCGAGCGTGATGAACGGCGCAGCCGCCGCGGTTCCCGCCGCTGTCGTCAGCAGGATCGCCAGGATCACCAGCGCCACGCCGCGCGCGTCGTCGCCGCGCGCCGCCTGAACCGCGCGGAAGAACCCCGGCGGTCCGCGCAAGCCGAGCCCGAGATTGACCGGGACCCAGAGGATGGTGATCGCCAGCACGCCGCCGCCGCCAGCCACGCCGTAAGCCAGGAGCGCCACGGCCCCGGCTGCCGAAACCGCACTGCCCACAAAGATCATCCGCTCCGCACCAAAGCGTGACGCCATCGCGCCGGCGAGATTAGCGCCGAGGATGAAAAACATGATCCCCGAGACCTGCATCACGATGAAGTCCGTGAGCGTGAGGCCGAGCGGGCCGGTCATCACCGCCGGCGCGCCGAAGACGAAGGTTAATAGGCCGCCGAGTGTGAACGCCTGGCTCAGCGCATATCGGAGATACACCGGGGAGATCAGGAGGCGGCCATAGCCTCCGCCCAAAACCCGGGTCTCGATCCGCGGAAGACGCCCGCGCAGCGCGAAGACGGCCGCGGCCAATAGCGCCGCGCCGATCGCAAGCACGGCAAACGACGCCCGCCATCCGCCGATGGCGAGCAGCCAGACGCCAGCGATCGGCGCCAGCGCTGGCGTCAGGGATTCGATGCTGCCGAGAAGGCCGATGGCCTTCACGGCCCCGGGCGCATCGAAGCTCGCGCGCAGCATGCCCGGCGCGAAGACGGCGGCCGCTGCCCCCGCCGCGCCCTGCCCGGCGCGCAGCGCGATCAGCGCCTCCAGATCCGGCGCATAGGCGGCCGCAGTCGATAAGGCGCTGAAGCCGAGAAGCGAGCCGATCAGGAGCAGCCGCTGGTCGAACCGCGCGCCGAGTTCGCCGAACAGCAATAACCCCGCCCCGGAACCGGCGACGTAGGCCGCGAGCACCAGCTGCGCCTGGCCGGGGGTGCCGCCGAGCGCCGACGGAAGGCTCGGGACCGCGGGCAGAACGAGGTCTGTCCCCCCGAGTCCCAATACGGCGCCGGCGGCGAGCGTCGCGAACGCGAGCGCGCGGGCGGGACGGGCGGCGGCTGGATTGGCGCTCAAATATATCCCCGGCGAGCGGATGACCCGCCCACCCCGAGCCGGCGCCTCAACCGGTCGGGCGCGCGCGTTATGGTCGCCGTTGCGCCCTGAATCAATCGCATGATCAATCGCGGGGTTTGACTTCCCGCCGCCGCGCCTTTATTTCCCCCGCTTCCAAATTTCGGACCTGCGGCCCGCGCCATGAAAGTCAAAAGCTCCCTGAAGTCGCTCAAGGCGCGCCACCGCGCCTGCCGCGTGGTGCGCCGAAAGGGCCGCGTGTACGTGATCAACAAGGTTGATCCGCGCTACAAGGCCAAGCAGGGCTGAGCGCAACGATCCCGCCCAAATTTTCACGCTGAATCCTGCATCGTCGCCTCGCGCGACCGCGCGAATTCGTTTATTCGTCCCGCTCCGATGCGCGTTCTCGCAGCGATTCTCTCCCTGTTTCTGCTTGTCGCCTGCAGCGGCGCAGCGAACGCGCCGCGCGACCCGCAACTTGATCGCCTGTTTGCCGAGCTCGCCGCCGCCCCCGACGCCGACGAAGCGCGCGCGGTTGAGGAGCGCATCTGGGCCCGTTGGCGGGATTCCGGCTCCGCAACGGTCGACGTCCTGCTGGAGCGCGCCGCGCAGGCTGAGAGCGCTGGCGAGGCCGGCCTCGCGGTCGAGTTTCTCTCGGAGGCGAGCGACCTGGCGCCCCACTTCGCCGAGCCCTGGAACCGCCGCGCCGTCCTGGCTTACGACCAGCAGGATTTTGCCGGGGCGATTTCCGCGATCAACGAGACGCTGAAGCGTGAGCCGCGCCATTTCGGCGCCCTCACGGGGCTTGGGCTGATCTATGAGGATCTCGGCCGCACCCGCTCTGCGCTGCGCGCGTACCGGGCCGCGCTTGAGGTTCATCCGTATTTCGAGGAGGCGCGCCGCGGCGTGCGCCGGCTCGAGCCGTTGATCGACGGCGCCGAGGCGTGATCTGGCTTCTCGTCGCCGCGGCGGCGCTGGCGGCGATCATCATCGCGATGATGCAGAACGCGAACGTCTATGCCCGCAAGGTGGAGGCGGCGTTTCCGCCGCTTGGCAGGATGGTGGCGCTCCAGGGCCAGCGCACCCCCCTCCATGTCATCGATCGCGGACCAGGCGATGCGCCGCCTGTGCTTTTGCTCCACGGCGCAAGCGCCAACGCGCGTGAGTTCCTGGCGCTCGCTGCAGCGCTGGAGGACGACCACCGCCTGCTGCTCGCTGATCGCCCCGGCTATGGCTACAGCCCCCGCCTGCCGCACGCGGAGAAGATCGCGGTGCAGGCTGAGGCCTTCATCCGGCTCCTGGAAGTCGAGAACGCCGCCCCTGCAGTGCTCGTGGGGCATTCGCTCGGCTGCGGCGTGTGCTTGCGGATCGCCATCCTGCGGCCAGACCTCGTCACCGGGCTCGTTCTGACGGCGCCCGCGAGCCATCCCTATCCCGGCGGGAACGCCTGGTGGGCGGAGACCGCCGCGCGCCCGCTTGTCGGCCCGTTGTTCTGCCGCACGCTTGTGCCGCTGTTGGCGCCGGGCGCCGCGAAGGGCGCCATCGCCAACACCTTCGCGCCCGCCGAGCCGCCGCCGGACTATGCACGCCAAGCGGCGGTGCCGCTCGCGTTCCGTCCACGCGCGTTCCGCGCCAGCGCGTGCGACGTGGTCGCGACCAAGCGCGAGTATCCGCGCCAGGCCCCGCTCTATCCCGAGATCATGTCGCCGACGGTGATCATCACCGCGGACAAGGACCGCGTCGTCAGCCCGAAGATCCACGCGCGCAATCTCGCCGCCGATCTGCAAAGCGCCGAACTCATCTGCCTGCCCGGCGTCGGCCACATGCCGCAATGGTTGCGCCCGGATATCGCTGCGCAAGCCGTCCGGCGCGTGCGCGCGATCGCCGCGGCGCGCGAAACGGAAGGTTAGGGCGCGCGATGCGCGGCCAGCTCCTGCTGGCGCCAGCGCCGGCGCAGCGCAGCCGGCCGCTCAGGAATGCGATCCTCGAGAAAGTCCGCATCGACGATGCGGTCGGCGCGGAAATGGCGGAAGTCACCACGCAGCTCGCACCACGCCACGACATGGCGGACGGTTTCCAGATAGCCGATCGCGATCGGCCAGATCGTTCGCTCCGTCTGCTGGCCGCGCTCGTCCCGATACACCAGGCGCACCTTGCGCGCCGCGATGATCCAGGCGCGCAACTGGGGCATGTCGATGGTGTCGGCGGCGTTCGCGCGCGACGGCGGGGCCGCTGCCGCCGCCGGCTCCAGCACCAGCGGGCGCAGCCGGTCCGGCGCCGACGCCGCAATCTTGGCGATGAGATCGGCGGCGGCGCGGCGAAGCGCCGGATCGGCGCGCCCTTGCACCCATTGCGCGCCGACCACCGCGACTTCGATCTCGTCCGGGGTCAGCATCAGCGGCGGCATGTGGCAGCCGTCGTCCAGCACATAACCGACGCCGGCCTCGCCGCGGATCGGCACGCGCTGCCCGATCAGCGCGGCGATGTCGCGGTAGATCGTGCGTTTGGATGTCTCCAACTCGGCCGCGATCGCGTCCGCGGTAATCGGTCCGCGGGCGCGCCGCAGCGATTGGATGATTTGGAAGAGGCGGTCAGCGCGTCGCATGAGGCATGCTTAGGCTATCACTGCTGACAGCTTTCTGTCAGCAGGATGGCGGGAGCGCGGCCCCTTCCCTGACCACCGCCTCAGCCCAAACATTGGGCGAACGGCCAATCCTCTGCGTCCCGCGCGTGTTGGCGGATTGACGCCGCGGGGCCGCGATCCAACATGCAATGATGCCGGACTTGAACCGGCGTGGCAAAGAACCGCCGGACCCGCCATGACGCTGATCGAGATCGACGCCCGCACCGCAAACCGAAGCCGCCGCAGCTTCCGCGAACACGCCGCGATTTGGGGCCGCACGCTGCTTGTTGGCTTGATCGGCGCAGCCGCCGTTGCGCTTCTCGCGATCGCGGCGCTGGCGGTGACGCTTGTCGGCCTGGCGATCGCTGCGGCGGCGCTGACACTCCGCATGACGCAGCGCAAGCCGCGCGCTCAGCGCGCCGGCCCCGTCATCCTCGAAGCGCGCCGGATGCCCGACGGCTGGGCCGCTGAACCGCCTCGCGCCTGACCGTTTTTCTCACCGGCCATCAGAATCCGTTTCGCGCCCCACCTGGCGCGCTCTAGACCTGCCAGGCGATGGGGGTCCGCGACTTTCTGCTGCTGTGCGGCGTGTGCCTGGCCTGGGGGCTCAATCTTGTTCTGACGCGCTATGTCGTGGCGGACGCGCCGCCGCTGTTCTACGCGTTCGTGCGCTTCGCGTGCGTGGCGATTATCCTGTTGCCGTTCCTGCAGCGCATTCCCCGGCAATGGGGCTGGGCGACTTTGATCGGCCTTTGCGTTGGCGGCCTCAATTTCGTGCTGTTGTTCCTCGGCCTCAAATACGCGACGGCTTCGTCGGTTGCGATCGCGGGGCAGCTCGGGCTGCCGTTCACGACGCTGCTCTCGATGATCTTCCTCAACGAAACGATCGGTTGGCGGCGCGCGCTGGGCATGGCGCTCGCGTTCGTCGGCGTCATCGTTATCGCCTATCAGCCCGGCAGCCTCGCCTTCTCCGTCGGCATCGTCTTCGCCATCCTGTCCGCGCTCGTGGCGTCGGTCGGCGGCGTCGCGATGAAGAAGATGGAGCCGATTCCAGTCTTCCAGATGCAGGCGTGGCTGGCGCTGGTGTCGGTTCCCCTACCGCTCGCGCTCAGCCTATTCATGGAGGAAGATCAGCTCGCGCAATCGGCGGCGCTGGGCTGGGGCTATGTCGGCGCGCTGATCTTCTCCGTCATCGGGACCTCAATATTCGGCCACGGCGCCTTCTATTTCCTTATCAAGAGATACGAGGTCACGCTCATCACCCCGCTCACTCTAATGACGCCGGTATGGGCGGTGGTGTTCGGCGTGGTGCTGCTGAACGAGACGCTGTCGCCGAAGCTCGCGCTCGGCGCAGCAATTGCGCTGAGCGGCGTCGCCATCATCGCGCTGCGCCAGAAATCCCTGGCGCGGGTCCCAGAGACCTGATGCCCTGGTGAGAGCTGACGCCCTGGAGAGACCTGACCCCGGCGCGCTTGGCGATCGCGCCCCAACGCGCCACAAAGAGCCCAGGATGATCGATCTCCCCTCACCCAATCTCGACGACCGCTGGCTGCCGATCGAACTCGTGGTCCTGCACTACACCGGCATGCAATCCGCCGAGGTGGCGCTGAAGCGGCTGACCGATCCTGAACCCAGGGCCGGCCGCTATCCCGGCCCGTGGCAGGATCCTGCACTCGATCCGGAAACGCTGCTGGCGCGCGTGAGCACGCACTATGTCGTCGGCGAGGCGGGCGAGGTCTGGCGCCTCGTCGATGAGGAAAAGCGCGCTTGGCATGCCGGGCAAGGTCATTGGCGCGGCGCCGCCGAACTCAATTCACGCTCGATCGGAATCGAAATCGTCAACGGCGGCCATGATTTCGGCTTGCCGCCGTATCCCGACGCGCAGATCGCGGCCGTCATCGCGTTGCTGCGCGACATCCTCGCGCGCCGCAAGCTCACGCCGCGCGACGTGATCGGCCATTCCGATCTCGCGCCAGACCGCAAGCTCGATCCCGGCGAGCGGTTTCCCTGGGCGCGGCTGGCGGAAGCGGGCGTGTCGGTGTGGCCCGCAGCACCCGCGCCGACCATCTATCGCGACCTCGCCGCGGGCGAGACCAGCGAGGCGGTGGCCGCGCTGCAACGTGATCTCGCGCGCTTCGGCTACAGCGTCGCTGAGAGCGGCGTCTTTGACGCGCAGACCGCCTCCGTTGTGACGGCGTTTCAGCGCCGCTTCCGCGCGGCGCGCGTCGACGGCGTCGCCGATGCGGAAACGATCGCGTTGGCGGCTGCACTGGCGGCGTGACGCTTCACGCGCCGCGCGCAGAGGTCTATATCTCCGCCGTCAGTCGGTCGGGCGATCGCGCGTCAGGGGCTTTTGGGTGACGCGAGGAAAGTCCGGGCTCCATGCGGACACGACGGCGGATAACTTCCGCCGAGGGCGACCTCAGGGATAGCGCCACAGAGAATAGACCGCCCGTCGCGCTTTGGCGTGGCGGGCAAGGGTGAAACGGTGGGGTAAGAGCCCACCGCCGCGACCGTAAGGAAGCGGGCACGGCAAGCCCCGTCGGGAGCAAGACCGAATAGGACCCCGCGCCGGAAACGGCAGGCCTGTCCGTGGGCCGGGGTCGGGTTGGTCGCGAGAACCGGTCCGCGAGGGCCGGTCCAGAGGAATGATCGTCACGAGGGCGACCTCGTACAGAACCCGGCTTACAGACCGACTGACGCTTCTCTTCTTGCGCGCCCCTCCTCCCCCGTTCTCGGGGGGAGGTGTTGTGAGCGTAGCGAACGACGGAGGAGGTGCGTGTGCATCGCTCCACTGTCGGCTTCGCTGCCTCACCCGCTCAAGGAGGGAGTGGCAGCGTCTACTGCGCCCCAACCAGGAGTTCTTCGCGGATCTGGGCGTAGGCCGCGTTGATCGCGGCGGTCTTCTCCTCCGCGATTTTCACGAAGGCGTCGGGCGCCCCGCGCTGGCTCATGCGATCGGGATGGTTCTCCGCCGCCATCCGCCGCCATGCCTGGCGCGCCTCCTCTAGCGACGCGCCCGGCAAGAGGCCGAGCACAGCGTACGGATCACGCGCATCCGGCCCCAGATTGGTCGCCTTGATGCGCCGGAACTCAAGCTCGCTGAACCCGAAATGCTCAGCGACGGTCTGCAGGTAGGCGAGTTCGGCCGCGTCGACCGCGCCGTCCGAGGCGGCGATGTGGAAGAGGCCGTCGAGCACGTCCTCAAGCAGGCAGGGCCGCGCGCGATACTTGCGCCCGATCTGGCGCGCGTAGGATTCAAAGCCGTGCACGCTCTGCCTGGCGAGAGTGTAGACCCGACGGAACGCGGCCTCCTCGCCCGGCGGCGGGCGGAACACGCGGGCAGCGGCGGACATCTCCTGCTCGTCAGCCTCGCCGTCGACCTTCGCCATCTTCGCAGCCAGCCCGATCACCGCGGCGGTGAACCCGACATCGTTCGGATCGGGCGCGCACTCCTGGCTCGTCTCCGGGGCGTCCGCTTCCGGATCGAAGACGCTCTGCGCCATGTCGATGATTCGCGACCAGACTGACATCGCCTCAGTGTACCGCAATTGGCCCGCGCAGGGGCAAGCGCAGACCCAACGTTGAGGACAGACTGCCGCCAGAATTGGGCGTCAGCGGTCTTTCTCGGCGCGCAGGGCTGCGACTTCGGCGCGCAGCGCCGAGATTTCCTCCAGGATTCTGGCGCGCGTCTTGGCGGCGTCCTCCTGCGCCTCCTGGATGTCTTCGACGTCCTCCTCCATCTGGTCGATGTCGGTCTTGATCTGGCTAACGACGCTCTTGGGCGCCTCCTGCACCGCCTCCACGATGACGCCGACAAAAAGGTTCAGCACCGCAAACGCGCCGATGATGGTGAAGATCATCACGAACACCCAGGCGTAGGGGTGGCCGTTCTCCTCGAGCATCGCGATGGTTTCGCCCCAGCCGTCGAATTGCGAGAGCTGGAAGAGCGTCAGCGCCGCTTCGCCAAGATCGTTGAACCCGGGCGCGCCGCGGAACAGCGTCGTGCCCATCACCGCGCCGATGTAGAAAACAACGAACAGCACAGCGAGCGTCGCCATGATGCCCGGCATCGCACCGAACAGCGCCTCCACCACGCGCCGCATCTGCGGCACCGCGCTGATCAGGCGGAACACGCGCACCACACGCAGCGTCCGCAGCGCGCTGATGGCCGGGCTGAACGCGACGTAGCACACGCCGACGACGATGACGTCGAACCAGTTCCAGCCGTTGGAGAAATACCGCCGCGGCCCCTGCGCCAGAAACTCAAGCGCCAGTTCGACCGTGAACAGCATCAGGAACCAATTGTCCGCCTGCTCGATATAGGCGTGGTATGGGTTGCGCTCGCCGAAATGCGCGTCGATGCCGAGCAGCGCCGCGTTCGTGACGATCGCGAGCAGGATGAAGATTTCCCAGAGCGGATTCTGCGTCAGGAATTGAAACAGGCGGATGCCGCCTCTGCGCGGGGCCGCCCCGCCCGCCTTCGCCGCCGCGCCCGTCCCCATCGCTCCGCCTCGCTCCAAGGGTCCCTCACCCGAAACGCGGGACCATATGGGGATTGGGCGGACTTGGGAATTAGCCCAGCGGGGTGCGGCTCACGCGCTGCGCGGCGACGCCACGATCGCCCGCTTCGGGCGCAACAATGAAGCCCTGCACCTCGTACGTGCGCCCGCCCCAATGGCGCCCGCGCACATTCCACACCTGGATCTGGCTCCAGTCCCCGGCCGTGGACACGTCCCGCACGGGCACGCGGCGGGTGATCTCGCCGCGGTTCATCCAATTGGCGTGGTCGACCAGGATCAGCCGGCGGTTCACCACCTGGCGCACGACGCCCACGTGGCCTCGATTGGGGTTGCGGTAGCCGCGCATCACGATGACCGAGCCCTGGTCCGGCGCCTGCGCGGTGTCGAAACGATCCTGCGCCTGCGACCACCATGTGTCGGCGTCGCCATAGATTTCCACGCCGGATTCGGCGCGCGCAAACGGCACGCACTGCAGCCGCGGTCCCCGGGCGTTCAGCGTGGGGGCGAAGGACGCGACCGGCGGGGCCGGCGGCTCAAACGCCGATGGCGTCAGCGTCGCGAACGGCGAAGCCTGCGCGCTTGCGCCCGGCTCCACCGAAACGGTTGGATCGATCGAGAGCGGCGTCCGCGCCGAAGCCTGGCCGGCGGCGCATGCGGCAATGGCGCCCGCCGCGATCCACATCGCACGTTTCGTCATTGTGTCCCAAAACCCAAGCTATCGCCCGACCTCGCCCAAAAGCCGCTCTTGAGGTTAAGGAACGCCTAAAAATAACGGCCGCTTCTGTGTCCTGGCGAAACAAAACGACCTCAAAACTGCATTTTATGCTTAAGTTCTATTCAGAGAACGCGGTCGGTTTGGTTAATTTACTAAGGCGACCGGAACATTCATCTTGGTTAACGAGGCTCGCGTCGGGCGTTGACTACATCAGGAAGACGCGGCGAGCGTCAGCGGCAGCGGATGGATGAAGCCCTGCACCCGATAGATTCGCGCGCCCCAGGCGCGGGTCGGGATGTGCCACATCCGGATCTGGCTCCAGTCATTGTTCGGCGAAACATCCCGCACGGGCACCCGGACGGTCACTTCCTCGCTGTTGAGCCAATTGGCCTGGTCGACGCGGAGCTCCCGCCCCGAGACCACCGCCGTCACCACCGCAACGTGCCCGCGATAGGGCGTGTTGTAGCCCTCCAGCACCAGCACGGCGCCGGGCGCCGGCAAACCGGAGCGCGGATAGCGCCCCGCAGCTTGCGACCACCAGGTGTGGGCGTCGCCGAAGATCTGAACGCCGGAGAGCGTGCGCGCGAACGGCACGCATTGCTGGCGCCGCGCCTCGTGCACGATCACGGGCGGGCCGTCCGCGAAAACGCCGGGCAGCGTCGCAGTGCTCGGCCCGACGCGCTGCGGCGGGGGCCCGTAACTTGCCTCGTATTGAATGGACGCGCAGCTGGCGAGCATCAGCCCAGCCAACCCGGCGCCGAGAACGATCCGCCCGCGCATGCTCGCCTCGAAGTGTCAGACGTCGTTTATGCTGACACAGACCCGCAAACGGCCAATGAACGCGCGCAGTTCTTTACCGCTTGTTTAGCGACTCCAGATCGTGCGCCGTCTCATGCACAGGTTCGTGCACGGGCGCAGACGCACCTGCCGGCGCGATGGATGCGCGCGCGGTCGGCGCTTGGGCCGCATCCGAAGTCGCGACCGAGAAATCACCGACCAGATTAAGCGCAAAGGCGATCACACAAAGCGCGAGGGCGAGGAGGATGACGCGCATCCCGCGATCATAGCGCGAGTCGGCCCCCAACGCCGCATCACGCCGCGTCTGCACGCGCCGGATCGTAGGCGAGGATCGGCGCGAGCCAGCGCTCCGCCTCCGCGCGCGACCAGCCCTTACGGCGCGCATAATCGTCCACCTGGTAGCGCTCGATGCGTCCCACGCCGAAATATTCCGCCTGCGGATGAGAGAAATAGACGCCGCTCACCGAAGCCGGCGGCGTCATCGCCAGGCTCTCGGTGAGGTCCATGCCGGCGTTGCGCGGCGCATCCAGCAGCGTGAACAGCGTGCGCTTCTCGGTGTGGGCCGGTTGCGCCGGATAGCCCGGCGCCGGGCGGGTGCCTTGATAGCGCTCCGTGATCAGCGCCTGGTTGGAGAGCGTCTCATCGGGCGCATAGCCCCAGAGCTCGCGGCGCACCTTCGCATGCAGGCATTCCGCAAACGCTTCCGCCAGCCGATCCGCAAGCGCCTTCACCATGATCGCGGAATAATCGTCGTTCACGCGCTTGAAGCGCTCGGCCGCCTCGTCTTCGTGCGCGCCGGCCGTCACAGCGAACGCGCCGACATAATCGGCCACCCCCGGCGGTGCGACGAAATCGGCCAGCGCGAAATTCGGCTTGGCTTGCTTGTCCATCTGCTGGCGCAGGGTGTGAAGGCGCGCGATCTCTTCGCTGCGGGTTTCATCCGCATAAAGCACGATGTCGTCGCCGTCGCGGTTCGCCGGCCAGAAGCCGACGACGCCATGGGCTGCAACCCATTTCTCCGCCACCATCCGGTCCAGCATCGCCTCGGCGTCCTTGAAGAGACCGCGCGCCGCTTCCCCGACGATGTCGTCGCTCAGGATCGCCGGGTACCGGCCGGTCAAATCCCATGACGCGAAGAACGGCGTCCAGTCGATATAGGATGCAAGCTCGCGCAGCGGGAAATCGCGGAACGCGCGCACGCCGAGAAAGCTCGGCCGCGCCGGCGCAAAGTCAAGCCGCGGCGCGCGCGCCCGCGCCGCCTGCAGCGGAAGTCGCGGACGCTTGTCCTGGCCGGCGAGGAATTGCTGGCGCGCGACATCCTGATCCGCGCGCACGTCCTTCACAAAGCTCTCCGCATCCGACGACAGCAATTTCTGCACGACCGGCACCGCGCGCGACGCGTCGGTCACGTAGATCGTGGCCCCCTTGTAGTTCGGCGCGATCTTGACAGCGGTATGGGTGCGGCTGGTGGTGGCGCCGCCGATCAACAGCGGCAGCGTCATGCCGCGGCGCTGCATCTCGCTGGCGACATAACACATCTCGTCAAGCGACGGCGTGATCAGGCCCGAGAGGCCGATCGCATCGGCGTTCTCCTTGATCGCCGCGTCGAGGATGGCGTCGCACGGCGCCATGACGCCGAGGTCGATGATGTCGTAGCCGTTGCACTGGAGCACGACGCCGACAATGTTCTTCCCGATGTCGTGCACGTCGCCCTTCACGGTCGCCATCACGATCTTGCCGTTGGACCGGCCGGCCATGCCGGTGCGCTGTTTCTCCTCCTCCATGAACGGAATGAGGTGCGCGACGGCCTGCTTCATCACACGGGCGGACTTGACGACCTGCGGCAGGAACATCTTCCCCGCGCCGAAGAGATCGCCGACGACGGTCATGCCGTCCATCAGCGGCCCCTCGATCACATGCAGCGGGCGCGCGGTTTCAAGGCGTGCAGCCTCGGTGTCCTCCACGATGTGGGTGTTGATCCCGTGCACCAGCGCATGCGCCAGCCGCTCGCTCACGGGAAGCTCCCGCCAAGCGAGGTCTTTCGCCGCGTCCTTCTTCTTGTCGCCGCCCTTGTAGCGGTCGGCGACTTCAAGGAGGCGCTCGGTGGCGTCGGCGCGTCGGTTGAGCAGGACGTCCTCCACGCGCGCGCGCAAATCCGGCTCGACGTCGTCATAAAGCGTCAGCGATCCGGCGTTCACGATCCCCATGTCCATGCCCGCCGCGATCGCGTGCTTGAGGAACACGGCGTGCATCGCTTCGCGTACACGCTCATTGCCGCGGAAGGAGAACGAGACGTTGGAGACGCCGCCCGACACGTGCGCGTGCGGCAAGTCCCGGCGAATGCGCCGCGCGGCGTTGAAGAAGGCGTTGGCGTAGTCCGCGTGCTCTTCGATGCCGGTGGCGACTGCGAAGATGTTGGGATCAAACACGATGTCTTCGGGGGGAAAGCCGTTGGCGGTAAGGAGATCGTAGGCGCGCGTGCAGATCTCGACCTTGCGGTTTTCGGAATCGGCCTGCCCGTTCTCGTCGAACGCCATGACGACCACCGCGGCGCCGTAGCGGCGCACTTTCCTGGCGTGCGCAAGGAAAATATCCTCACCCTCCTTCAGCGAGATCGAGTTGACGATCGCTTTGCCCTGCACGCAACGCAGGCCCGCCTCGATCACCTCCCATTTCGAGGAATCGACCATGATCGGGATGCGCGCGATGTCCGGTTCGCCGGCGATGAGGTTCAAGAACCGCGTCATCGCCTTGGGGCCGTCGATCAGCGCGGCGTCCATGTTCACGTCGAGAACGTTGGCGCCCGCCTCCACCTGCTGGCGCGCTACCGCGAGCGCGCCGGAATAATCGTCCGCCTCGATCAGCTTCCGGAACTTGGCCGAGCCGGTGACGTTCGTCCGTTCCCCGACGATGACGAAATTGGCGAAAAGGTTTGTCACGGCTGTCCTCCCCCGCTCGCGGGGGAGTTGTCATGAAGCGCGCATGCGCCGAAATGACGGAATGGGAACGAAGCGTGCGCGCCGGACTGAAGGTGGATCGTCCCCCTCCGGTTTCCTGCTTCGCTCGCAACCAGCTCTCCCGCAATCAGGGGAGGAAACTTATGCCGCGGCATTGAAAGGCTCCAATCCGCTCAGCCTCAGCTTCGTCTCGTGCGCGGGGATGGTGCGGGGCGCGACCCCCTCCACGGCGCGCTTCATGTGCGCGACGTGCTCAGGCGTCGTGCCGCAGCAGCCGCCGACGATGTTGACGAGTCCTGCCCGCGCCCATTCGGCATAGTGCGTTTCCATCGAGCACGGCGTTTCGTCATAGCCGCCCATCGCGTTCGGCAAGCCGGCGTTCGGATAGGCCGAGACCGGACAATCCGCGACACGCGCCAGATCGGCGAGGAACGGCCGCATCTCCGTGGGGCCGAGCGCGCAATTCAGGCCCACCGCCCAGGGATTGGCGTGGCGCACTGAATTCCAGAATGCTTCAACCGTCTGCCCGGAGAGCGTGCGCCCGCTGCGGTCCGTGATCGTGCCTGAAATCCAGAGCGGACGCTCTTCACCAGTCTGATCGAACGCGTCCCAGAGGCCGAAGAGCGCCGCCTTCGCGGTCAGCGTGTCGAACACCGTCTCAATCAGCATGATGTCCGCTCCGCCCTCGATGAGGCCCAGCGCCTGGTCGGCATAGGCGCGCGCAAGGTCCTCAAACGTCGCGTCGCGCCGCGCGGGATCATTCACGTCCGGCGAGAGCGAGAGCGTCTTGTTCGTCGGGCCGACTGCGCCGGCCACAAGGCGGGGCTTGCCGTCTTGCACCTCGTAGCGATCGCAGGTCTCGCGCGCGATGCGCGCTGCGGCGGCGTTGATCTCGCGCGCCACGCTTTGCGTGTCGTAGTCGGCCTGGCTGATTGCTGTGCCGGAGAACGTGTTGGTGGACGTGATGTCGGCGCCTGCGTCGAGATAAGCCGCGTGCACTTCCGCCACCACGTCCGGGCGCGTGAGGCAGAGGATGTCGTGGTTGCCCTTCAAGGGGCGGTTGTGGCCGATGAAGCGCGCGCCGCGATAATCCGCTTCTTCAAGGCCGCGCCCTTGCAGATGGACGCCCCACGCGCCGTCGAGCACGAGAATGCGCTTGGCGCGCTCAGCAGCGAAATGCGCCAGCCGTTCATTTCTGTTCATGACGCGTGGGTCTCCTGCGCGCGCACGCCCAGCACGCGGCAGATCGCCAGCGTGAGGTCAGCGCGGTTGAGCGTATAAAAGTGGAAGTCCTCGACGCCTTCGGCAATGAGGCGCGCGCAAAGCTCCGCGCTCGCGGCCGCGGCCACCAGCCGGCGTGTATCGGGATCGCCGTCGAGCCCGTCAAAAAGCCCCGCGAACCAGGCCGGCACGCTCACGCCGCCGGCGTCTGCCATCTTTCTGAAGCCGTTGAAGTTCGACACCGGCATGATGCCCGGCACGACGGGCGCGGCGATCCCCGCGGCGGCGACGCGGTCGCGCAGGCGCAGGAAAGAATCCGAATCGACGAAGAAATTCGACACCCCACGCGTCGCGCCCGCATCGAGCTTGCGCTTGAAGTTGTCGATTTCCGCGTCCCAATCGGCGCTGTCGGGATGGCGATCGGGATAGACCGCGACCGACACCTCGAACGGCGCCACGGCCCGCGCGCCGGAGACCAGGTCAGCGGCGTAAGCGTAACCGTCAGGATACGGAGAATAGGCGCCGCCCGCCCCGCCCGGCGGATCGCCGCGCAGCGCCACGATATGGCGCACCCCTGCGCTCCAATAATCGCGCAAGACCGCATCGACCTCGACGCGGGTGGCGGACACGCAAGTGAGGTGGGCCGCAGCGTTGAGCGAGGTTTCTTTCACGATGCGCGCGACGGTGCGGTGCGTCCGATCGCGCGTTGTGCCGCCAGCGCCGTAGGTGACGGAGACGAAACGCGGCGCCAGCGGCTCAAGCTTGCGGATCGCCTCCCAGAGTTGCTCCTCAAGCTTCTCCGTCTTCGGCGGGAAGAACTCGAACGAGACATTGATCCGCCCGCGCGCACGACCGGCGCGGTCGGCGGCGTCTGCGATATAGCCTTGAAGGTGCGGCGCGACGCTCATGCCGCGGCCTCCGCCAGGGATTTGGCCCCAAGACCAAGCCCGCCGCCGGGGCGCTCCGCCGCCCACACCTTCACTGTCAGCGCTTCGCCCGACGGCGCTCGCGGCGCGAGCGTCGCGCATGAGATGACCGGCGCGCCCGCGGCGTCGCACCACGCCGCGATCTCGGAATCGGCGAAGCCGAGACGGCGATGCGCATGCGCCCGGCGCAGGAACTCCAGCTGATGGGGCGCGAAATCGGCGATCAGCAAGCGGCCGCCGGGGCGCAGGAGCTTGGCCGCCTGCGCGACCGCGCGGGCCGGGTCCTGAAGGAAGTGCAGCACATGGTGGATCGTCACCAGATCAGCGCTCTCGACCGGCGCCGGAGGATCGTAGGCGTCGCCAAACCGCACAGCGGCCTTCGCGGCGGGCAGCGCGGCGAGCTTTGCGCGCGCCGCGGCCAGCATCTGGCGTGAGGTGTCGAACCCCTCGGCTCGCCCGACCCGGTCGGCGAAGACCTCGATCATGCGCCCGGCGCCGACGCCGACATCGACCATCAAGTCGAACGGCCCCTCGCCCGCGGCCGCCAGCATCGCAGCGTCGATGTCGGCATCGGGAAGGTGCAGGGCGCGCACCCGATCCCAGTCCGCGGCGTTGTCGGCGAAATACGCCTCCGCCGCCGCGTCGCGCGCAGCGCGAATGTCGGCGAGCCGGCCGGCGTCGCGGCGCAAGAGGCCGTCCTCCGGATCGGCGCCGGAGAGCGCGGCGGTCACCAGCCCACGCTCGACCGGTGCGTCGCTCAGCCGATAGAACACCCATGCGCCTTCGGGGAGCCGTTCGATCAGGCCCGCTTCGGTCATGAGGCGGAGGTGCCGGCTCACACGCGGCTGGCTCTGCGCCAAAGCCTGCGCCAGCTCGCCGACCGCCATTTCCCCCTGCGCCAGGAGGGCCAGGATCCGCAACCGAGTCGGCTCGCCCGCTGCACTCAGCGCCGTAGCCAGCCGCTCAACGGGGCGCTTCCGCTCCTGAGTTGGAGATATAAACATGTCTTTATATCACACACGAAAGAGCGGCCCGCAAGGGGACGCCGCAATCCGGCGCAGTGCGGAACGGGCCGATAAAAACGCGGCGGATCCGGAAGGACCCGCCGCGCCAAGTACGCGAGCGCCGGTTGCTAGGGATGGCGCTCTCCGCCCCGCCGCCGGCCCGGAGCCCGAGCCGCCAGCGCGACGTTCCGACCCCGGCGCTACCAGCGCCGGGTGACCTCAAAGAACGCGCGCCGGCCGAGCAGATCGTTCTGCGTCGCCACAAGCTGCACATTGCCGATCCGGGTGACGCCGGTGGACACCGCCGGCGGCTCCTCCCCGAAGATGTTCTGGATGCCGAACTGGAACGTCCACGCGTCGGTCTGATAGCGCACGGACGCATCGTGGTACGCGGTCGGCTCGGTGTATTGCTTGAAGTACACCGGCACAGACGCAAAGCCCGGCACCGCGCCCTGGCGGAGCGTGAAGACGTCGGTCCCGAAATCCTCCGTGTCCGACGCTTTGCCGATCATGTCGATGTCCCAGAAATAGGTCCAGTCGCCGCGATCGAAGCGGAGCGAAAGGTTGCCGACGAAGTCCGGATCGCCGACCTCGCCGTTGAAATCGACCTGCGCTCCGGAGAAGAGGTTGAATACATCCTCGAACGTCCAGGTGATGTCGAGGTCAGCGCGGAACGTGCCGAACGAGAACTCGTGTTCGTAGCGCGCCGCGAGATCCAAGCCGCGCGTGATCTGCTGATCGAGGTTCACGAACGAATTGTTGACGGTGAGGATGCCGAGGAAGTTCGGCAGGTTGGGATCAAGCTGGCGCGTGAACAACGTGCAGAAGTCCGGCGAGACGCCCGTGTAGCAGGCGTTCAAGATGTTCGCCGTGCCGAACTGCGCGACCTGGTTGTTCACCTCGATCTCGAAATAATCGAGCGCGACGGACAGATCGATGAAGTTCGGCGTCCAGATGAACCCGAGGCTGACCGCGTCGGATTCCTCGGCTTCAAGGATGCCGGCGCCGCCGCCCGTGATGATCGTCGCAGATCCCGCGGTGCCCGCATAATCGGCGGGAATGCCGTCGGCGGCGCAATTGGCCTGCAGGATCGGATCGGGATCGTTGCCCCAATCGATGCAAGGATCGATCTGCGATTGCGCGAGGAAGCCCGTCTGGTTGGCGAGAAAGAGCTCGAACAGGGCCGGCGCGCGATAGCTGGTGCCGATGGTGCCGCGCAGGCGGTACTCCGGCGTCATGCTCCAGTTGAGGCCGATCTTGTAGGTCGAGTTCTCGCCATAGCTGTCATAGTGCGTCCAGCGCGCTGACGTGTTGAGCGTCAATTGCTCGAACAGCGGCATGTTCGCGAGCAGCGGCACTTCGGCTTCGCCGAAGAACTCGTAGACGGTGTCGGTGCCCACCGTGCGCCCCGCGCTCGTGCGCCCGAAGATGTTGTTGTTCTGGCTATCGATGCTCGGCGTGTCGTCGATCGTTTCTTCACGCCATTCGGCGCCGAGCGCCAGCGCCAGCGGGCCCGCAGGCAACTCCATCACGTCGCCGTCGATGACGCCCTGGAACAGGGTCTGCTCGTAGGTCGTGTTGCCGACGTCGACGGTGCGGATGTAGTCCGCGACCGCTTGCGGGAGGATGCCCGTCTGGATGTAGTTGATGTCGAACATGTTGAACGGGGCGCAATTCGCGCCGGCGTTCTGTGTGCACGGCCCAACATAGACGAGCCCGTCCGTCGCGTTGCCCGGCAGGTCTTGATAGCCGAGCGCATCGAGCAGCCGATTGCGCAGCGTTCCATCGCCGCTCAATTGCCCTTCGGAGCGCCCGAACTGCCCGTAGACGTCGTAGCGCCAGCCGCTCAAGAACGGGATGTCCCCGCGCAGGCCGACGATGGCGCGGTAATAGTCGATCTCCTGATCGGCGTTGCTCGGCACCAGGACGGTGGAATCGGCGATCTGGCCGAAGAACGGGTTGTTCGGATCAGCCGCGCTCGCCTGGAACGTTGGGAAGAGCTGCTGCCAATTGTCTTGATGCGACTCGCGGCGATTGAGCAGCGCCTCGCCGTAAAGCTCCATGCTCGGGCTGAGGTCATAATTGCCGGTCGCGAACAGCGAGAACCGCTCGACCGGCGAGATCGCGTCCGTGTTCTTTTCGCGTTGATTGTTCGTCGGCGTATCCGCGAGCTGATTGCGATAGGCCTGCAATGCGTTCTGATAGCGATCGGGGCCCACGGGCGTCGCGGCGAACACTTGCGCAAACGACATCGCGACGCGCTGGAACCCGGCGGGCGCGCCGGTTGCGGCGTTGGCCGGGTTGCCGGGCACTTGCAGGAAACGCGCGAGCGAGGGCGTGCGCCGGTTCACCGTGCCGCTCAGCGTGCCGAAGCAGATTGGCGAGCCGTCGTCATAGGTGAAATCGACGCGCTGGTTGCGGTCGTTGACGTCGTACACATAGTCTTGCGGGCACGAGAGATAGTCGCGATCGCTGAGCGAGAGATCGTTGCGCTGGAAGTACTCGAACGACACGGTGATGTTCCCGCGATCGAACGTGTTGCCCCACGCGCCGTTGAGCTGAAACGTCTCGCCCCCGCCGTCGAACGTCGCCATCCCGCCGGTGGAGAGGATAAGCCCGTCGAGGTCCTGGCGCGTGATCACGTTGATCACGCCCGCGACCGCGTCGGAGCCGTAGATCGAGGAGGCGCCGTCCTTGAGGATTTCGATCCGCTCGATCATCGATTCTGGAATGACGTTGAGGTCGACCGCGCCGACCTCGCCGCGCACGCCGGCGGGATTGAGCCGACGACCGTTCATCATCACCAGCGTGCGGATCGAGCCTAGTCCGCGCAGCGAAATCGTGTTCACGCCCGGACCGCCTTCGACGACGAAACCGTTGAACGTGTTGTTGATCTGCGTGGAGCCGGACGCGACCGTAGAGCCCTGGAGGATCTCAGCCGTGTCGATAATGCCTTCGAGCGCCGATTCTTCCGCTGTGATGATCTCCACCGGCGAGGATGATGTGAACGTATCGCGGCGGATGCGCGAGCCGGTGATGACGATCGCCTCGTCCTCGGTGCTTTGCGCCTGCTCCGGCGCGTCAGGATCTTCTTGTGCGTACGCAGGGGTGAAGGCCGTCAGACTGGCCAACGCCGCCAGCATGGCCGTGCTGCGCAGGCCGACATGCTTCCACCCACGATCAACTCGCTTCGCCATTCTCAAACCCCCGATGAAATCTTGTCGCGCACCGTGCGCACGTCTTCGGTGCGCCGATTTATTGACGCGCTTTCGCCGCGATCAATGAACGATCGGGAGGGTTAGAAGCGTTCGTCGGCGAGTGTTGCAGGGTTCATAGACGAACGCCCGCATCCGCACGACGAAATGCCGTAGCGCTCAGCGACAGAGACGAACGACGCAATAATCGCGACGAACGCCTCATTTGCGACCACCAACACGACAATATCTGCGACGAAAGACGGTGTGCAGCGACAAACCGACATCCAGTCGCGACGAACGGTGCGCGCTCGTCAGTCTCTGATCAGCGCGGCGGCCAGATCGCCGAGCGCCGCCGCGCCGTGTGGAGACGCGTTCAAGACCGCGCGCTGCCCGTCGAAGTCGAACGTCACCACGCAGACCCCCAGGACCGTGAGCGCCGCAGCGAACGGCGCAAGGCTCTCGCCGCGCCCCGCCGCAGCCGCAGGCATGAGCAGCACCGGCTGCAGCCCGGCGCCCGGAGGCGCAGAGAGCGCCAGCCGCCCGACGGCGGCGGAAAATACCCCGAGCTGCGCGCACGCGCAGGTCTCCACAACGATCGTGTCGGGACCGCGGCTCATCGCGAATGCGGCCTGCAACGCGCCGGTCTCGGCGATGTCGGGCGCGAAGCCCTCTGCGCGAAGCCTCTCCGCCAGCGCCTGCGTCGCCGAAACCGCCGCGCGGTGGCGCACGGTTACGGCCCGCGTCGCGGCGTAGAGCGCATCGCGCGCCTCGCCTTCAAACGAGGCCAGCGATTCAACGTGGCGCTCGAACAGCGGAGAGAGCCCCGCCAGCGCCAGGAGCGCATCGCCGATCGGCGGCGCGTCGAGCGGCCCGAGCAGCACATAATCCCGCTCGCCGACGCGCGCGCGGCGGACCATGTGCACGCCCGCGAGGCGCCCGAACGGATCCCTGATGCGCTGCGCCTTGAGCGCCTCGGCGCTGACCAGCAGGTGCGCGCGCCCATCCTCGTCGTCCTCCGCGATCGCGCAGCGGACGCGCGCGGACGCAGGATCGTCGCGCGGCAATGTCGCCGAGAAAAGATCGCGGTCGCCGTCGGCGAGCGCTGCGCCGAGGCGAACTGCGCCCGGCGTCTTCTCCAGATAGAGGTAGAGATCGTCCCGGCGCGCGAAGCTCACGCCGTCAGTGTCTGCGCGAACCGGCGCCGCGGCGCGCCAGGTCTGGCTCTCGCCGCCGCCCCAGATCCTGAGCGCCGTCTCCAGCCGTGCGATCGCAGCGTCGAACTGGTCAACCCCTTCGATGATCCGCAAGGTCATGAGTGCTTTCTGTCCAAGATCGGCGCGTGCGTCGTCCGGATGCGCCGACCGCGCGAGCCGGCGCGCCTCTCAACCACGATCACGCAAGGTCGGCGCCGACCGCCTCCGAGACGCTGGCGAAGCCCTCAGCTTCGAGCCGAGCAGCGAGATTGGCGAGGATTTGGGCGATAAGCCCCGGCCCCTGCAAAGCCAGCGCGGAATAGAGCTGCACGGCGCTCGCCCCCGCCTTGATCTTCGCAAGCGCCTCAGCGCCCGATGACACCCCGCCGACGCCGATGAGCGTGGCGCGCCCGTTCAGCGCCGTCGCGAACTGGCGCAGGATCTCCGTGGACGGCGCAAACAGCGGCCGGCCCGAAAGCCCCCCAGCCTCGCCGCGATGACGGCTTTTCAGCGAAAGCGGGCGCGCGATCGTGGTGTTGGAGACGATGATCCCCTCGAAGCCATGGCCGGCGACGAGATCCGCAATCTCGACGACCGCAGGTTCATCGAGATCCGGCGCGACCTTGAGAAAGAGCGGCCGGCGCCCGTGCGCTGCCGCCAGCGGCGTTCGAACCACGGCCAGCCGCGACAATAGCGCATCAAGCGCGTCGCGCTCCTGCAGCCCGCGCAGGCCCGGCGTGTTGGGCGACGACACGTTCACAACCACATACGCCGCATGCTGATAGACGGCGCAGAACCCGCGCTCGTAGTCCGCAAGACGGTCAGGCGAATCCTTGTTCGCCCCGATGTTGGCGCCAACGACGCCTGGCCGATGTGCGCGCGCACGCAGCCGCGCAACGAACACGTCGAGCCCGCGATTGTTGAAGCCCATGCGGTTGATCACGGCGGCGTCCGGCAAAAGGCGGAACAGCCGCGGACGCGGATTGCCGGACTGCGCCAGCGGCGTAACCGTGCCGCACTCCACCAACCCGAACCCTGCGCGAAGCATCGCGTCGGGCGCCTCGGCGTCCTTGTCGAATCCCGCCGCGAGACCTAGCGGATTGGGCAGCTCGATCCCCGCGAGGGTGGTGCGCAGGATCGGCCACGCCGCGCTGTCGGTACGCGGGCCGAGCCCCGCTTTCAGCCCCAGAAGCGCCAGTCGGTGCGCGCGCTCGGGATCGACCGTCCGGAGCGCGCGCGCAGCGAGATCGTGAACGCTCACGGCAGCGCCCGGACCGACCGGACGGCGCTGAGCGGCAGGGGACCGTAGAGATGGGGAAAAAGCGCTCCGTCGCGCGACGCCTCCCAACGGAGCGCCGCGCCGAGCGCGCGGGCATCGACCGCGATGAGCAGCAGCCCCTGCTCCCCGGCGAAGTGACGCGCGAGCGTCCCCTCCACTTGCGCCGCGGTCGAAAGATGGATGAAGCCGTCGCGGCCATCGTCTTGCGAGCCGTCATAGGCGTCGCCGGGCGGGGGCCACTCCCCGCCGCGCACGATCTTGAACACGAGACCCTCGGAATCGCCCATCGCCTCACCTTGCGCACTTGCATGGGTGCGCGAATAGGTATATAATCCTACGTCAAGAATGCAGACTTAGGGGCGTCTGCATCGCGGGCGTTTCATATGCTGCACGACCAGATCTGGCGCGCCATCGACGAGATGGCGCAGCGCCGGGGGCTGACGCCGTCCGGCCTCGCCCGCGCAGCCGGGCTCGACCCGACCGCGTTCAACAAGTCCAAGCGGGTCGGGCCTGATGGCAAGCCGCGCTGGCCCTCGACGGAGAGCCTGTCCCGGATCTTCGCAGCGACGGGCGCGACCTTGGAGGATTTCGCCTCCCTGATGACGGGACGCGACGCGGTCCGCGGCGCCGCAGTCCCGATCGTCGGCATGGCGCGCGCGGGCGCAGACGGCTTTTTCGATGATCAAGGCTTTCCGATCGCCGCCGCCGAGACCCTGCGGTTTCCAGGGCTGGACGACGATCACGTCTACGCCCTCGAGATCGCCGGGGAGTCCATGGAGCCGCTCTACCGTGCTGGCGACATCGTAATTGTGCAGCCGTCCGCTTCGGTGCGCCGCGGCGATCGCGTTGTCGTGCGTGCGCGCAGCGGCGCGGTTATGGCGAAAACGCTGGCGCGGCGGACAGATCAGATCATCGAGCTGACGTCGGTCAATCCCGCGTACCCGCCTCAGCTTCTGCGTGCGGACGATGTGGAATGGATCGCGCGCATCGTGTGGGCGAGCCAATAAGGCGCCAGTCCCAAGGAACCTATGGAAACGCCGCATCCGCAGCGCGCAGACCCGCGGCCATGCCGTCGCGCGCAAGCGCAGCCTGAACCGTCGCCGCCACCCCGATCAGATGCCGTTCCAGCGCATCGCGCGGCCGCATCCCGATCGCGGATTGGAGCATGACCTCGATCCGCTCCTGCAGCAGGCCATGGCCCAATCCAAGCAGCGCGATCGCATAATGCACAGCGATCGCGGGATCGTTGGGCGCCAACGCGCGCGCGCGATCGAAAGCGGCGACGCCGCGCCCGATATTGGCGTTGAGCGCGGCGGCGCCGACCGCCCCGCCGCGGCGCCAAACTTCCAGATGCCACCCGCCGAGCAGCGCCTGCGCCCACGGATCGCGCGGCGCAATCTCGCCCGCTTCCTCCAGGAACGCGCGCGCCCGCGTCGCCAGGCCCTCGCGCAACGCTTGCGCCACCGGCATGCGCCGCCCCCGCATGCCGAGTGCGATCGCGATCTGCAGCCGCGCTTCCACCGATTGCGTCGACAGCGAGAGCGCGCGTTCGGCTGCCTGCTGCGCCCGCTCGGCAAGATCGACGAAATCGCCGCGACGCGGGTCCACGACCAAGAGGGCCAGCATCGCTCGCGCCGCCAGCGCCAAGTTGTCGGCGCCGCCGGCCCGCGTCGCCGCCTGCGCCGCGTCGAGAAAATCTCCGGCGCGGTAGAGCATGAGCGCGTCTGCGTTTACCGCCGCGTCGGCGACGCGACCTGTCGCCGCCACGCCCGCCGCAGCCAGCGCAGCGCTGATCAGAAGCCTGCGGTTTAGTGCGCGCATACCACCCTCGCGATCAAGGTTAGGGCGCCGCGACGGCGACGCAAGACGCAGGTGCGTGATGGCGTTGCTCAGGCCGCCCGGATGAAAGCGCCGTCCAGCGCGCTGCGCATCAGCTCGGCGGTCTCGCGCAGGCCGAAGATCGCGGCGAACGAGCCGAAGCGCGGCCCTGCCTCCTGGCCGAACAGCACTTCGTAGAGCGCCTTGAACCACTCCCGCAGCGGCTCGAAGGCGTGTTCCTTGCCGACGGCGTAGACCTCCGCCTGGATCGCCTCACCGTCCCGCAAATCAGCCGGCAGACGATCGAACCGCGCGATGAGATCGAGGAACGCCGCACGCTCCTTGTCGGTGGCGGCGCGGAACCGCTTCGTCGGCTTCACGAAGTCGTCGTAATAGGCGATTGCGTAGCCGGTGAGCCGGTCGAGGAACGGATGCGTCGTGGGCGACGCCGCCGGCGCATACTTCGCGATAAACGCCCAGAGCTGCGCCTTGGTCTCCGCGTTCGCCGCCGATACAAGATTGAGCAGCAGCGCGAACGTGATCGGGGCCGACGCCTTCTCGTTCGTCGCCGGCGCGAAAGCCACCGTCTCTTCCGGCGCCGGCGGCGCGCCGGCGTGGATGTGCCAGACCGCATTCTCCAGCCGCTCAGCCGCGTTCTGCCGCGGATAGGCGTCAAGAAAGCTCAGATACTCGTCCACCGCCTTCGGGATCACATCGAAATAAAGCCGCTTGGCGGTTTTTGGCTTCTGGAATTGGTAGAGGGAAAGGCTCTCTGGCGGCGCGTAGCGCAACCATTCCTCCACCGCCAGGCCGTTGCCCTTTGTCTTGGAAATGCGCTCGCCGCGCTCGTCAAGAAACAGCTCGTAGTTAAATCCTTCCGGCGGCGGCGCGCCGAGTGCACGGCAGATCTGCGAACTCACCTTCACGCTGTCGATCAAGTCCTTGCCCGACATCTCGTAGTCGACGCCGAGCGCGGCCCAACGCAGCGCCCAATCCGGCTTCCATTGGATTTTCACGTGACCGCCGGTGACAGGCGTCTCCACGCGCGATCCGTCCTCGTCCTCGAACACGATCGTGCCGCGTTCGAAATTGCGCGCGAGTGTGGGAACCTGCAGCACCTTGCCCGTCTTCGGGCTGATCGGCAGGAACGGCGAATAGGTCGCGCGCCGGTCCTCGCCGAGCGTGGGCAGCATGATCGCCATGATCGCGTCGTAGCGATCGAGCATGCGCAGCAGCATCTCGTCGAACACGCCGGACTTGTATTGCTGCGTCGATGACAGGAACTCGTACTCGAAACCGAACGAATCCAGGAACGCGCGCAGCCGCGCGTTGTTGTGATGCGCGAAGCTTTCATGCTCGCCGAACGGATCCGGCACGCTGGTCAGCGGCATGCCGAGGTGGCGCGTCAGCATCTCGCTGTTCGGCACGTTCGGCGGAACCTTGCGCATCCCATCCATATCGTCGCTGAAAGCGATCAGACGCGTCGGGATTTTGTCGTCCGTGATGGCGCGGAATGCGTTGCGGACCATCGTGGTGCGCACCACTTCGCCGAACGTGCCGATGTGCGGCAGCCCGGAGGGGCCGTACCCCGTTTCGAACAGCGCGACCCCCTTGCCCGAACGCTTCAGCCGCTCGACCACAAGACGCGCTTGCTCGAACGGCCATGCCTTGGCGACGGCGGCGAGAGCGCCGACCGCCTCGGCGGAAACATCAGGTAACGGCGAATCCATGCTGACGCAGATAAACCGCCGCGCTCCGCCCTTCCAGCGCGAACCGCGCCCGCGCGGGGTCCGTCACTTGAATTCCCGATGCGCTCCGGCGATGCATCCACATGGAAAGCCTCATCCTTCTTCGGCACGCCAAAGCCGTTCGCCCGCATGAGGCCGCCCACGATCGGGCCCGCGACCTGACAGGGCGCGGCCGGCGCGAGGCGCGCGAGGCGGGAGAGGCGATCGCCGCGCTCGATCTGCGCCCGGGCGTCGCGATTGTCTCGCCAGCCCAACGGACGCGCGAGACCTGGGAGATCGCCCGCGCCGCTCTGCCATGGACGCCGCGCACGATCGAAACCGACGCCCTCTACGATGCGAGCGCGGAGACGATCTGGCGCGAAGCGGTGGAAGCCGCGCACGATGAGAACGCGTCCGGCGTAATCGTGGTCGGGCACAATCCTGGCCTTCATGACCTGGCCGCGTTGCTCGTGCGCCAGTCGGACGACCGCTCCAGGGCCGCGCAGAGCCTGGTCGAGCATCTGCCGACCTCAGGGTTCGCCGCCTTTGCGCTCACCGGCGAAACGCTCGGCGGCGCGGGACCCAGGCTGCGCGGCTGGGGACGCCTCGCGGACGAGTAATTCGCACCGCCCTCCCCTTTTGGTTGCATGATTCAACTGTAGCGCGGTGGCGCAACCGCAAGCTGCGGGTTTTGTGATTCGCATGGGGATGGATGCGGGGCTCAAGCCGGCGCCGACGCATGGGGAGGACGTTGGGCCCTCGGCCTTCGTCGCACCCGCTCCCCTGCGCCGCCTTGCCGAAGCCGCCGCGCTCGACGATGCGATCAATAGGCTCGCCGTCCGCCGTCCGCTGGAATCGGCGCGGCGCACGCTGACGCGCAGGCAAATGATCATCGGCGGCGCGATGCTGGCGACAGCGGCGCTGGCGGCGCTCTGGTCGCCGGCCGCTGCGTTGTGGGCCTTGCAGACGCTCGCTGCTGTGGTGTTCGCGTGCCTGATCCTGGTCCGTTTGGCGGCGGCGGCCGCCAGCCTGGCGCCGCGGCCTCCCCCGGCAGCGCCATGGACGGGCCCGTTGCCAGTCTACACGCTGCTCTGTCCGTTGTTCAAAGAGGCGACGGTGCTGCCCCATCTCGTCGCCGCGATCGAGGCGCTCGACTATCCGATCGACAAGCTCGACGTGAAGCTGATCCTTGAGCAGGACGATCACGAGACTATCGCGGCGGCGCGCGCGCTGCGCCTGGCGCGCCCGTTCGAGATCGTGATCGTGCCGCACGCCGCGCCGCAGACGAAGCCGAAGGCGCTCAATTACGCGATGGCGTTCGCGCGGGGGCGGTTCGTGACGGTGTTCGACGCGGAAGACGCCCCCGCGCCCGGGCAGCTGAAGGCTGCGCTCGCGGCGTTCGCGGCCGATCCCCGCATCGGCTGCGTGCAGGCGCCGCTCATGATCGACAATGCCGGCGACAGCTGGATCGCGGCCCAGTTCGCAGCCGAATATGCATTTCAGTTCCGCGCGATGCTGCCTTTTCTCGCGCGCCTCGGCCTGCCGGCGCCGCTGGGCGGCACGAGCAATCACTTCCGCGCAGAAGCGTTGGCGGAGGCCGATCTCTGGGATCCCCACAACGTCACCGAAGATATCGATCTCGGCTACCGCTTGGCGCGGTCCGGCTGGCGCATCGACGTCATCGATCCGCCGACGTGGGAGGAGGCGCCGATCACGTTTCGCGCCTGGCGCAAGCAGCGCACCCGTTGGATCAAGGGCCATATGCAAACCTGGCTCGCGCTGATGCGCACGCCGGTGCAAGCCGTGCGCGAGATGGGAGCGCCCGCGTTCCTCGCGGCGCAACTCGCGCTGTTCGGCGGCGTCGCCGCCGCGTTCGCACATGGTCCTCTCGCGCTGCTGATCGTGCTCAACCTGCTTCTCTCGGGCGCAGCGTTAGGACCGCTCGGCGCGGCCCTGGCGATCGCGGGCTACGCCAGCGCGCTCTACGGCGCGCTGGTGTGCGCGGCGCTCACCCGAGACGTGCGTGTGCTGCGCGCGGCCCCGACGATGCCGCTGTACTGGCCGCTGGCGAGCATCGCGGCCGCCCACGCCCTCTACGAACTCGTCGTGCGACCTCATCATTGGGCCAAGACCGAGCACGGGCTCGCCCGCCGCCGTCGCCCCGTCCGCAGCGAAACGCGAAACGCGCGGGCGGCTTGACGGCGGGCTCGCCCCGGGTGTCGATGCGCGCGTGCCGCCGCCGTCGGAATTTGCGCCGCCCCTGATCGTCGCCGCCGCGATGGCGGGCGTCGCGGTCCTTGCGTCCTGGCGCGCGTCGCGTCCCGCTGATCCTTTGAAGCCGCGGATGATTCCGTGGCGGGCGCTGATGATCCTCGCCGCCGGCGGCGCGATCGTGGCGCTCGCCATGCTCGCGGCCCTGTTCAACGTCGACGGGCGCTGACGCCGTCGCGCTGCGGCGCCCTTGCCGCGCGCGACGTGGTGGCGATACTCAACATTCAAACAAGGGAGGAGAACGCCATGGCCGACGGCCCCGGTCCCCAGACCAGCAAGGAGCTCGAAGAGTTCCGCAGCGAAACGCGCGCCTGGCTGGAGGCCAATTGCCCCGCGCTGATGCGCACCCCGATGGGCGAGGACGACGCCGTCTGGGGCGGGCGCGACTGGAAGCCGAAGCACCCCGAGCAAAAGCAATGGCTGGACGCGATGGCGTCCAAAGGATGGACTGTCCCCACCTGGCCCACCGAATACGGCGGCGGCGGGCTCAGCCCGCAAGAGAACACGATCCTTCAGGACGAACTGCGCCGCATCAAGGCGCGCCCGGCGCTGATGAGCTTCGGAATCTGGATGTTCGGCCCGGTGCTGCTCGAATACGGAAACGAGGCGCAAAAGAAGAAATACCTCCCCCAGATCGCGCGCGGCGAAATCCGCTGGTGCCAGGGCTATTCCGAGCCGGGCGCCGGCTCCGACCTGGCCGGCCTCCAGACCAAGTGCGAGGACAAGGGCGACCACTACCTCATCAACGGCCAAAAGGTGTGGACGAGCTACGCCAACGAAGCCGACTGGATCTTCTGCCTCGTCCGCACCGACACGAAGGTGAAGCACGAAGGCATCAGCTTTATCCTTTTCGATATGACGAGTCCGGGCGTCGAGACCCGCCCGATCAAGCTCATCTCCGGCGCCTCGCCCTTCTGCGAGACCTTCTTCACCGACGTCAAAGTTCCCAAGGAAAATCTCGTCGGCAAGCTGAACGGCGGCTGGGAGATCGCCAAGCGCCTTCTGATGTACGAGCGAACCAGCATTTCCGCTGGCGGCTTCGGCGGCGGCGCCGGCGCGTTGCCGATCGAGGAGATCGCAAAGCATTATGTGGGCGTAGAAGACGGCAAGCTCGAAGACCGCGATCTGCGCGCCCGCATCGCCGCCCACAAGATGTACGATAAGGCGTTCGCGCTCACGGTCCGCCGCGCCCAGGAGATGGCGAAAGCCGGCGACAATGTCAGCCACATGGCTTCGATGTTCAAAGTCGCCGCCGCGACCATGAACCAGGAAAAAACCGAGCTGATCGTCGAGGCGATGGGCAATCGCGCGCTCGGCTGGTCCGGCGATGGCTTCACCAAAGGCGAAATCCTGGCGCCGCGCGCCATGCTCCGCGCCAAGGGCAATTCCATCGAAGGCGGCACGACGGAAGTGAACCTCAACGTCGTCGCCAAGCGCGTGCTTGGCCTTCGCGACCACCAATAGACGGACCGTCCCCATGTTCACTCTGACTGAAGAACACGACATGCTGCGTGATGCCGCGCGCGCGTTCGTACAGGAAAAAATGCCGACCGCGCACCTGCGCGCCGTGCGCGAAAGCAAACCCGACGGCTTCGACCGCGCGCTTTGGAAGGAAATGTCGGACCTCGGCTGGGCCGGCATCCTCATACCGGAAGAACACGGCGGCGCCGCGCTCGGCTATGTCGGCATGGGGCTGGTGCTCGAGGAGTGCGGCCGCACGCTCGCGCCCTCGCCGCTGCATTCTACCGCCCTAGTCGGCGCGAGCGCTCTGATCCTTGGGGGCACGGCGGCCCAGAAGGCCGAATGGCTGCCGAAAATCGCCGCCGGCGAAGCCGTCGTCGCGCTGGCGATCGATGAAAGCGCCCATCACGCGCCGGAGAAGATCAAGCTCGATGCAAAGGGGCGCGCGCTCACTGGCGAAAAGAAATACGTCGCCGACGGGCACGTCGCCGATCTCCTGATCGTCGCCGCACGCGACGGCGGCGCGGTGACGCTCTTCCTCGTGCCCGCAAGAGCGGACGGCGTGACCATCACCCCGCTCAAGACGCTCGACAGCCGCGGCGCCGCCGACATCGCCTTCAACGGCGCGAAGGCCGAACCGCTGGGCGGCCCCGAACTCGTCGACCAGGTGCTCGACCGCGCGCGCATAGGCCTCGCGGCGGAAATGCTCGGGCAGGCGACGCAGGCGTTCGAAACGACGAGCGAATACCTGAAGACGCGCACGCAGTTCGGTCAATTGATCGGCTCGTTCCAGGCCCTGCAGCACCGCGCTGCGAAGATGTTCGTGGAGCTGGAGCTGACGCGCTCGTGCGTGCTGGCGGCACTCGCGGCGCTCGATGAGAATCGCAACGACGTCGCCGAACACGCCAGCCTCGCCAAAGCGCGCGCCGGAGAAACCCTGCATCTCGTGTCCAACGAAATGGTGCAGATGCACGGCGGCATCGGCATGACCGACGCCGCCGATCCTGGACTATATTTAAAGCGCGCCCGCGTGGCGGAGGCGCTTTATGGATCCGCGAGTTATCACCGCGATCGTTACGCCGCGTTGAACAATTTCTAGGGACGCACAACGATGGATGTCGCTGCGCTGCGCGACTGGATTCCAGTCGCCACGGGATTGGCCACGCTCTGCGCCGTCCTGCTCGGTCTCGCCAATCTGTCGACGATCCTGCGCAATTCACAGCTGCAGACCAATCTGGCGATCATCCAGGCCGAGCGCTCGGTATGGCAGGCGGCGCTGAACAAGCCCGAGCTTGCGCCGAACGTGATCAAGGAGCGCTGGGGCGATGGCGAACGTCTGTTCGTCGGCATGCTGCTCGATCACTACGAGGGGCTCTATTTTCAGTACAAACGCGGCGCGATCCCGCGCGCCTATTGGAAGGGCCTGGAGCGCGCGATGGTGGAGCACATCTGTTCGCCCACCATCCGCAACGTGTGGGATCAGCATAAGGATCTCTACTGGTCCGAGTTCGCGCGCCACGTCGACGGCGCCGTCAAGCGCGCAACCGCGTGAGCGCCGCGCATAGGCGCGTGACATCCTCTTCCGGCTGGTTCCAGGAGACCACGAGCCGCGCCTCGCCCGATCCCGGCGCGCCCCATTCGTAGGATTCCACGCCCGCATCGCGCAGCGCGGCGAGAACCGCGGCGCCGGGCTTGACGAACACATGGTTCGATTGCACGGGCGCGGAGAGCCAGTCCCCCGCCGCATCCGCGATCCGCGCCGCCAAAGCATTGGCGCGCCGCGCGTTGCGCAGCCAGAGATCGCCGTCGAGATAAGCCAGCATCTGCGCGGCGAGATACCGGTGCTTTGAAAGGAGATGACCCGCGCGTTTTCGCCGCGCCGCGATGTCGCGCGCGCGGCCCACATCAAACACGATCACCGCTTCCGCCGCGAGCGCGCCGTTCTTGGTCGCGCCAAAGGAGAGCACATCCACGCCGGCGCCGTTCGCAAGCGCGCGCGGCGTGCAGCCGAGATGCGCGAGCGCATTGGCGAAACGCGCGCCGTCCATGTGCAGCCCGATTCCTTCGCGATGCGCGATCGACGCCAGCGCCGCGATCTCACCCGGCGCATAGACCGCGCCGCGCTCGGTGGCGTTCGAGATCGAGACCACGCCTGGATGCACGGAATGGACGCCCCGCCGGTTGCGCGTCAGCGCCTCCTCCAATCCCTCCGGGCTGATCTTTGCGTCGGCCCCGTCGATCAGCACGAGCTTGGCGCCGCCGGTGTAGAATTCCGGCGCACCCGCCTCGTCGGTCTCGATATGCGCCTCGCGATGACACAGAATCGAGCCCCAGGGCGGCGTCATCGCCGCGAGAGACAGCGCATTCGCCGCCGTGCCCGTGGCGACAACGTATACATCGACATCGGCTTCGAACAGCGCGGCGAAGCGCGCCTTCACCGTCGCGGTCCACTCGTCCTCGCCGTAGGACGCCGTGGCGCCGGCGCTGCATTCCGACAGCGCCGCCAAAATCTCCGGCGATGCCGACGCGGTGTTGTCGGACTTGAAATTCATGCCGGGAACACGCGCCACGGCGCCAGCAAGCCGCAAGCGGCGCCGGATTCCACCAACGTCGTCACCGCTTCGATATCCGGCGCGAAATAGCGATCGCGGCCATAGAAGTGCGCCCGCGCCCGCACCCACGCGTGCGCCGTGGCCAGCTTTTGCGAGGTCTTCAGCGGCGCGTGGAAGTCGATCCCTTGCGCCGCCGCCAGCTGCTCGATCGCGATCACCTTCGCCGCGCAGCGCGCGGCCTCGCGAGCCTTGCGCGCCGCGAACGTCGCCATAGAGACGTGGTCTTCCTGATTGGCGGAGGTCGGGATGGAATCGACGCTGGCCGGGTGCGCGAGCGTCTTCATCTCGCTCACCAGCGCCGCGGCTGTCACCTGTGCGATCATAAACCCTGAATTGACCCCGCTCTCTCCAACAAGAAACGCCGGCAGCCCGCTCATCTTCGGATCGACCAGCAGCGCCAGGCGCCGCTCGCTCAGCGAGGCGACTTCGGTCATCGCCATGGCGATCATGTCGGCGGCGAACGCTGCCGGCTCGGCGTGAAAATTGCCGCCGGATAGGATCGCGCCATCGTCCGTGAACACGAGCGGGTTGTCCGTCGCCGCACTGGCTTCGATCTGCAGCGTCTGGGCGGCGCTGCGCAAGACGTCGAGGCACGCGCCCATCACTTGCGGCTGGCAGCGCAACGAATAGGGGTCCTGCACCCGGTCGCAGGCGACATGTGAATGGCGGATATCACTACCTTTCATCAGTATACGGAGCACATCGGCGACTTCGATCTGGCCCTTTTGCCCGCGCGCAGTCTGAATGCGCGGATCGAACGGCGCGTCCGACCCTTTCATCGCATCGACGCTCATCGCGCCGGCGACCAACGCCGCCGCGAACGCAGCCTCCGCCCGAAAGAGCGCGTCGAGCGCAATGGCGGTCGAGACCTGCGTGCCGTTGATCAGCGCGAGCCCTTCCTTCGGCCCAAGCTCAAACGGTGCAGCATCGATCTGCGCGAGCGCATCGGCCGCGTCCATCGCCTCCCCCTTGAGACGAATGCGCCCGACGCCGAGGAACGCGGCCGCGGCGAGATGCGCAAGCGGCGCGAGATCGCCGCTGGCGCCGACGCTGCCCTGGCTCGGGATGCACGGGTGCGCACCGGCGGCGAGAAGCGCAAGCAGTCGCTCGACAACGACGCGCCGCACGCCAGAATGCCCGCGCGTCAGCGAGATCACCTTCAGCGTCAGCACGAGCCGCGCGATATCGTCAGACAGATCCTCGCCCACGCCGCACGCGTGCGAGAGCAGCAGATTGCGCTGCAGCGCGACGAGCTGATCGTCGCCGATATGCGTCTGCGCCAGCAGCCCGAATCCGGTGTTCACGCCATAGACCGGCTCGCCCCGCGCCAGAGCGTCCTGCACCACCCGCGCCGATGCATCGATCCGCTCCCAATCGGTTTGGGCCAGCGCAACCGTCGCCTCGCCGCGCCAAAACCCGCGCAACGCGTCGAGCGAGTACGCCATCATGATCCCAGCATCGGCAGATCGAGCCCCTGCTCCCGCGCGCACGCGATCGCGTCATCATAACCGGCGTCGGCATGGCGCATCACGCCGGTAGCGGGGTCGTTCCACAGCACGCGTTCGATCCGCCGCACCGCCTCTTCGCTGCCGTCGCACACGATCACCACGCCCGCGTGCTGCGAGAAACCCATGCCGACGCCGCCGCCGTGATGCAGCGACACCCACGTCGCCCCTGACGCAGTGTTGAGCAATGCATTGAGCAGCGGCCAATCGCTGACGGCGTCGCTGCCGTCCTGCATCGCCTCGGTCTCGCGATTGGGCGACGCGACCGAGCCGGAATCCAGATGATCGCGCCCGATCACGATCGGCGCCGAAGCCTCGCCGTTCGCCACCATCGTGTTGAACGCCAGCCCGAGCCGATGCCGCTGCCCCAGTCCCACCCAGCAGATGCGCGCCGGCAGGCCCTGGAACGCGATCCGCTCGCCCGCCATGTCGAGCCAGCGATGCAGGCGTGCGTCGTCCGGAATCAGCTCCTTCACTTTCGCGTCGGTCTTGGCGATGTCGGCCGGATCACCGGAGAGCGCGGCCCACCGAAACGGCCCGATGCCGCGGCAGAACAGCGGCCGCACATACGCAGGCACGAAACCCGGGAAGGCGAACGCGTTCGTCACGCCCTCCTCGAAAGCGACTTGGCGAATGTTGTTGCCGTAATCGACGACCGGAATTCCCTGCTTCTGAAACGCCAGCATCGCGTCGACATGTTTCGCAATCGACGCCCGCGCCGCTTTCGCGACCTCCCCGGGCGAAGTCTCGCGTTTGCGCGCCCATTCGTCGATCGTCCACCCGATCGGCAGATAGCCGTTTGCGGGGTCGTGCGCGCTTGTCTGATCGGTGACGGCATCCGGGCGCACGCCGCGCGCGACAAGATCGGGAAGCACTTCCGCGGCGTTGCCGAGCAGACCGACGGACACCGCCTTGCCGGTGTTCACGGCGTCCTGAATCAGATTGAGCGCGTGGTGCAGAGTTTCCGCGCGCACGTCGAGATACCGCGTCGCCAGCCGTTTTTCGATGCGATCGGCCTGGCACTCGATGGCCAGCATCGAGGCGCCGGCCATGGTCGCCGCCAGCGGCTGCGCGCCGCCCATGCCGCCGAGACCGGCGGTCAGAATCCATTTGCCGGACCAATCCCCGCTGAAATGCTGGCGGCCCATTTCGGCGAAGGTTTCGTAAGTGCCCTGAACGATGCCCTGGCTGCCGATATAGATCCACGACCCCGCCGTCATCTGGCCGTACATCATGAGACCCTTGCGATCGAGCGCGTTGAAATGCTCCCAAGTCGCCCAGTGCGGCACCAGATTGGAGTTCGCGATCAGCACACGCGGCGCATCGCGATGCGTCTTGAATACGCCCACGGGCTTGCCCGATTGAACCAGCAGCGTTTCGTCGTCTTCGAGCCGGCGCAGCGTCTCCACGATCTTGTCGAACGCAGCCCAGGTGCGCGCCGCGCGCCCGATGCCGCCATAGACGACGAGTTCGTGCGGATGCTCGGCGACGTCGGGATCGAGATTATTCATCAGCATACGGAGCGCCGCCTCCGTCAGCCAGCTCTTGGCGCTGATCTCCGGTCCGGTCGGCGCCTTGACGATGCGGGTGTTGTAGCGATCGCCGTCCACGGCCCTCTCCTAGCTCGTCCACGCCGTGCGGCCTGCAAAGGCGCGGTCTTCCAGCAAATCTGCGCCCATCCAATAGGCGAGCTCGGCCGGCTCGTCGATCCGCCAGAACGCGAGATCGGCTGCCTTGCCCGCCTCCAGCGTGCCGATTTCACCTTCAAGCCCAAGCGCACGCGCGGCATTGCGCGTCATGCCCGCGAGCGCCTCCTCAGGCGTCAGCCGGAAGAGCGTGCAGGCAAGGTTCATCGCCATCAGCGGCGACGCCAGCGGCGACGTGCCGGGATTGCAGTCAGTCGCCAGCGCGATGGCGACGCCGGCGGCGCGCAACGCCTCAACTGGCGGCGGCTTTTCCTCGCGCAGCGCATAGAACGCGCCCGGCAACAGCACCGCCACCGTTCCCACGGCCGCCATCGCCGCAACGCCCGCGTCCGAGAGATGCTCCAAATGATCCGCCGAGAGCGCCTTGAACCGCGCCGCAAGCGCGCCGCCGCCCTGGTCGCTCAATTGCTCCGCATGGAGCTTGATCGGAATCCCCAGCGCCTGCGCCTTGATGAAGAAACGTTCCGTCTCCTCCGGCGTGAAGCCGATCGTTTCACAGAAGGCGTCCACCGCATCGACCAGTCCCTCCCTCGCCAGCGCCGGCAGCATCTCATCGCACACGAGGGCCACGTAGTCGCCACGCCGTTCCTTGTAGTCGGGCGGCACTGCGTGGAGACCAAGGAATGTCGTGCGGATGCGCACGCCGTGTTCGCCGAGCTCATCCAGCCGCGCGATTTTCTCCAGCGCACGCGCGGCGCGCAGCATGCGCCGTTCCGTCTCCAGATCGAGGCCATAGCCCGACTTGATCTCCACCGTCGTCACGCCCTGGCGCATCAGCGCCTTGAGCCGCGGCGCAGAAGCGTCGATCAGCGCCTCCACCGACGCGCCGCGCGTGGCCTTCACAGTAGAGAGAATCCCGCCGCCCGCGCGCGCGATCTCTTCGTAGCTGGCGCCGTTCAGGCGCATCTCGAACTCGCGCGCACGATTGCCGGCGAAGACGAGATGGGTGTGGCAATCGATCAAGCCCGGCGTGATCCACTGGCCGTCGACATAGCGGACCTCCGCCGCAAGCGCTCCGGGATCACCCTGAAGATCCTCGCGCGGACCGACCCATGCGATCGCGCCTTCCTTGACCGCAACCCCGCCATTGCGGATCGCGCCGTAGGGCGCCCCGCCCGCGATCATCGTTGCGACGTTCGCGTCGAGCCACAGCGTATCCCACATCGCTTCCGCCTACCATGCAGCCGATTCCGGTTCTATACACCCACGCCATAGTAGACCCAAAGGGGAGACCCAAAGGTGAGCCTGCTTTGGCCAAGTCGTCTTCAACAGCCGCCGACGGCGATCGCGAGATTGGGTCGTGTGTTACACTGGACTGGAACAGCCGCGGCAGCGGGTGTTGTATTGTTGGCCTTGACAACAACCTTCGACGACCCGGCAGCTGACTACAGAGAGCTAGGTATACTCACGTTTACTCTCGCTGGGTGTGCCTATGCGATTGGTCGCGCGCTACGCTACGTTCTCGCAAACGAATAGGTGCCCAATGTCCGAGTGCCGGTCCTGGCGTTCGCTCGCCGATCTGATCTGCGACGATGCAGCCGCGCCGGTCGCGCTGATCGGCGCGCCGCTGTCGGAGAAATCGCTGACGCCTGGACGATGCGACCTGGCGCCGAAAGTGTTCCGTGCGACGTTGCCGCGCTTGAGCGTCTATGACCTGGAGTCCGAAACCGATCTCTCCGCGCTCCGGGTGCGCGATCGGGGAGACCTCAACCTCAAAGTCATGACGCCGGAGGCGGCGTTCACACCGATCAAGGAAGCGGTTCTGGCGGAGGCGAAGCCTGGACGGCTCGTCGCCGTGATCGGCGGCAACAACGCGATCACGCGCCCGGTGGCAGCGGGTCTTGATCCCAGCCTGAAAAGCCTCGGGCTTCTCACCCTCGATGCGCACTTCGATTTGCGGGATACCGATTGCGGGCTGACGAACGGCAATCCGATCCAGGCGCTTCTAGACGACGGTCTGCCTGGCGCGCAGATCGCCCAGATCGGTCTTGCGCCCTACGCCAACACCGCGCGCGCGCACGGTAAGGCGAAAGACGCCGGCATCCACGTCGCCACCGCACGCGATATCCGCCAGCACGGGATCGCGCTCGTCATCGGCGACGCGCTTGATATCCTCGCCCGACGCTGCGACCTCATCATGGTCGATTTCGACATCGACGTGATCGATCGCGCACACCTGCCCGGCGCGCCCGGCGCCCGTCCGGGGGGCGTCAGCGCCCAGGACTTCTTCGACGCCGCCCGGATCATCGGCGCGCATTCGAAAGTCGCCGGCGTCGACCTTGCAGAATTCGATCCAAGCCTCGATGTCGCCGACATCACCGCGCTGACTGCCGCGCGCTGGTTCGCGGAAGTGCTGGCCGGCTTCCAGGCGCGCTGACCGCAATTCCACAAACAACCTCCGTCATTCCGGGCGAAGCGCAGCGGAGACCCGGAACCCAGGAGATTTTCGCGCTGTGCGTTTGCCCCCAGGGTTCCGGGTTCTTGCTGCGCAAGCCCCGGAATGACGGTTCAATTAGAGCGTCAGCCCGCGATTGCCGCGCACAACGCCCTCGTGCCAGAGCGCGTAGAACAGCACCGGCCAGCGCAGATGCGCATGCGCATGGGTCGCGTCAGTGAACAATGCCTGCACCGCAGGGATGTTGAAGCGCTCGTGCACGCCAGACTGATCGCAAACGAAATCGGCCAGCGCCGGGGCGCACTTGGCGATCCATTCCTCGGTCGGCACGGAGAAGCCGCGCTTCTTGGCGAACGGCCGCGCCGCCGGCAAAGCCCCCTCAAGCCACTTGCGCAGCAGCCATTTTCCCTTGAGTTGTTTGAGCTTCAGCCCGTCGGGCAAGTTGAAGCCGAACGGCGAGAGCTTCATGTCGAGCAGCGGCGTGCGCCCTTCCACGCCGTGCGCCATGAGGCTGCGGTCGAGCGTGCTGAGGAGATAGTGCGGCAGGAAATCCGCGCAGTCCGTCGCCTGCAGCTTCTGCAGCAGCGTTTTCGCGTGCGCAGCGGCCTCTGTTTCGCTCGCTGCGAAATTGGCCCGCCAGTCGCCTGCGTCGTTCAGCAACCCCGAACCGTCGAACTGCCCCTTGGCGCGCAGCGCCTTCTTGCGCAGGAACCCGGGCAGCGCCGCGCGCTCATAGCGGCGATAACCGGCGAACACCTCGTCGCCGCCATTGCCGCACAGCACCACCTTCACGTCCTCTGCAGCACGCCGCGCCAGGATGGCGGACGGGATCATCACCGGATCCATCGCGGGATCGTCCATGTGCGCGGCCACACGCGGCATCACGGCCCAGAAGTCCGCTTCGCTGATCTCGACCTCGATGTGACGAGCGCCGGCGGCGCGCGCCGCGGCGCGTGCGGTATCGGTCTCGTCGTACAAAGAGGAATTGGGAAAGCGCACGGTGTAGCAGGGAAAGTCGGTGATCTTGAGCCGCATCATCGCCGCGATCACGCTGCAGGAATCGACGCCGCCGGACAGAAAGACGCCGTACGGCACGTCCGACAGCGTGTGCGCCTTGACGCTCTCGACGAGCTCCGCATCGAGCCGCGCGAGGCCGTCCGCAACGCCGCTTGCGGGCGCTGCGCCCGCCACCCACGGATTGATGCGCGCGCGCTTGACGATCCTCCCGCGCTTGACGAACAGCGTCTCGCCCGGCAGCACGCGCTCGATGTCGGCGAACACCGTCTCGCGACCGGCGGTGAACTTCAGCTGCAGAAGCTCGAACGCGCCCTCCGCGCGCACCGCCGCCGGAATGAGGCCCGCGCGGAAGAATGACTGCGCCTCGCTGGCGAACAGGAAATGCTCCGCGGTCTCGGCGATGTAGAGCGGCTTGATGCCGAACGGATCGCGGTGAAGGATCAGCATCTCCTCCGCTGGGTCGTAGATCGCGATCGCATACATGCCGCGTAGCCGCGACGCGAAGTCTTCGCCGTATTTCTCATAGAGCGCCAGCGCGCCCTCGGAATCGGAGTGGGTCGTGAACGCGGCCTCGCCAAGCGCGGCGCGGATGTCCGGATAATTGTAGATTTCGCCGTTCGCGATGATCAAATTGCCGCGCATCGACCGCAGCGGTTGGGCGCCGCCGGCGAGATCGATGATCGAGAGCCGCACATGCGCAAGCCCGACCGCGTGATCTTTGAAGCTGCCGCGCCCGTCTGGGCCGCGATGTGCGAGCGCCTCCATCAGCGCGTCGAGCGGCGGCGCGAACCCCGCGCCCGGCGCCTTCGCCATCACCCCCGCTATGCCGCACATGAGCGTGGCTTATAGCACCGCTGCAGCAAACGGAAGCGGCCAAAGGCCGGACCTGATCGGCCCGCTCACTGCGCCGAAGATAAGCGCCTCAGGTCGGCGGCTTCCGGGTGCGGTAATCGTCGAACGCTCCGTCGCGTGCGTCGAGCGCCTTGGTGACGCCCTGGCGGAATGTATCGAACATCGCGCGCGACGTGTCCGTCGTCAGAGCCAGCGCCTGGATCTCCGCACCGGCGCGGACCGCGGCGCGCAAGCCCATGATCTCCATCGCGCGATGCACGGAGCGCTTGTTCATCTGTTGCACATCGGTGGGAATCTTGGCGATGCGCTCTGCAATCGACACTGTCTCTTGGTCGAGACTGTCCGCGGGAAACGCCCGATTGGCGAACCCGACGCGCACGGCCTCGCGCCCGTCCATCGCGTCGCCCGTGAGCATCATCTCCATCGCCGGTCGCAAACCGCAGAACCACGCGTGAAACTGATTGTCCGGCGGGCTCATCATCCGCACCGGCGGGTAGCCGATCTGCGCGTCCTCCGCGACGTAGACGAGGTCGCACGCCGCAGCGAGTTCCGACCCGCCGGCCAGACACCAGCCATGCACTTGCGCGATCACCGGCTTGGCAAGGTCCCAGATGCGGAAACAGGATTCCACGACATGCCGCGCCCATTGTCCCGGTCCCCCGGCGGTGTGAAACGGCAGCGGCTCGCGCGCGCCTTCGCGCGAGAGATCGTAGCCTGCCGAAAAGCACGCGCCGGCGCCGCGGATGATCGTCACGCGCACGTCCGCATCGCGGTCCGCCGCCTCGAGCGCCGCGATGAGGTCGGCGCGGAGCCGGTTCGACAGCGCGTTGCGCTTCTCAGGGCGGTTGAGCGTGATGCGGCGCACCAACGGGCGGGGAGCGTCCACAAGGATAAGATCCGACTCCGCCACGCGCACTCTCCTCTGCTCGGCCGTCGGCGGAAGCGCCGATCTCAGCGCCAATCTGGAGCGGGCGGGGGGAATCGAACCCCCGACATTCAGCTTGGGAAAAACGCCCTCGCCCGTTTCAACTAGCTTCGTTCGGTTTCATTTGGTTTTCAAGGGCCTGAACGCGCTTGCCATTTGGGGTTAAGCCGTTGCATGCGGGCTCATGTTGTTTCTTCAAGTCGCGCATTCTGCGGCCCCGAAACGGCCCCGAGCGGGGCTGCCGCAAACCGGCGCGCGAGGGCTGTGATGGCCAAGCTCACAACACGTTTCATAGAAGGCGTGGCCGGCGAAGATGGGCGACCCACCCAAATCTCCGACGATTACACTCGCGGGCTCTACCTTAGGGTAAGCGCCGCCGGCGTGAAGTCCTGGTTCTTCCGCTACACGCGTCCTGACGGCTCACGCGCCAAACTTGGCCTTGGGCGCTTTCCAAGCGTTGGCCTCGCGGACGCGCGAGAGAGAGCGGCCAAGGCCGCCGTTGGGGTTGTCGAGGGTCGCGATCCCGCTCGTGAACGTCAGATCGCACGGCGCACTGCGCGAAAACCCAGAGCTGAGAAACCGCAGACCCTAGTCGATCTATGGAACGTGTACGATCGCGACGTAATGCCCGCAAAGCGGTCGAGCACTCAGAAGTATCAACGCTGGGTATGGAGGCGGCTGGTGGAACCGAGGATCGGTTTCCTCCGACTGGGCGAGATAGACCGCGGCACGGTGCGCGCCGCGCTGAGAGAAATTGGCGCGACAGGGCCTACGACCGCAAATCGCGCACTTGGTCTCATCCGACACATGCTCAACGTCGCGGTTGACGACGAACTCATGCTCGCCTCCCCCATCGCGCGGATGGGCAATCTCTACAAGGAGGGAAGCCGCGACCGCATCCTTAACGACGATGAGCTGCGAATTCTATGGAGGGCCGTGGATGATGAGCCGGGCTCGGATTTGCAGGTTTCTGCCAGGCTGTGCGTCGCGATAAGGCTGGCCCTTGTGACCGGAGTTAGAGGAATTGAGATCATCGGCCTTCACGCGGACGAGATTGATGTCCCTGGTCGCGTCTGGACCATTCCTGCCAGCCGTTTCAAGGGCAAACGGGTGCATACCGTCCCCCTGTCTCCAACGGCCCTATGGTTGCTAGGGATGGCATTTGGTGGGCCGCCTGAAACTTGGGAAGGCCACGCCTTTCCAAACTCAAGGCACGAGTGCAGGCACATGGAACGGATGAGTCTTACCCGCGCGATGCAAGAGATCGTGCGCGCCGCTGGCATTCGCCGTGCGACACCACACGACCTACGCCGCACGATGGCGACCTACATGGCGTCCGAGCGCATCGCGATGCCGCCCCACATCATCTCCGCGGTACTCGGCCACGCCTCTGAAGGATCGGCGGTGACCCGCGTCTACAATCGACACGCCTACGACAAGGAAAAGCGGGCCGCGCTCGAAGCATGGGCAACGCTTCTGATCGAGGTGATCACAGCTCCAATATCTAATCATCGGCGGAAATCGCCGACCGCTCTTAACGTCTCGTGAACTCGGAAGCAACGAGTCTACTCGCATGTTTCGTTGGGTCACCAGCATCTCTGACGCCGCACATCGTGCCGACTTCTGGTCGCGCCTGTGTTTCATCGGATTGTCCGCCATTGTCGCCGCGTGCAGCGCCTATGGTTTCTTCACGGCCTATGACGTTTGGGGCGGTTTCACCGTCGCATCCGCCGGCGGCGTCGCATTGGCGGCGCTGTGCGCCATCTCGCAGTTCTGCAGCCTCAACCTGTCTCACCAGGCGAGACGCCGCGAAGGCCGCGACCGCGCGCTGTGTCTTATCCTGATGATCGTGTGCGGCGGTTGGAGCGCGTACGGGCTTCACCATTTCTGGGACGTGACGCAGGCTGCAGCCGCGACGGCGGAGGGCCGCGTCTATGTCCCGGTTCGCTCGTTAGAAGATGTCGACGGGCCGGCGGCGCTGATGATGGCGATCTGTGTGGCCATCGCCTTCGTGGAGCCACTGACCTTTTGGGTGCTTGGCGGGACAAGCGCTGCGCCTGTCGCGGTGGGACGCGCCGAGCGCGGCAAAGTCGAGCGGCTGGACCAGTCTCGCGGCCGGCCGAGAAGCGCCGCGCTGGCCGTCGCAGCGGCCGCGGCGATGGCAACCGGGGCATTGCCTGCGCCTGTCTCAGATGCGCGCTCCGCGCCCGTCTCAGACGCCGCAACGCGCGCCGTGCGGGACATCAGCGCTGAGGACGTGGTCCGGGCCGCTGATTGTCTCGCGGCCGCTGGCGAGCGAGTCTCATTCCGCCGGCTCGCGGCCGCGATGGGCGTCTCGAAATCGAAGGTGGAGCGAACCCTCGACAAGGCGGGCGTATCGATCACCGAACACTGGCCGCCGTCTCGTGCCGCGGCTTGATGCATCACGAAGCTGCAGGCACCTGCAATGCCAGCACCTGTGCAGGCGCCTGCACAGGTACGCCGTGCTTCATATGTCGATTGAGGCCGGCAACTTCCGAACCACAGAGCCGAGGAAGTTGACCGGATCTAGGTCAAGAGCACGGGCAATGACCACGAACTCGATCACGTCGATGCGGCGCACGCCCCGCTCAATCTTGCTGATGAACGGCTGCGGCTTGCCCAAGCGCTCAGAGAGTTCGACCTGTGAAACGCCCGCGCGCTTTCGCGCAGCGATCAGCGCCTTAAGCAGTATCCCATAGGCATCCGTGAAAACGGATCGCGGCATTCCGGCCCGCCGTCAGATTGGCGGCCTTGCCTAAATACTGTCTTGGAATATACGATATTCGTATACTTGGGGGTTGACTATGTGGAAGGGGTTCATTGCGACGCTGGCGCTTCTGCTGGGCGGCGTCGCCGCAGCGCAGACCGCGCCAGAGTATGGCGAATTCCCCGCCGACCACGAGCGGATCGTTCGCGAGCACTATGAGTTAGAGTTAGTCGACCCGGAGAGCGTCAGGTATCGGGCGATCTCTCAACCGATGCCCGTGGAGTGGGATAACCATTACGAGGGTCTCGGATACCAGGTCTGCGTGACCTTCAATGCCCGCAACCGAGCAGGCGGCTATCAGGGATGGCGCACCCACGCGCTTCTCATCCGGGATGGGGAAGTCAGGGACTGGGTCGGCGTGACACGCGCGATCATCGGCGGTGACCGAGGTTGCCCTCCTGAACAGGTCCTTGACTGAGATATGAGGGCCGCACATGCGATCGCTGGCTCGATCGATATTCGGTCCACGCTGCCGCTCAATCGTGACGATCGGCATGCTGCACACAACGCTCTGCGTTTTCGCAGGCATCGATCGATGAAGCGATTGACTTTCAACGAGATCGATCGTGTGCCGCGGTCACGCCAAAGTCACGCGAAGCGGTGCATCGAGCGTTAGTTTGTCACGATGTGCATCAGGCGTTGCACACATCGACCGAGGCCAACCAAGAGCTGCTCACCTAGCGTTCAGCTACAAAAAAACTTCTTATTAATCAATGCATTATTGGAAAAAATTCTTGCCGCTGCGGGAAATTTTTGTAGGATAGTTTGTGATGACTTCGAAAAAAATTCGAGCAGAGAGGATCGAAGTAAAAATTCTAGTCAGCCCTGGCCCCCTTGGATTTCGATACTTCTGGGCCAGACGAGTCACCGGGTTCAACTCGAACGCCCACTGCTACAGCTGCTTGAAGGGAAGTCCGATCCCGGCGGTGAGCAAGGCGCTCTCCGAGGGCGGGGAGTGTTCGATACCGGCGCTACCTGACTCGATCATCTACATCTGCGGCGTGGCGAAGCCTCACAATTGGGTCGACAACTTCCACCTCGCGATCCGGGCCAAGGCGGGATCGACCTGCGAACGCGAACTCCACACAGGCGCCGACCTCAAGGTGATCAACGGCGAGAGGATCGCCTTCGACGACGCGGCAGCGAGGCGGCTCTTCCCGGATCGCGGCCCCGACTTCCTCACCTGTCGGAACTTCCAGTTCGCAGCCCAGATGTTCGGGGGCGGAAGCACGCGAGGAGGACGATGCGTAATCCCTGGGGCGGTCAACTGACGCGAGCGGCGGTGCTCAAAGCCGCCGAGCGGATCGCCCGGGAGGACAAACTGGAACGGCGGGCGGCGCTTCGAAGAGCGCTGGCGTGGGCAAGGCGCAAAGCGAAAGGCGATCGATACGCAGCGGCGCGTGCCGAGGGCGTCTACTCCCCGCGCAATCAGTCCGCCGAGGCACGAGACTTCTTCGCTCAAGAATTCAAACGCTATCAAGGTCGCCGCGGTACATACAAGTTCGGCGACTAGCAGAAGCTCTAGCTGCTACGAGCGTCGGCGGCGGCCTCTGGGTTTGATGTGCGGGGCGAGGTCGGCGACGAAATCGCCGGCCGGAACTCCGAGCGCGTCGAGGTAGTCGAACAGTTCCAGCGCGTCGAGGCGGCGTTCACGGGTCTCGACCTTGCCGACGAAGCTCTGCGGGCGGTCGAGCCGCTCGCCCAATGCTTGCTGACTGAGGCCTGCGTCGCGGCGCGCCTTCGCCAGCGCGGAGACGAGCACCTTGTAGCGCGGGTCGTGAAGGGTCGCCGCCAAGCCAGTGTCTACTTCTGGACAGAAAACGGCTCTCCAACTAATACCGAACTAGGATAAACCCGAACTGGTATTGCTGAGGCGCGAGATGCCGATTACGGTCGAGGGCGGAGCCTGGAAGAAGGGCAGACGCGCGAGGGTCCACAAGACGTTTCTCGTGGGCCCCAGCGCAATCAGCCTTCCCGTCGAGCTGGCGTTTCTAATGGAGCGCGTCGAGAAGCAGGACATCGCCACGGTTCAGCTTGTGACCGACCAGATGCGCAACGAGGCCGCCAACAAGGCGGCGGCGGGGGTGGCGGGCGGCTTGCTGCTCGGACCCGTGGGCCTAATAGCAGGAGTAGTGATGGGCCGCGGTAGTCGGTCACACCTAGTGATCCTTCAACTCGCGGATGGTCGATCGGCGCTGTTGAAGTGCGACCCCGATGAGCTCGGCGGGCTCTTGTCACTGGGAGCGGGCCAACGTTCCCCAATGTAGTGCAGGCGAGACTCCCGTGAGGAAACTGCGCCGTTGGTTTCGATTGCCTCCTTCGCACAAATTAGCGCGCTGACGCCAACAAGATCGCTTAGCAACGTTGTCTTGTCGCTGCTCGCGTCGAACAGTCCTGAGCTGCTGCCGGTTTCACGGACACCTGGTTTAGGTGTTTTAGGTGGGATCGGAGGTCGATCATGGGACAGCGAAGAGCGTTTACGCGCGAGTTCAAGCTTGAGGCGGTGAAGCTGATCCGGGATCGGGGCGTGGCGAT
>WGOB01000027.1 GCA_016124255.1 Alphaproteobacteria bacterium | reverse complement strand
CCACCCGGACGGCGAACGGCTCATTACCGGCGGCGACGACGGACTGATCAAAGTCTCGCTGCGCGGGGTGGAAGAGGCCGTGCTCGCCGATCTGCGCGGGAAGTGGGTGGATCACCTCGCAGCGAGCGCGGCGTCCGGCGTGATCGTCGCGGGGGCGGGCAAGGACGCGATCGTGTTCATCGACGGCGCGGAGCGCCACCGGTTTGCGCATCCCTCCTCGGTCGGCGGGCTGGCGCTCGATTCCAAGGGCCGGCGGCTTGCGGTTGCGCACTATGGCGGCGCGAGCCTGCGCTATGCGCTGGTGAAGGACGATCGCGCGAGCGAACTCAAATGGGCGGGGTCGCACATCGCGATCACGATCTCTCCGGATGCGGATTATGTGTTCACCGCGATGCAGGAGCTGGAGCTGCACGGCTGGAAGCTGCCGGAGAAGCGCGACCTGCGGATGAGCGGCTACGCTGCGAAGACGCGGAGCTTCTCGTGGGATCGCCGCGGGCGCTGGCTGGCGACGAGCGGGGCCGATTGCGCGGTGCTCTGGCCGTTCCAGGGCAAGCTCGGGCCGCAGGGCAAGCAACCCGCGACGCTCGGCCAGCGCCAGGCGCTGTGCACGCGCGTGGCGTTTCATCCGAGCGACGATGTGATCGCGATCGGCTACGCCGATGGCGCAGCCATGCTGGCGGACCTCGACGCCGGCGACGTGCGCGAGATCGCGCCGCGCACGGACGCGGCGGTGTCTGCGCTGGCGTGGAGCGCGGACGGCGCGCGCATCGTGGTGGCTGACGAAGGTGGGCGGGTCACGTTCTCCTCTCCCTAAACAGGGTGGGTTCTGCGCAGAGGACTTCTCGGTGGGCGGCGACCCCCTCTCACTCCCCCCCCCCTTTCAGGGGGAGGATTGGAGAGGGACGGCGTGTGGTTCTTCGGCGCTACTCGCCATCGCGGCCGCCAGGGGCGTCTTCGTCGTCCACTTCTTCCGCGCCGGGCACGACGTAGCGGCCGGTGAACCAGCGGCCGAGATCGATGTCGGCGCAACGTTTGGAGCAGAACGGGCGGAAGGCCGGGTCCGACGCGCGGTCGCGGCAAATGGGACAGGCGCTCATGCCGCAAAGATAGGATCAGCGCGTGCGAACATCGACCCGTGCGCCGTCGTGCGCCGCGATCTCCCAACGCGGGCCGAGGCGCGCATCGAGACCGCCGCGCCAGTCGAGCCTGGCTGCTTCGAGCCACGCGATCGCGGCGTGCGGGACCGTGGCGACGACGCGCCGGGCGGGTTCCGCGACGCCCGCGCGCTCGATCTCGCGCAGCGCCTTGAGTGCGAGCGTCTCGGGGCCGCGCAGCCGTTCGTGCAGCGGCGTGCGCACTTGCGGGCGCGCCAGCTCCATCACGCCGAAACGCGAGAGCCGCGTCTGCTGCACGCCCCAGGGATCGCCGGCGAAGGCTTGCTTGGCGGCGGCCTCCAGCGCTGCGCGGCTGGTGGTCTGGCGCATCGACACGAAATCGATGGCGATGAGGCCGCCGAGATCACGCAGCCGCACCTGGCGCGCGATCTCGCGTGCCGCGGCGACGTTGAGGTCGAGCGCAAATTTTTCCGGATCGGAGGAGCCCGCGCGGCCCGCGGCGTCGATGTCGATCGCGACCAACGCGGCGGTCGGCTCGATCGACAGCGCGCCGCCGCCGGGAATGGCGACGGCGGTCTCCACCGCTTCATCAAAAGCTGCGTCGAGCGCGGCGCGCACATTCATATCTGCGCCGGCGTGGGCGGCGAGGGTCTCGTCGGTCTCGTGGCGCGCCAGCCGGCGCGGCGCGCCGCCGGGATGCGGCTGCGCGGTCAGCGCCAGCACAGGGCCCTTGCCGCGCGCGGCCTCGCGCACCACTGAAACCACCACCGCCTGCCCGTTCTTCACGGATGCACGCGATCCGTCGCGACGGTGGACGGCGCCGGCGGAATCGAGCGGCAGGAAGCCGACGTCCTCTGAGAGGCCGAGATCGAGGAACGCGCCGCGCAGCTTCTTCTCGACCCGCGTGACGCGCGCGGCGTAGGTTTCGCCCCAGCGCGCGCGCGCGCCGTGTTCGCTGGCGCGCAACATCGAGAGCGCGATCGCGCGCCCGTCCTCCACCAGCGCCTCGCGCGTTTCGCCGACGCCGGCGTCGCGCCACATCGACAGCGGCGTCATCCGAGCCGGTAGCCGGCGCCTTCAAGCAGGCAGGCGGCTTCGTAAAGCGGGAGGCCGACGACGGCGCTGTAGGAGCCATTGAGCTGGCGCACGAAGCGCCCGGCGCGGCCCTGGATGGCGTAGCCGCCGGCCTTGCCGCGCCATTCATCGCTGGCGAGATACGCTTCGATCTCCTGCGCCTCCAGCCGCTTGAACACGACGCGCGATTCGCACACGCGCGCGCGCAGCGCATCATCGGCGCCGATCACGGCGACGGCGGTGATGACCTGGTGGGCGCGGCCGGAGAGCAGCGCCAGGCATCGCCGCGCGGTCGCCTCATCCTCCGCCTTCGGAAGCACGCGGCGGCCGCAGGCGACGACGGTGTCGGCGGCCAAGGTGACCACGCCCGGCGCATGCGCGCGCAGGGCCTTCTCCTCCGCAAGACGCAGCGCGTGCAGGCGGGGCGTCTCGTCTTTCTTCGGGGTCTCGTCGATGTCGGCGGGCGCCACGCGGTCCGGCGTCACACCGATCTGCTGGAGCAAAGCGAGACGCCGCGGCGACGCGCTCGCCAGGACGAGGGACGCGCGCGCGCTCACGACTTTGTCGTGAAGCCGAGCCGTTTCGCAAAAATCCCGTTGACGAAACGCCCTGGCAGAAGCCGCGGCAGCGTGTATTGCGTGAACTTGTCGCGCAGGATCGTGATGTTGAAGGGCGGCTTTGCTTGCGTCAGCCCGCGCCACACGACATTGCCGATGGCGGACGCCGGCAGCCCCTTCTTGCCCATCTCCAACATGTAGTCGGCGGCGCGGCGCGTGGCCGGCCCGAAGGGCGTGTTGGAAAAGCGCTCAAGGCCGCTTGTCTCGGCTTTGTCCCAGATCGGGGTGGCGACCGCGCCCGGCGCGATGACGACGACCTCGATGCCGTAGAGCATCAGTTCGCGGCGCAGGCTCTTGGAATAGCCTTCGACGGCGTGCTTGGAGGCGGCGTAGGCGCCGACGAACGGCCCGCCCTCCTTTCCGCCTACGGATGAAATCATCACGATGCGGCCGGGGGCGCCGCGGCGCTCGGTTTCGGCGCCGAGCAGCGGCAGGAACGCGCTCGTCACGGCGTGGAGGCCGAAGAGATTGGTCTCGAACTGTCGGCGAACATCGTCCGTGGAGAGATGCGCGAGCGGGCCCGGCACGGCGATGCCGGCGTTGTTCACCAGGCCGAACAGCGTGCGGCCCTGAAGCCATTCGGAGACTTTCGCAACCGCGGCGGAGATCTGGCCGTCGTCGGTCACGTCCATGATCAGCGGCGTGACGGCGGCGCCGAATTCGTTCACGAGGCTCGCGGCGTCGGCCTCTTTGCGGACGGCGGCGAACACGTGCGCGCGTCCCTTCACGGCGCGGGCGACACAGGCGCGCCCGATGCCCGTCGACGCGCCGGTGATCACCACCGCCTTCTGCGCCGCCTTGCCATTCGCCTCGGCCATCACCGCAACTCCTACTTGAACCGATACGTGATCCGGCCCTTGGTCAGATCATACGGCGTCATCTCGACGAGGACCTTGTCTCCGGCCAGCACCCGGATCCGGTTCTTGCGCATCTTGCCCGCGGTGTGGGCGATGATTTCGTGGTCGTTTTCCAGCTTCACGCGAAAGGTCGCGTTCGGCAGAAGTTCCGTAACGGTTCCCGCGAACTCCAGGATGTCTTCCTTCGGCATTCATGCTCCAAGCTTGCGCCCCGGGGGTCCCTGGGGCGCGGGACTTATAGGGGGCTCGCCTCACCCCGTCGACAGCTTCTGGAACCGGGCCTCGATGCGCCGGTCGAGCGCATCGCGGACGGCGCGGTATTCTTCGAGCCGCTGATCGCGGGAGCCCTCGGCCAGGGAGGGGTCGTAGGTGGGCCAGTATTCCACGTCCACCGCCAGCGCGCGGGTGAATTCGAGCGCCTTGTGGTGGGCCTCCGGCGAGAGCGTGACGATCAGATCGAAGCTGGCGTCATCAAGATCGGCGAAGGTCTTGGCGCGGTGGCGGGAGATATCGACGCCGACTTCGTCCATCACCGCGATCGCCATCGGATCGGCCTCGACCTCGCCGCGGCGCGCGCCGACGCTGTCGACCCAGACAAGCTTGCCGAAGCGGCGCAGCATCAGCCCCGCGGCCATCGGCGAGCGGATGCGGTTCATGTTGCACGCAAAGAGCACCGCGCCGGGCGGCGGGGACGCCTCCACCGTCAGCTCCGCACGTGCAGCGCGCAGATAAGCGTGAACAGGCGCCGCGCGGTGTCGTGATCGAGCTGCGCCTTGCCGTCGAGGCGTTCGATGAGCAGCGCGCCGCCTTCGTTGTGCAGCGCGCGGCGGCCCATGTCGATCGCCTCGATCTGCTGGCTGGACGCGTTCTTGATCGCGGCGTTGTAGGAATCGCAGATCAGGAAATAGTCCTTGATCGTTTTCCGGAACGGCGTGAGCGAGAGGATGATCGTGCGCGCCTCGGCCCCGTCGTCGCCGTCAAGCGCAAGGACGAGACGTCCCTCGGCGGTGGAGAGGCGCAAGCGGTAGGGTCCCCTGTCGACGCCAGGGAGTTCGAACGAATTGGATTCAAGGAGATCGAAAATCGCGATGCGCCGCTCGTGCTCGTCATCCGCGGTCGCCGCGGCGAGCGATTGCGGGTCAAGGACGATGTCGCGAAGGCGGTGGTTGGACATGGGCGGGGCAGCCGGTCAGGAAGGCAATAGGCGGTAGGCAGTAGGCCGTAGGCAACGAAAGTCGCAATGCCTCCGGCTATTGCCTATTGCCTATCGCCCTATTCGTCATGAGCCGGCCGGCGCGGCGTGCGCCAGGGGGCGCCGATGTCGAAGAGCGCGGCGTCGACGCATTCGACGGTCAAGGCGATCTCGCCGCCGCCGGCGAGGATGATGTGCACCGTTCCGCCGGGAGGCTCCGGATCAGGATCGAACCGCAGCGACAATATCGAAGCGAGCGCCTGGGGGGCGTCGCGCCGCAGGCGCTTTGTCTTGATCGCGAGCACGCCCTCAAGGCTCAACGCCGACTGCACGCGCTCATAGGGGGGCGCCGCGTGCGCCGCCTCGTGTCGGAAGCGGTCCAGCGTCAACGTGAACCGCCGCGCGCGGCGATCGAAGGCAAGGCCCTCCACGCGCACAAGCGCATCCTGTACGGCCGCGGAGATGACCTCCAGATCGGCGCCATCCTCCGCCGCCAGCCTGAGCGACGCCTCTTCGCTCATACGCCCCCGTGCTCCGCCATCAGCCGCTGAGCCGCTCGACTTCGGCGCCGCACGCCTTGAGCTTCGCCTCCAGCCGCTCGAAGCCGCGATCAAGGTGATAGACGCGGTTGACCACTGTCTCACCTTCGGCGGCGAGGCCCGCGACGACAAGGCTGACCGAAGCGCGCAGATCCGTGGCCATCACCGGCGCGCCGACGAGCTTGTCGACGCCCGTGACGATCGCTTCCGATCCGTGCACCGCGATATCGGCGCCGAGGCGCGTGAGTTCGGGCGCGTGCATGTAGCGGTTCTCGAAAATGTTCTCTTTGAAGCGCGAGCGACCCTTGGCGAGCGTCATCAGCGCCATGAATTGCGCCTGCAGATCGGTGGGGAAGCCGGGGAACGGCTGGGTGTCGACATCGACGGCGTCGAGACGGCCGTTCACGCGGCGCACGCGGACGCCCTCATTGACGACGTTGGCTTCTACGCCCGCGGCGCGGAGGCGATTGATCAGCGCGCCGATGTGATCGGCGTTGGCGCCGGCGAGCAGGACATCGCCGCACGCGGCGGCGGCGGCGATCGCGTAGGTGCCGGCCTCGATCCGGTCGGCGAGGACGCGATGGCGCGCGGGCTGCAGGCTGGTCACGCCGACGATGCGGATTGTGGGCGAGCCGGCGCCTTCGATGCGCGCGCCCATCGCGATGAGGCAGGCGGCGAGATCGGCGATCTCGGGCTCCTGGGCGCAATTCTCCAGAATGGTCTCGCCCTGGGCGAGCACCGCGGCGAGCATCGCGTGTTCGGTGGCGCCGACCGACACGAACGGGAACGCAATGCGCGCGCCCCTCAGACCGCGCAACGCGGCGGCCTTCACGTAGCCGGCCTCGATATGGATGTCGGCGCCCATGGCTTCGAACGCCTTCAGGTGCAGATCGACGGGACGCGCGCCGATCGCGCAACCGCCGGGCAGCGACACCGTCGCGTGGCCGACGCGCGCCAAGAGCGGCCCCAGCACGTTGAAGGTGGCGCGCATCTTCCGCACGAGATCATAGGGCGCGATGGTGGAGGCGATGTCGGCGGCGTGCAGCGTCGCCACGCCCGAATCGCGCGCCCACACCACGCTGACGCCAAGCGAGCGCAGCAGATCGGCCATGAACCGCGTGTCGGCCAGTTCCGGCATGTTCTCCAGGGTGAGCGTCTGGTCGCTCAGGAGCGCGGCGGCGAGGACCTTGAGCGCGGAATTCTTGGCGCCGGAAATGGGGATGGTCCCGTTGAGCGGCATGCCGCCGCGAATGGAAATGCGATCCATGAAACGTCCTTAGCGGCGCAGCCGCCCCGCGGCGGTTATGGGGGCGCCCCGGCCCCCGCGCAAGCTCAGCCCTGAGGCGCGTCGTCCTTCGGTTTGGCCGGCGCGGGCGGGGCCTTGCGGCGCTTCAGATTGGCGCGCAACGCCGCGGCGAGGCGGGCCTCGCGGTCCTTGTTGGGGGCGGCCTTATCGTCGGGCTGATCGGCCACGCGCGCGCTTCTCCACAGCTGCGGGGCGGTGTATGGCACAACCTGAGCGGGGGTGGCCATGGCGGCGACGGACGAGGCAGAGCATCACGCCTTCAGCCAGGGCGCCTCGTTCGGCAATTTCATGCCGCTGGCGCTGAAGAACGCGCTTTTCACCGTGCTGACGCTCACGCTCTATCGGTTCTGGGCGCGCTCGGACGTGCGGCGGCGGCTGTGGGCGACGACGCGGATCATGGGCGATCCGCTGGAATATTCCGGCGTCGGCGCGGAGCTCTTCCGCGGCTTTCTCATCTCGATCCCTGTGTTCTTCGCTCCGGCGATCTTCATCTATTACGTCGCGCCATTCCTGATGGACCCCGGCGCGGCCTATCTTCTCGGTCTGGGTTTCTACCTCCTCGCTGTGCCGCTCATCGCGACGGCGTTCTATTTGATGCGGCGCTACCAGCTCTCGCGCACACGCTGGCGCGGCATCCGCATGTCGCTTGCGGGCGGCGCGTTCGAGTACGCGATCGCCTCGTCGGGCTGGTCGATGCTCGAAGCGATCACACTGGGCTGGTATCACCCGGCGGCGCGCATGCGCCGCGCGCGCCTCATCTGGGAGAATACGCGCCTCGGCGACGAGCCGTTCCAGTTCGCCGAAGGCGAAACCGATCTCGTCGGCAATCTCTATCCAACGTTCGCGCTTGCGTGGTTCGGGGCGCCGATCGGGTTGCTCGCGGCCAGCGCAGTCAACTTTCTCGGCGTGCGCGCGATCGTGACGTACAATCTCTATTTCCTGCCGCCCTGGTCGATCTTCGTGCTGGCCGGGTTCGCCCTGCTGTTCGGGCTTGCGGTGTTTGCGCTGTGCGCAAGCTGGTTCAACGCGGCGGCGATGAACCGCATCGCGGGCCTGCTGACGCTCGACGGCGCACGCTTCCGGCTCAACGCCAAGCCGATGGGGCTTTATGGCGTGACGCTGGCGGGCGCGGCGATCTTCATCCTGTCGCTGGGCCTGCTTGCGCCGGTCGCGGGCATGCTGCAGGTCCGCTACATCCTCAACCGCCTGGAGATGATCGGGGCGCCGCGTTTCGCCGACATCGGCCAGACCCGCGCGATCGCCCCGTCGCAAGGCGAGGGCCTGGCCGACGCGTTCGATCTTGATTTCGGCGTGGGGGTGATCTGATGGCGCGCGCCCGCTATGTGAACGGCCTCGCCGCGGTCGCCGTCGAGATCGAGGTCGAGGCGCAGCGCGACGGGCTTGCCTTGCAGCTTGAGGGCGGGACGCAGCTCTGGCCGTGGGACGAAATCGCCCGCGCCGACGATCGCGTCGGCCCGGTCGTGCTCAAGCGCAAACCAGAGTCCGGCGCGCGCCTTACGCTCGACGCGGAAACCGCCGCAGACGTCCGCGCAGCGGCGCCGCATCTGTTCCGGCTGCGCTCGCAGCGGTTCGGGCTCGTCATCGCGCTGATGGCGTTCGCGGCGGTCATGACCGTGACGACCGTGTACGGCGCGGCGCGCCTCGCAGAACCGATCGCCCGCAACGCACCGCCGGACTTCGTCGCGCGCGTGCAGATGATTGCCGAAGCGCAGCTTTCCTACCTCGTCAGCCCGTGCCCGTCAGGACCGCGCGATGCGGAAGGGCTCGCGGCGCTGTTCGATCTCACCGACCGCATCGGCGAAGCCGCCGGCGTCAGTCCGGCGCGCTACGACATTCATGTTGTGGAAGCGGATTTCTCCAATGCGTTCGCGACGCCGGGCGGGCGCATCATCGTCACCGACAATCTGATCGATTTGCTGGATACGCCCGACGAACTCGCCGGCGTGATCGCGCACGAGATGGGGCACGTGGCGGAAGATCATGTGATGGTGTCGCTGATCAAGAACATGGGCATCGGCGTCTTCATCGACATCGTGCTCGGCGGCCAGGGCGCGGGGCTGACGCTCGCCTCGTTCAACGTCGTCTCGCTGCGGCATGACCGCGGCTTCGAGAGCGCGGCGGATCGGTTCGCGGTGCGCGCGCTCGATCAGGCGGGCCTCGATCCGGGGGGCCTTGCCGCGTTCTTCCGACGCGTGGCGGAGATGTCCGGCGCGGGTCTGGGGCTGCCGGAGCTTCTCAGCACCCACCCCGACCCCAGCCGACGCGCAGAGGCGCTGGCCGGCGCGGCCCGGCCGGGGCGTCCGGCGGCGATGACGGCGCAGGACTGGAGCGCGGTAAAGAGCATGTGCGGGCTGGAAGACCCCGCGCCGCCGCCGCCGGCGCCGTTCGATGGGCCTCTGAGCCCCGGGCTGGGCGCGCCGCCAAAGCCCTGACCCGGCTCTTTCCAGGCCGGCGTCGGCGCGCTATAGCGCGCCCCTCCCGCCGTCGTAGCTCAGTGGTAGAGCGCATCCTTGGTAAGGCTGAGGTCGCGAGTTCAATCCTCGCCGACGGCACCATTCCTCTTCGGGATCAATCCAGCGTGCGGCGGTAGCGGAGGAGTGCGAGGGTCGAGAGGACGGCGAGAATGAGCGCCAGCGGCGCGAGGTCGTTCCAGACGTCGCCGATGCCGGCCCCTTTCAGCATGATCTCGCGGACCATGCGCAGGAAGTGCGTCAGCGGCAACGCCTCTCCAATCGCCTGCGCCCAACCCGGCATCGCGCTGAACGGGAACATGAAGCCGGACAGAAGGATCGACGGCAGGAAGATGAAGAACGTCATCTGCATCGCCTGCATCTGCGAACGCGCGATCGTGGAGATGAGATAGCCCAGCATCAGATTGGTGAAGAGGAAGAGCGTAATCGCGATCGTGAACAAAAGCGGCGATCCGAGGAACGGCACGTCGAACAGCCACCGCGCCAGCGCCACCACGATCAGCACCTGCACGGCGCCGACGAGGATGTAGGGCGTGGTCTTGCCCAGCATGACCTCGACCGGGCGCACGGGCGTGGCCAGCAGCGTCTCCAGCGTGCCGCGTTCGCCCTCACGCGCGAGCGCGATGGAGGTGATCAGCACCAGCGTCATGGTGAGGATGACGCCGAGGAGCCCAGGCACGATGTTGTAGGCGGTCTCGCCGGCGGGATTGTATCGTCGGTGGACGACGACCTCGAACGGCGGCGCGCCCGGCGCAAGGCGCGCCAGGGGCCCCGCCATGTCCCGCGCCAGCGCGCGCTCCGCAATCTGCTGCACGGCGTTCACCGCGCCCCCGGATGCGACGGGATCGGAGGCGTCCGCGGCGAGCAGAATCTGCGGGCGTTCGCCGCGCACGAGGCGGCGCTCGAAGCCTTCGGGGATGACGATCAGGAACGCGGCCTCGCCGCCGCGCAGCATCGCGTCGCCCTCTTCTGCGCGCGTCGTCGTCGCCACGATCTCGAAAAATGTCGAGTTCTTGAGGCCGGCCAGGAACGAGCGTTCGAACACGCCGGTCTCGCGCATCTCCACCACCGTCGGCAGGCGGCGGGGATCGGTGTTGATGGCGTAGCCGAACAGGAAGAGCTGCAGGACCGGGATGCCGATCATCATCGCGAACGTCAGCCGGTCGCGGCGCATCTGCACGAATTCCTTGAGGAACACGGCCTTCAGACGCGTCCAGGAAAAAGCCTTCATCGCGGCGCCCCCGGAGCTGCATTGTCGGCGGCGCCGCTCATCAGGCCGATGAACGCTTCCTCTAGGCCGGCGTCGACGGGCTCGGCCGTCGCGCCAATGCGTTCGGCCGCCGCTTTCGCCAGCCGTGCGATGGCCGCCTCGTCCTTGCCGACGACGTGCAGATCGGCGCCGAAGCGCGTGGCGAAGACGACGCCGGGATCACGCTCCAGCGCCGCCTGCGCTTCGGCGACACGCGCGCCGCGGAGCCGGTACGCGTGCAGCCCGACTTTATCGGGGATCTGCGCGGTCGGCGCGTCGAGAATCTTCTTGCCGTAGGCGATGTAGGCGATGGAATCGCATTGGACGGCCTCGTCCATGTAGTGCGTGGAGACGAGCGTGGTGACGCCGCGATCCGCGAACCTGCGGATCTGATCCCAGAATTCGCGCCGCGCCTTGGGATCGACGCCGGCCGTCGGCTCGTCCAGCAGCAGCAGTTCGGGATCGTGGATCATGCACGCGGCGAGCGCGAGGCGCTGTTTCCAGCCGCCGGAAAGTTTGCCCGCAAGCTGGTCTGCGCGCGCGCTGAGGCCCAGATCGTCAAGCGCTGCGGCCACGCGCGCATCGGCGTCGTCCAGATCGTAAAGGCGCGCGATGAAGGCGAGGTTCTCGCGGATGGAAAGATCTTCGTAGAGCGAGAAGCGCTGCGTCATGTAGCCGACGCGCACCTTGATCTCCTCGCTTTCCCTGATGACGTCGAAGCCGAGGACCCGGCCCTCGCCGGCGTCGGGCCTCAGGAGCCCGCACACCAAACGGATCGTCGTCGTCTTGCCTGACCCGTTGGGGCCAAGGAAGCCGTAGATGGCGCCGCGCGGCACGGCGAGATCGACATGATCGACGGCGGTGAGCGCGCCGAAGGACTTGGTCAGCCCGCGCACGTCGATGACGAGATCGTCGCTTGTCACGGCGACACGGTGATCGTGAGCGGCTGGCCGGGGCGCAAGGCGGCGTCCCCCGTCAGGCGCGCTTCCACGAGATAGACGAGCTTTTCACGCTCCTCGACGCTGTAGATGATCGGCGGGGTGAATTGCGGGGCGCTGTCGATGAAAAAGATTTGCGCCGTGAGGCCATCGGCGCACCCGTCGCATGACACGGCGACCGATTGCCCGAGGCGCAATGACGCCAGCATCGGCTCCGGCGCGAAGAAACGCAGCTTGAGATTCGCCGGCGGCAGGATCGCCAGCACCGGTTCGCCCGGCGAGACGAACTCGCCCGGACGGCGGAAGATGCGCTCCACGCGGCCCGCCGCGGGCGCGCGCACGGCGCGGTCCTGCAATTGGGTGCGTGCAAGCGCGGCCTGCGCGTCGGACGCCTCGTCGCGCTGGGCGGCGGCGGCGCGCTCGGCCTCCAGGCGTTGCACCTCGGCGCGTGCGGCGGCGAGCGCCGCCGCATCCTGATCCAGCCGCGCCTGGGCGACGAAGCGTTCGGTGTAGAGCGTGCGCGTGCGCTCGTAGGTCGCCTGCGCCAACCGCGCGTTCGCGCGCGCGGCCGCGAGCGCCGCGCCGAGCGGACGCGCCGTGGAGGCGGCGCTCTGGGCGGCAGCTGCCTCGAACGAAGCGCGCGCGCGGTCCAGATTGAGGGTGAAGAGCGCTGCGCCTTCGGCCACATCTGCGCCTTCGCGCACATCGAGGCTGGCGACGAGGCCGGCGTCCTGCGGCGAGACATAGACCTAGTCGGCCTCTGCGTAGCCTTGCAGCGTGGTCGCTTCGCGCGCGCCGCAGGCCGCCAGCAACGCCGCCGCGCACAGCGCCAAGACCCGTCTCATGACTGCGCTCCTCTTGGTTCGAGCCCTTTGATCAACACGTCGACCTGCGCCTCGATCCAGCCCGCGCTCCGGCCAAGATCGCTTTCGCCGTGGAGCACGTGGGCCCACATGATCTCGAACATCATCGGGCCGATGATCGCGCGCGCGGCGGCGACTGGATCAACGGCGCGAAACTGGCCGAGCGCCTGGCCGCGCATCACCAGGCGTCCGATCGCGGCGCGCGCGGGGCCGACGACATCGTCGCGGTAGCCGTTCACGACATCGGGAAATCGCCCGGACAACGCGATGATGAGGCGCGGCAGCGCGAAGAGCCGAGGATCGGCGAGCGCGCCTGTGACCAGCAACAGCGCCTGCTTGATGAGGGCCGCGGGATCGTCCGTCTCCATCACCGACAGCGCCTCGACGCGCGCGATCAACGGGCGCACCTCGCGATCGATCAGCGCACGGAGCATCTGCTCCTTGCTCTCGAAATAGAGGTAGAGCGCGCCCTTGGTGACGCCGGCGCGGCGGGCGATGTCGTCCATGGTTGCGGCGTCGAAGCCGCTGGCGATGAAGGCGTCGAGGGCGGCGCTGAGGATTTCGTCGGGCCGCGCCTGGGCCCGCCGCCGCCACGTCCTGCGTTCCCCGCTCGTCGCCATGGCTGCTTTATAACTGAATGGTTAGTTATATACAAGCCCTGCCCGCTGCAGTGTCCGGTGAAACGGTCAGGCGGCGTTAACCCACGCGCCGCGAATCTCAGGAGGACTCGCCGGCCCCGGAGCCCGCTCAGCTAATGTCCCGACACCGCCTCCTTGTCGTCATCGCGGCGACCGCCCTCGCGGCGGCCGGCGCGCCAGCGTGGGCGGATAATCCTGTTGAAATTGATGGTGTTGAGGAGGAGTTGGCGGAGGCCATCGCGGACGTCCTCCCGGATCGCGAGGCGCCGGATTCGCTGTTTGACGCCGAACGCCTGGCGGAAGAAGCCGCCGGCCTCGCCGACGCCTATCTGCGCTCGGAAGGATATTATGCGGCGACGATCACCCCGGTCGCCGACGACGACGGCGCGTCGCTGCGGATCGAGCCGGGGCGCCGCTTCGTCTTCGCTGCGCCCAGCGTGGCGTTCGACGGCGATCCGCCGGAACCCGCGGCGGCCACGGCGTTGCGGGAAGATCTCGGGCTTGTCGCGCCCGGCGCGCCTGCGCGCGCGGCGGACGTGCTGGGCGCCGAGATCGCCGCGGTGCAGACGCTGCGCGCGCGCGGCTATCCCGACGCCGCCGCCCGCCCGCGCGAAGCGATCGTCGACCACGAGAGCGGCGAGATGCGGGTGGCGTTTTCGTTCAAGGCCGGCGGCGTCGCCGAACTCGGGCGTGTTCGTCTCACACCGGACGGCGTCATCGATGATGCGCTGGCGCAGCGGCTTGCGCCGTGGACGCCGGGGGAACGCTACACGCCGGAGAAGCTGACGCTGCTGCGGCGCAACGCGGCGCGCACCGGCGCCTTCGCCAGCGTGGCGGCCGCGCTCGCGCCCGAAACCGACGCGCAGGGTCGCCGCGACGTGATCTTGACTCTGGAGCCGCTCGAACGGCGCACGATCGAACTCGGAGCGGGCTATTCGACGACCGACGGCGCAGGCGTCGAGATCGAATGGTCGCGCCGCAATCTGTGGCGCCGCGCCGAGACGCTGACGCTGGGCGCGGTGATCTCAAGCCAGACGCAGTCAGCGCGCGCGGAACTGGCGCTGCCGAACGCCAGCGCGCTCGGACGGACGACGCGCTACACGCTGACGGCGGAGCGCGAAGACGCGGGACCCTACGACCGCAATGCGCTGAGCGCGGCGTGGGCGATCGAAGCCGAGCCGCGCCAGGCGTTCGGGCTGAGCTACGGGCTGAGCGCCAGCGCAGAATTCTACGACGCATCCGCCGGCGTGGAGAACGCGTACATTTTCGGCAGCTTCGTCGACGTCATCCGCGATACAACCAACACCCCTCTCGACGCCCGCGACGGGCACGTGCTCGAATTGCGCGTGGAGCCCGCGGTTTCGACAGGCGACGCGACGCTCGCGTTCGCGCGCGTCATCGGCGATGCGCGCGTTTATGAGACGCCGGACGCGATCGACAACGTGACTTTTGCTGCGCGCGCCCGCGCCGGCTATGTCGCGCCGTTCGGCGGCGACGAGGCGGATTTGCCGCTGAACCGCCTCTTCTACGCCGGCGGCGGCGGCTCGGTACGCGGGTTCGCACACAATTCGATCTTTCCCGGCGATCCGCTCGCGGCTGAGCCGGTGGGCGGGCAAGCCCTGTTTGAAGTGTCGACGGAGGCGCGCGTGCGCTTCGGCGAACGCTGGGGCATGGCTGCGTTCGTCGATGGCGGCTCGGCCTTCGACGACGAACTGGACATGCGCTGGGGCGCCGGGATCGGCGTGCGCTACGATCTCGGGTTTGCGCCGCTTCGCGTCGACATCGCCGCGCCGCTCGATCGGCGCGACGGCGAGGACGCGTTCGCGCTCTATCTCAGTCTTGGGCAGGCGTTCTGATGGCGCACATCAAACGGCCGCGGCTCTGGGCCAGCGTGGGCGCGGGCGCCGCCGTGCTGGGCGCGCTCGGCTGGGCGCTCGGGCCCGGGGCGGCGACGGTCGTCACCTGGGTCGCGGACGGCGCGAGCGTGGGGCGATACGGCAAACTTGACATCGAGGGCGTGCGCGGCGCGCACATCGGCGCGCTGCGGGCGGACCGCATCGCCGTCGCCGACGCGGCCGGCGTGTGGATCGAGGCGCGCGGGGCTACGCTCGAATGGTCGCCCGCGGCGCTGCTGGGCGGCGATGTCGTGCTTGGCGCAGTTTCGGCCGAAGCGATCGACATCGCGCGCCAGCCGACGCTCACGCCGCCGCGGCCGCGCGGCTGGTTTCGGCCCGACGTGCGCATCGGCGCGCTCACGGTCTCGCGGCTGCATCTTGGCGAAGCGGTCGTCGGCCGCGAAGCGACGCTGCGCGTGTCCGGCAGCCTCGCCGCCGAGGGCGGCGCGATCGTGGCGGCGACGCTCGACGCGCAGCGTACGGACGCCGACACCGACGCCATCCGCCTGCGCTACCGCGACGGCGGCGACCTGCTCGATCTGTCGGTCGCGGGACGTCCTGGCGGCGTCGTCTCCGCAGCGCTCGGGGCGCCGGATGAAGCGGTGGCGATCCGCGCGCTGGGCGAAGGCGACCCGGACGAAGGACGTGGGCGCCTCGCCGCGCGCGTCGGCGACGCCGTGCTGGGAGAGGGCGACGCCGCATGGACACGCGCACGGTGGCAAGGGCGCGCCCGGATCGCGTTCGCCGCCGCGCCGCTGCTTTCGCCGCTCGCCGCGCGCCTGGGACCGATGGCGACGCTCGAAGGCGAAGGCGCGCGCGGCGATGGCGACGATCATCCGTTCGAAGCGCACGTGCGCGCGGAGAATTTGAGCGCCGACATCAGCGGGCGGATGGACGACGGCTTCCGCATACGCGGCGACGCGGCGCTGCGCGCCGCCACAGAAAGCCTGCAGACGCTGGCGCCGGAAATGCGCATCGAGGCGGGACGCGCAACACTCGACGGCCGCGCGCGGATGAGCGACGGCCGTATGCGCTTTGAGGGCGAGGGCGAAGTCGCGGGCCTTTCCGTGATCGGGCTGGAGGCGACTGCAAAGGGCCCGGTCTCCTTCGATTGGCGCAATACGCGGATCGAGACGGCGGGCGCGTTCGCCCTGACGCCGAGCGAAGCTGCGATGAGCCGCCGCCTTCTGGCGAACGGACGGCTGAGCGCGCGCGTCGTCATCGATCGCACGCGCTCACGCGTCGATATCGCGCGCGCGAGCGTGGACAGCGACGCTGTGCATCTCTCCGCGTCCGGACAGTTCACGCGCGGCCGCGGCGCGCTCGACGGCGATTGGCGGCTCTCGCGCCTGGCGGCGGCGTCGCCGGAGATCGCGGGCGCCGCGCAAGGGCGCTGGCGGGTGGCGCGCGCGGACGACGCGCCGGTGCGGCTGGAGGTGCGCGGCGGCGCGCGCGGCTTCACCGCCCGGCAGCGCGCCCTGGCGCAGCTTATGGGCGATGCGCCGCGGTTGGAGGCGGAAGGCGCGTTCGGCGACGGCGGGCTGATGCTGGAGCGCGCGCGGCTCGACGGCGCCAATCTCCGGCTTGGCGCGCGCGGCCTGGTTGGGGAGACGCTCGATCTTCGCCTGGAAGCGGCGGCGCGGGGGCCGATCACGTTCGGCGCCGCCGAAATCGACGGCGCGGTGGACGCTGCCGGGCGGCTCACCGGCGCCATCGCGCGGCCCCGCCTGCTGCTCGAAGCCAATGCGCGCAGCTTCAGCGCGGCGGGCGTGGCGGTCGATGCGCCGCAGGTGCGCTTCGCGTACGATGCACGCGCGGGGCGCGGCGAGGCGCATATCGCCGGCGCGATTGCGGGGACGCCAGGCGAAGCGCGGGCGCAGATCGCGGCGGACTCCCGCGCCTTCCGCTTCAACGAGCTCACGTTCTCCGCGGCGGGCTTCACCGGCCAAGGCTCGGCTGCGATCACGACAGACGGACCCGCGCTTGATCTCACGTTCGCGGGCGCGCTCGATCGCGTGATCGAAGACGCGCGCGGGCGCATCGAGGGCGCCGTTGCGCTGACGCCGGCGCCGCGCGCGCCGGCGCGGCTCGTGTTCACCACGCGCGTCCGTGACGGCGCGTATGGCGACCTGCGCGGCCTTTCCGGCGCCATCACCCTTCAGGGGCCGCTCGATCAACTTATCGCGCGCGCGAATCTTCGGGGCTACGCGGACGACGCGGCGCTCAGTCTCGACGGCGGCGGACGCATCGCGGTGCGGGATGGCCGTGTCGATGGGACGCTGGACTGGAATGCACAGATCGGCGACGAGCGGTTCGCCACGCGTGCGCCGGCGCGGTTTTCGTTCGACGGTCCGCGCGTCGATGTCGCGGCGGCGCTGCACGCGGGCGACGGGGAGGCGGATTTCACGTATCGCGCCGATGCGCGCAGCTTCGCCGGCGCCGCGCGCTTCGACCGCGCCGAGCTTTCCGTCGTGTCGGTGCTGTTTGGCGCACATCTTGAGGGCGTGATGTCGGGCGAGGCGTCGCTGGAAAGCGCGGGCGCTGGGTTGCGCGGGGCCGCCTCGCTCAGCGTGGACAATGCGCGGCTGCCGGCGCGGATGCGCGATCCGCTCGATGTTGTGATCAGCGCCACGCTGCAGCCGTCGCGCCTGTCGGGTTCGCTGCGGGCACGCTCTCCCGACGGGCTCGACGCATCGATCGAGGGCAGCGCGCCGGTCGTCACCGCCGCACGCCCCCTGCGGATCGCAATCACGGAGAACGGCGAAGGCGACGCGCGCTGGCGCGCCAGCGGCCCGGCGGATTCGCTCTGGTCGCTCGTCGGCGGGCTCGACCAAACGCTGGCGGGCGACATGCGCGGGGAAGGCCAGATCCGCTTCAACGCGCAGCGCCTGCGCGGCGAAGGCGCGCTTACGCTCTCGAACGGGCGCTTCGAGGACAAGCGCACCGGGCTCGCCTTCAGCGACGTCGATGCGCGCGTCGCGTTCACGGAAGCGGGCGAGTCTGAGTTTCAGCTCACGGCGCGGGACGCGCATGGCGGACGCGTCACCGGTCTTGGCGCGGCGCGCGGCATCCGCAGCGGGCGCATGACGCTGCGGCTGGAGGATCTGCGGTTCGTCGAGCGCAGCGATGTCACCGCCGCGGCCAGCGGGGAGCTCGAACTCGAATGGACCGAAGAGCGCGCGATGTTGTCGGGCGCGCTGACGCTCACCGAAGCGGAGCTGACGCTGGCGACGCGGCCGGAAACGATCATCCCCACGATCGAGGTGGTGGAGATCAACCGGCCCGGCGGCGATTTTGCGCCCGAGCGGGAGCGCCCACGCGGTGTGATCGCGCAGCTCGATCTCGCCTTGCGCGCGCCGGGGCGCGTCTACACACGCGGACGCGGACTGAACGCGGAATGGTCGCTCGACGCGCGTCTGAGCGGCTCAACGGCGGCGCCGCGGCTGCAAGGCGAGGCGCGGCTGATCCGCGGCGAGTTCGATCTGGCCGGGCGACCGTTCGACATGACGCGCGGGCGCATCGCGTTTACCGGGGCGCTCGACGACACGACCATCGATCTGCTGGCGGAGCGCGCAGCGCCGGAACTGACCGCGCGCGCGGCGATCACAGGGCGGCTGTTTGAACCGACGATCACGTTCTCCAGCGATCCCGCCCTGCCCGAGGACGAGATCATGCCGCAAATCCTGTTCGGGCGATCCGCGGACGAGCTTTCGCCGCTGCAGGCCGCGCAGCTGGCGGCAAGCCTTGCGGCCCTCGCCGGCGGCGCGGCGTTCGACATCGCAGGCATGGCGCGCGCAGCCGTCGGGCTCGACCGGTTCGACGTGCGCGACGACGGCGAAGGCGTGATCGTCTCCGGCGGGCGTTACCTGACGCGCGACGTCTATTTCGAAGTATCGCGCAGCGGATTGGGCGAGCCAGGGGCCAAGGTCGAATGGCGCGCGCGGCCGCAATTGTCGATCGTGACGAGCTTCCAATCGAACGAAGATCAACGCGTCTCGATCCGTTGGCGGCGCGACTACTGACGCTCAGCGCGACAGCAAGGACGCAAGCTGCTGGGCGGTCGCATCGGCGAGAATGCGCGGCCACACCTCCACGCCCTGCCAGATCGAGAGCGCAATCACGAGCACGCCGACCGCGCCCATCAGGAACCGCGCCGGGACGATCTTGGTGACGCGGCCAGCGAGCGGCGCCGCGATCACGCCGCCGATCAACAGGCCTGCGAGCGCCATGCCCAATTGCTGGGGGCCGCCCTCGATGTGGAATCGTCCGCTTACGAACGACCAGATGAACGCCGCGGAGATCGCCATGGTGACGAAGAATTCGGCCGTGTTCACCGTGCCGATCACGTAGCGCGGGGTATGACCGCGGCCCATGAGCGTGGACGCGACGACGGGACCCCAGCCGCCGCCGCCGCTCGCGTCGAGGAAACCGCCGGTCAGCCCGATCGGGACGACGTGCTTCAGATGCGGGGGGCTTTCGCGCAGCCCGCGAAATGCACGGCCGAGAATGAAGACGCCGAGGATGCCGAGATAGACGATGACGATCGCCTTCACGAGCGTCTGGTTGAAGCCGGTGATGACATAGGCGCCGAAGACGCCGCCGAGGATGCCGGCGGGCGCCAGGCGCCAGAACAGCGGCCAGTCCACGTTCTTGTGCGAGAGATGGGATGCGCCGGAGGCGGCGGTGGTCACGCATTCAGCGGCGTGGATCATCGCCGACGCCTGCGCCGGGGGCACCCCGAAAGCCAGCAGCGAGGTTGAGGAAATAACGCCGTAGGCCATGCCCAAGGCGCCGTCGACCAATTGCGCGAAGAACCCGATCGCCAGGAAGATGGCGAGCGGCTGCAAAAGCCCGACCAGGGTCTGGACATCAAAACTGAACGCCACCGATCCCGATCTCCGGCCCCGACGGCCGAGCCGCCCGGTTGCGCCAATGCTGCAGCGCGAAAGTCTACAATCTCTTGAGTCAGCTCAGAAGGCCATGCGCCGCCCAGGAGCAGTCGTGGGCGCCGGACGGTGAATGCCGCATTCGGTCTTGCCGGAGCCCGCCCAGCGGCCGGCGCGCGCGTCCGTGCCCTCGCTCGGCGAGGTGCACGGCCAACAGCCGATCGAGGGGAAACCTTGCGCGACCAGCGGGTGCGGAGGCAGGCCGTGGGCGCGGGCGTAGGCATTGATTTCCCGCGGCGTCCATGCCGCGAGGGGGTTGAATTTGAAGTGGCGCCCGTCGTGCTCCACGAAAGGGAGCCGGGCGCGCACGCCGCCGTGGTGGCGTTTGCGGCCGGTGATCCAGGCGGCGAAGCCCGCCAGCGCGCGTTCGTTCGGGCGCACCTTGCGCAGCGTGCAGCAGGCGTCTGGATCGCCGCGCCAGAGATCGCCCTTGGGATCTTCCGCCGCGACTTCGTCCGTATCCGGCGCGACGACACGCACATTGGTGAGCTTCAGAAAATCGACGAGCTCATCGCGATATTGCAGCGTCTGGGCGAAGTGCTTGTCGGTGTCGATGAAGATGACCGGCGTGGCGCGATCGATCTCGGCGGCGATGTGGAGGAGCGCTGCGGATTCGGCGCCGAAGGAAGAAACGAGCGCGACGCGGTCGCCGAACTCGCGTTCGATCGCGACGCGGAGAACGGCGTGGGGCGCGGCGCCTTCGAGCTCGGCCGCAAGGGCTGCGGCGCGCGCGAGATTGGCGTCATCGTCTTGGGGATAGGCTCTTGCGAGGTTCATTCAGCGGCCGTTCTCTGCGCGCGGCGCATCGCGCGGAGCTGATGGATCGGGATCAAGGCATCACCCGCGCTTTGGTAGGCGAGCGAGAAGCGGCGGACCGCGCGCGCCATCGCCGCTTCGGGATCGGGCGCCGTGACGGCGAAGCTGTGGAAGCCGCAGCGGAGCATGAAGAAGAGTTGATCTTCGAGCACATCGCCGACGGCGCGCAGTTCGCCCTTGTAGCCGTAGCGCTCGCGCACGAGGCGCGCGGTGGAATAGCCGCGGCCGTCACGGAACGCGGGGAAAGCGACAGCGATGAGCGCCAGGGCGCCGAGCTTGTCCGCAATATCTTCCACTCTGTCGGCCGGGGCGATGGTCACGCCGAGGCGCCCGGCGCGCCGGAGCAGCGTCGGATCGTCCCGCACGCGCGCGAACGACACCGCGACGTCGCCGGCGCCGGGCGCCGGCTCGTCATCGGCGAGGATGCGCCACGGATCGTGCGCGACGGGGCCGGCGGGCGTGAGGAGCATGCTCATGCCGCGCGCTCCTTGATGTCGGCGTAGAGCGCTTCTTCGAACGGCTTTGGGCCGATGCGCTCATAGGCGTCGATGAAGCGCTCGCTGGAATCGCGCCGCAATTCGAGATAGCGCGCCACCACCCGCTCGATCGCGTCCGGGATGGCTTCGGCCGGCAGGCCTTTGCCGGTGATCTTGCCGAGCTTGGCGCGTTCGTCGCCACGGCCGCCGAGGAGGATCTGGTAGAATTCCTCGCCGTGCTTATCGACGCCGAGGATGCCGATGTGGCCGACATGGTGGTGGCCGCAGGCGTTGATGCAGCCGGAGATCTTGAGCTTCAGTTCGCCGATCTCGGCCTGCGCCTCGAGATCGGCGAAGCGTGTGGAGATCGCCTGCGCGATCGGGATCGAGCGGGCGTTGGCGAGGTCGCAATAGTCGAGGCCGGGGCACGCGATGATGTCTGAGACGAGCCCGGCGTTGGGCGTCGCGAGGTCGTTCTCGCGCAGCGCCTGCCATAGATCGTAGAGATCGCCCTTCTCCACATGCGGCAGGATCAGGTTCTGCTCGTGGGAGACGCGGATTTCATCGAACGAATAGCGGCGGGCGAGCGCGGCGACGGCGTCCATCTGGTCGGCGGTTGCATCGCCCGGAATCCCGCCGATCGGCTTGAGCGAGATGGTGACGCTCGCATAGCCGGGAGTGCGGTGGGGATGGACGTTGGTCGAGACCCAGCGCGCAAAGGCGGCGTCGCGCGCCTTGGCTTCGTTGAAGGCGGCGTCAGCGGTTTTCAGCATGCGGAAGCAGGGCGACGCGAAATAATCGCGGATGCGCTGTGCTTCCTCGGCCGGAAGATCGAAGCGGGCGCGATCGCTGGCGCGCCATTCCTCTTCGACCTGACGTGCGAACTCTTCCGCGCCGAGCGCGGCGACCAGGATCTTGATGCGCGATTTGTAGAGATTGTCGCGGCGGCCGGCGCGATTGTAGACGCGCAGGATCGCCTCCAGGTACGAGAGCAGATCGGCCGGCGCGAGATCGTGCTTGATTGCGGGCGCAACGTACGGCGTGCGTCCCTGCCCGCCGCCGACATACACGGTAAAGCCTGGGCCGCCCTCTGCGTTGTGTTTCAAATGCAGGCCAATGTCGTGCACCTGCACGGCGGCGCGATCGGTTTCAGCGGCCGTGACCGCGATCTTGAACTTGCGCGGCAGGAACGAGAATTCTGGATGGAACGTCGACCATTGGCGGATAATTTCGGACCAGACGCGCGGATCGTCGACCTCGTCGGGGGCCGCGGCGGCGAGATGATCTGCGGTGACGTTGCGGATGCAATTGCCGCTGGTCTGGATGGCGTGCATCTCGACCTCGGCGAGGTCTTCCAGGAGGCGCGGCACGTCGACCAGCTTCACCCAATTGTACTGGATGTTCTGGCGGGTGGTGAAATGGCCGTAGCCCTTGTCGTAATCGCGGGCGATCCGGGCGAGACGCGCGAGCTGGCGCGATGACAGCGTGCCGTACGGAATCGCAACACGCAACATGTAGGCGTGGAGCTGCAGATAGAGGCCGTTCATCAGGCGCAGCGGCTTGAACTGGTCTTCGGTGATCTCGCCGTTGAGGCGCCGCTCCACCTGCTCGCGGAATTCCGCGATGCGCTCGCGCACGATCGCGGCGTCGAACTCGTCATAGCGATACATCAGGCGGCCTCGCTCGCGGCAACGAGGCCGAGATTGCGCTCGACCCGCGCGACCCACGCCTGAAGGTGAGGAAACTTCGCAAGGTCGAACCCGCCTTCGTGGGCGACGCGCGTGTAGGCGACGCAGGCGATGTCTGCGAGCGTGAGCGCCTCGCCGACGAGATACGACGTTTCCTTCAATGCAAGCTCCATGCGCGCGAGGGCGGTTTCGCCTTTCTCCAGGAGCGCTGGATTGACCGTCTCCTCGGTCTTGCCGCGGAATTTGAGCTCGGCGCGGCGCACCGCGATTGTCGGCTCATGATTGTACTGCTCCCAGAACAGCCACTCGTACATCTTCGCGCGCGCGAACGGATCACTCGGCACGAGATGCGACCCTTCAGCCAGAAAAAGCATGATCGCGTTCGATTGCGCGAGTGTGCGTCCGTCGGCCAGTCGCGCGACCGGCGCCTGCCCCGCCGGGTTCATCGCGAGGAAATCCGGCGTGCGCGATTCACCCTTGAAGATATCGATCTCGACCCAGGCGCAGGGCACGCCGAGCAGATCGGCGGTCCATTTGCCTTTCCAGCAATTGCCGCTTTCGCGGTTGCCGAAGAGCGTGATCGCCTCCGGCATCACGCGCCTCCGGTAGGGCGTGCGAACGCGGGGTGCGTGGTGGGGCCGCGCGCGCGGATGAGTTCGCGGACGCGCTCACGGGCGACGGGCGTCGCCGGCTGGTCCATGGGCACGAGATAGGGGTTCACCACGATCGTCTCGCGGCCTTGCGCCGCCTTCAGCGCGTCGTCGGCGGCGGCGTCTTCCAAGAGCGCGGAGTCCGCGAGCCGCGGCGTCCATTCTCCGCGTGCGGACCAATAAACGACTTCGCCGGTTTTCAGATCGTGCGCCGTAAGCATTTTCATGCGGCCTGCTCCGCTGAAACCGCGGATGCGTCGGCGAGCGCGACAACGTCGCCGATAACCAAGATGGCGGGGCCGAGGATGCCGGCGTCCGCGATCAGCGCGGGCAGCGCGGAGAGCACGCCTCGGGCGCGCTTCACATGCGGCGTCGCGCCGCTTTCGATCACCATCACCGGCGTCGCAGCGTCGCGGCCGGCGGCGATCAGGCTGCGCGCCGTGTGGGCTGCAGTATCGACGCCCATATAGACGACGATTGTCTGCTTTGCGTTCGCGAGCGCGGGCCAATCAAGATCCGGGGCGCCCTCCTTGGCGTGGCCGGTGACGAATGTGACCGCCTGCGCGTGATCACGGTGTGTGAGAGGCACGCCGGCTTCCGCCGCGCAGCCGAGCGCTGCGGTGATCCCCGGCACGACATGGGCTTCCACGCCCGCCGCGCGGAGCGCCTGCAATTCTTCGCCGCCGCGGCCGAACACGAACGGATCGCCGCCCTTGAGGCGGACGACGCGACGGCCTTTGCGCGCCTCGGCGATCATGCGCGCTTCGATCTCGCGCTGCGGGACGGCGTGGTCTCCGCGCGCCTTGCCGACGAACACGCGCTCGGCGTCGCGGCGGATGAGGTCGAGCACGCGGGAATCGACGAGCTTGTCGTGGAAGACGATGTCGGCGTCCTGCAGCGTGCGCAGCGCCTTGAGCGTCAGCAGTTCCGGATCGCCCGGGCCAGCGCCGACCAGGTGCACCACCCCCGCCGCCGCCGTCTCGCCGTCGAGCGTGCGCGCCGCGAGCGCTTCGGCGGCTTCCTGATCGCCCGCCAGCGCGCGTTCGCCGGCGGCGCCGCGCAGGATCGCCTCCCATGCGCGGCGACGGCCTTCGAAGTCTGTGCGCCGCGCCAACACCCGCGCACGGATACGCCGCGCAAACGCGGCAAGCTGCGCATAGGCGGCGGGGACGATCGCCTCAATGCGCGCGCGCAGATCGCGCGCCAGCGTCGGCGCGGCGCCAGACGTGGAAACGCCGATGACCAATTCGCCGCGATCGACGATCGCGGGGGTGTAGAAATCCGAGAGCGCGGGGCCGTCGACGACATTGACCGGGACGCCGTCACGCCTGGCGATCGCGACAGCTTCCGCGCGGGCGGCGTCTTCCGGCAGCGCAACGAAGACCAGCGCGAAGCCGGCGAGACTCGGGGGCGTCGCTTCCAGCCGCACCACCGAGGCCGGCGAGCCTTCGAACAGGCGGGCCTTGGCGTCGGCCATCGGGCCCTCGCCGATCACCGCGACGCGGCGGCCCTCCAGCGGAAAAAAAGCGGGGAAACTCTGCATGGAACCTCGGGCGCCTCGATCCAGAAGCTAGGGAGCGGCTGGCGGCGGCGCCCGCCCGAATTCGTGAGGGGCGGCTTAGGGGAGCTAAAGCTGGGCAGGCGCCGCTTGCGGGGGCGCGGGCGGGCGGCGACCATCGCCCCCGGATCGAGAGGTCGGATGAGCGGGTTTGAGCGATTTGCGGGCCGGGCCTGCCCGGATTGGTACGCGCGGCCGCAATTGGGTATTTTCATCCATTGGGGGATGTGGGCGATCCCGGCGTGGGCGCCGCGGGGCGAGAGCGTCACCGACCTCTTCCGCAGCGATTATGACCATGCGTTCGCGCGGCTGCCGTATGCCGAATGGTATCAGAACGCGATGCGCGTGGCGGGCAGCGAGACACAGGCGCATCACGCCGCGCGGTATGGGGGGGCGCACTATCAAGACTTCCGCGGGCCCTTCGACGCGGCGGCGGCGGCGTTCGATGCGGATGTGTGGGCCCATCTCTTCGCAGCGGCGGGCGCCGGCTACGTCGTGTTCGTGACCAAGCATCATGACGGGTATTGCCTGTGGCCAAGCGCGGTGGAGAACGCGCATCGGCCGGGATGGCGCACGGCGCGGGATTTCGTGGGCGAGTTGGCGGAGGCGGTGCGGGCGCGCGGGATGCGCTTCGGCGTCTATTATTCCGGCGGCCTGGACTGGACGTTTCACCATACGCCGATCTCGAACCTCGGCGAGATGTTCGCCTGCGTCCCGACGGGCGAGGATTATCGCGTCTACGCGGCGGCGCAGGTGCGCGAGCTGATCGCGCGCTACGCGCGCCGTCGGTGCTCTGGAACGACATCGCCTGGCCGAACAAGCAGGACGTTCCCGATCTCTTCGCGGACTATTACGCCGCCGTGCCGGACGGCGTGGTGAACGATCGCTGGATGGGCGAGACCGCGCTCTTTCAGAGCCTGCGGGAGCCCGCGATGCTCAAGGCGTTCAATGAGGGGATCAAGGCGCGCTTCCCGCCGCCAGGCACGCCGACGCCGCATCCCCCGGCGCCGCCGCACTGCGATTTCCGCACCGTGGAATATGCAGATGGCGCGGGGCTCGGCGACCAGAAATGGGAATCGACGCGCGGGCTCGGGCTTGCGTTCGGCTACAATGCGAACGAGCGCAAGGACGATTACCTCACTGGCGACGGGCTCATCGCGCTCTATCGCGACGTGACCACGAACGGCGGCAACCTGCTGATCAATGTCGGACCGATGGCGGACGCGACCATTCCGGAGGAGCAGCGCGCGCCGCTCCTGGCGCTGGGGCGATTGCTGCGCGGGTGAGCCCCTGGCGCCATACCATCGGCGCCCGCGACACCATGACGAATTTGAGATATGAACACGCCTGGGGCGCGCGGTCTACTCGTCCGCCCATGGAGACGCCACGTGGCCAGCGAGCGGTTGGAGCGCCGTCTCACAGCGATCATCGCCGCGGATGTCGCCGGCTATTGCCGCCTGATCGCCGAGGATGAAGCCGGCGCGCTTGCACGCTTCCGGGCCCATCTCGATGAGAGCGTTCGCCCCGAAGTCGCCGCCCATGGCGGACGCATCGTCAAGACCATGGGCGACGGCCTGCTCATCGAGTTCGCCAGCGTCGTGGCGGCCTTGACGTGCGCGATCGAAATCCAGCGCCGCATCGCCGCGCGCACCGCAGGCGCGCCCGAAGCCGAGCGGATGCTGTTCCGCATGGGCGTGCACGCCGGCGACGTCGTGGTGGAGGGAGGCGACGTGTTCGGCGATGTGGTGAACGTGGCGGCCCGGCTGCAGGGCCTTGCAGCGCCGGGCGGCGTGTGCGTCTCGGCGCGCGTCCAGGAGGACGCGCAAGGCCGCATCGACGCTGCGTTCGAGGACGCCGGTGCGCAACACCTCAAGGGCATCGCCCGCCCGGTGCACGCGTTCCACTTGATCCAGGAAGGACACGCGCGGCGCGCGCACGCTGGACTACCCGAGAAACCTTCGATCGCCGTCCTGCCGTTCGACAACATGAGCGGCGACCCGGACCAGGAATATTTCGCCGACGGCGTGACCGAAGATATCATCACCGCGCTCTCACGCTGGCGCTGGTTTTTCGTCATCGCCCGCAATTCGAGTTTTGCCTACAAGTGCCGTGCGATCGACGTGACGCGCATCGCGACCGAGCTCGGCGTCCGCTATGTGCTCGAAGGCAGCGTGCGCAAGGCCGACGGGCGCGTGCGCGTTGTGGCGCAGCTGATCGACGCATCGACCGGGGCGCATGTCTGGTCCGAGAGCTTCGACCGCGCGCTGCGCGATCTCTTTGTCTTGCAAGATGAGATCACCGAACATGTCGTGGCCGCCATCGAGCCGGCGATGCTCCACAGCGAAGGCGCCCGCGCTGCGCGAAAGCCGGCAAGCGACTTGAGCGCGTTCGACTGCTTCCAGCGCGGCATGTGGCGCCTCAACAAGCTCACGCGCGCCGACATGAACGCCGCCAAGGCGCTGTTCGAAGAGGCCATCGCACGCGATCGCGAGATGGCGCTCGGGCATACGGGGCTGGCGCGCATCCTCTACGGCTTCGTGACCCAGGGCTGGTCGTCCGATCCGATCGCGGATCTGCAGGCGGCCGAGGCGGCCGCGCGCGCCGCGATCGGGCTCGACCCGCGCGACGCGATCGCCCATTTCGCCCTCGCCGGCGTGCTGCTCTATCTCGGGCGGCACCAGGAAGCGCTCGATGAGGCGGCGCGCTCGCTCCAGCTCAACCCCAACCTGGCGTTCGGGCAATTCCGCTATGGACAGGCGCTCTTGTGCATGGGCCGCCCGCGCGAGGCGATCACGCATCTCGCGCACAGCCTCAAGCGCAGTCCGTTTGATCCGCAGGTGGCGCTGATGCTGCTGGCGCTCGCGCTGGCCCATTATCACGCCGGCGACTACGAGCCCGCCATCGCCCGCTCCAAGGAGGCGCTCGGCCTCAATTATGCGCGCGGCGCCTTGGTGCAGGCCGCGAGCCTCGCGCGACTGGGGCGTATCGACGAGGCGCGCGCGGCGCTGCCGCCCGAGGCGCAAGGGGCGGCCCTAGCTGGAGGGTTCTTCATGCCCTACGCCAGCACGGACGACCTTCAGGACTTCCGCGACGGCCTTCTCTTGGCGGGCCTCGATCCACGCTTGGCCGCCTTGGTCACCGCGCGCTTGGACGCGCCGGCGCCGGCTTGACGGGTCTTGACCATTTCATCGGCCATCGGGTGCGCATCCGGCGCGTAGCGGCCGCCGATGATGAGATTGATCATGCCGGGCGTGTACTTCGTATTGGGCGTTTGGCGCACCTGCAGCACCCAATCGTATCGCGCCTCCCACTGGAACAGCACCGGCGTGGGCGGCGTCTCGGTGAGGGCCGCATAGAGCGTCGCGCGGATCGCCTCTTTCATTGCAGGGGGGAGCTGCTCGAAATAGTCGTGCACGAACTTGCGCACGAACCGGCTGTCGTCGATCACCCAGTCGAGCTGCAGGCCCTGTCCTGGCGCGAAGCGATCCGCCTCGGTGACGGCCGTGTCTGCAATGTTCTTGGGTGAGAACCTGCAATTCAGGGCGCTCATCGTCCTGTCGCCGATCGGCATGGCGTCCCCCACTTGAACGCAGCGCGCGGCGCTGCGGGACGACGCTACTTCAAAGTGTACATCCGTCCACGCCCTTTCGTCCGAGGGGGGAGCGTCTTCAGCTCAACCAGGGCGGGGTGGGCAGACCTTTGCCGCGCAGGAAGTCGGGATTGAAGAGCCGGCTCATGTAGCGGTTGCCGTAATCGCAGAGGATGGTGACGATGGTCTTGCCGGGGCCCAGGGTCTTGGCGAGTTCGATCGCGCCGAGCACATTGAGCGCGGACGAGCCGCCGACGCACAGGCCCTCGTGCTGCACGAGATCATAAAGCACCGGCAGCCAGTCCTTATCCTCGATCCGGTAGGCGTGATCGACGACGACGCCTTCGAGGTTCGCGGTCACGCGGCCCTGCCCGATGCCCTCCGTGATCGAGGTCCCCTCGGCTTTCAGTTCGCCGTTCTTGTACCAATTGTAGAGCGCCGCGCCGCCGGGGTCGGCGATGGCGATCTGTACGTTCGCATTGCGCGCCTTCAACGCCATGGAGACGCCGCCGAGCGTGCCGCCGGAGCCGACTGCGCAGATGAAGCCGTCGACTTTGCCGTCGGTGTCGCGCCAGATTTCGGGGCCGGTGGTGTCGATGTGACCCTGGCGGTTGGCTATGTTGTCGAACTGGTTGGCCCAGATCGCGCCGTTCGGTTCGGTTCCGGCTTTCTCTTCCGCGATGCGCCGCGCGACTTTCGGATAATGGTTGTCGTCCTTGGCCGGCACGGCGTCGACTTCCACAAGTTCGGCGCCCAGCGCGATGACGGCGTCCTTCTTTTCCTGGCTCTGCGTGCGCGGCATCACGACGATGACCTTGTAGCCCTTCGCCGCGCCGATAAGCGCGAGGCCGATGCCGGTGTTGCCGGCGGTGCCCTCAACGATCACGCCGCCGGGCTTGAGCGCGCCCTTCGCCTCGGCGTCCTTCACGATCGCCAACGCGGCGCGATCCTTCACGCTCTGCCCTGGATTGAGGAATTCGGCTTTGCCGTAGATCTCGCAGCCGGTCATTTCGCTCGCACGCTTGAGGCGGATGAGCGGCGTATCGCCGATCGAGTCGAGGACGGATCGTTGGATCATGCTTTCTCCGTCTCGGCGTAGTGGTCGGCGCCGAGGAAGTGCAATGATACATAGGGCTCGTCGCCGACAACCCAAGAATCATGCGGCTCGGGCGGGACGTAGAAGAGATCGCCGGCGCGCATCTCGATGACCTCGCCGTTCGCCATGGCCGCGGTCGCGCATCCCGAGATCACCATGCCGACATGCTCGACATGGCAGTGCGTCGCGCCCGTTGCGGCGCCCACATGCGTCGACCATCGCCAGCCGGGCTGATACGTCGCGCGCCCGATCGTCATGCCGCCCAGCGTCACAAGCTCGAAGCGACCCTTTTCGAAGACGCGCACTTCATCGGGCGCCTCGAACCGCTTCAAGATCACCGCGACGTCCATGCTGCACTCCCGCCGACGCTGCGCCGCCTCATGCTCGCAGAAGGCGGCTGCCGTCGCAAACCGCGGTTCAGGCCACCCCGAGCTTCTTCTGCAGGTCGCTTGAGCTGGTCGTGTAGAGGAACACCAGGCGCTCGCCGGGGCGGGCGATCTTGAAGGCGGCCTGGCTCATCAGCGCGGCTTCGTGGAAGCCCGAAAGGATGAGCTTCAGCTTGCCGGGATACCAATTGATGTCGCCGATGGCGAAGATGCCGGGCTCGGACGTTTCGAACTTCTCGGTGTCGACCGGGATGAGGTTCTTCTCCAGGTTCAGGCCCCAGTCCGCGATGGGCCCAAGCTTCATGGTCAGGCCATAGAAGGCGAGCAGGCGATCGGCGCCGATGTCATAGCGACCCCTCTCTTTATTCTCCAGCGTCAGGCTGGCGAGCCGGCCGTCGGCGCCGTGCAACTCCTTAATGTCGGCGATTTCGAGCGTGACGCGGCCTTCGGCGACGAGCTTGCGCATCTGCGCCACGGAGTGCGGGGCGGCGCGGAAATCGTCCCGGCGATGCACGAGCGTGAGCGACTTGGCGAGCGGCGCGAGCGCGAGCGTCCAGTCAAGCGCGCTGTCGCCGCCGCCGGCGATGACGATGCGCTGATCGCGGAAGTGCTCCATCTTGCGCACGGCGTAGAAGACGCTCTTGGCTTCGTAGCTCTCCAGATTGTCGAGCTTGGGCTTGCGCGGGACGAACGAACCGCCCCCGGCGGCGATGACAAGCACGGGCGCGGTGATCGTCGTGCCGAGTTCGGTGGTGAGCTTGAACTTGCCGTCCGGCAGGCGCTCAAGCGCTTCGGCCATCTGGGTGAAGTGGAACGTCGGGTGGAACGGCTTGATCTGCTCCATGAGCCGATCGGTGAGCTCCTGGCCGGTGACGATCGGCAAGCCCGGGATGTCGTAGATCGGCTTCTCGGGATAGAGCTCGGCGCACTGGCCGCCGGGACGGTCGAGGACATCGACGACGTGCGCCTTGAGATCGAGGAGGCCGAGTTCGAAGACGGCGAAGAGTCCCACCGGCCCCGCGCCGAGGATGATCACGTCGGTCGTGTAGTCCTGCCCCGCGGGCGCGGTGGCGACGCGTTCAGGCAGCGCGGGCGGCGCGGCGCCGTCATCCATGGTCTCAGCTCCTCCAATTCCGCTCATCAGCCGGATGCTCCTTCCGCCACGGCGTCCTTATCCACGAGCGAAAACGTCTGCCCAGGTGTTTAGCATCGCTTAAAGTTCGCCCGTCTGCCGCCGCCTACTACCGCTTAGCGTTTAGTCGCTCTAAATTCCATATCATGGCCAGACGCCTCCCGCCGCTCAATGCTTTACGCGCCTTCGAGGCCGTCGCACGCCACCTTTCCATCTCCGGCGCGGCTGAGGAACTGGGCGTGACGCCCGGCGCGGTGAGCCAAAGCGTGAAGGCGCTGGAGGAATATCTGGGCCGGGCGCTGATGTCGCGCACGTCGCGCGGGCTGGTGCTGAGCGATGCGGCGGCGGCGGCGCGGCCGCTGCTGCGCGGGGGGTTCGACCGGCTGGAGGAGGGCGCGCGGCGGCTGACCGGGCCGGAGCGCGGCGGGCGGCTGACGGTATCGGTGGCGCCCAGCTTCGCCGCCAAATGGCTGGCGCCGCGCCTGGGTGATTTCAACGCCGGCTTCCCCGACATCGACGTGCAGATTCACGCCTCGATGGGATTGGCGAATTTCGAAGCGGAAGGCGTCGATCTCGCCATCCGCTATGGCGGGGGCAAGTGGCCTGGACATGAAGCCAAGCTGTTGCTGCATGAAGAAGTGACGCCGGTTTGCTCGCACCGGATCGCCGATGAGATCGCGACGCCGGCGGACATCGCCAAGTTCACGCTGATCCACGACGATTCCAGCCTGAACGACGAAAGCTGCCCCGACTGGGCGATGTGGCTGAAGGCGGCGGGCGTGTCCGACATCGACGCTTCGCGCGGGCCGCGCTTCAATCAATCGAGCCTGGCGATCGAAGCGGCGGCCAGCGGGCGCGGCGTCGTGCTGGCCAAGCGGACCTTGGCGCAGGCGGATCTGGATTCAGGGCGCCTCATCGCGCCGTTCTCGATGCGGACAAAACTCGAGTTCGCGTACTACGTGGTGCATCCGCCCGGGCGCGCGCGATCACGGGCGGCGCGGCGGTTCATTGAGTGGGCGTTGGAGCAGGCGCGGCTCTACGAGATCGCGGGACAGGCGAACGCGAGCCTCACCGCTTCCAATCTCTAGCGCCCCAAGACAACATCTCTAACAATACGGGGCTGAGGCCCGAACGCACTTATCCACAACAAAAGCCCCCGGCGCAGGACGCCGGGGGCTTTCATGTGCAGATGCGCGACTTAACGCTCAGTGCGCAGGGAAATCCCTTCGCTCGACGCGCGATTGCGAACGGCCCACGTGGTCCGCTTCAGCTCTTTGGCGATCTTGTCGAGACCGAGCCGCTGGTTCGCAAGTTTGCGCAGCGACTTAATCTCGGTCGACGTCCAGGGCTTGTAGTGCATGCGTGGGGCTTTCGCCATCGCTGAAGTTCCTTCTGAGTATGAGAAAGCGCCGCGAACCGGATCAGCGGCGCGAGACTGCGCACTCTTGGTAGTGCGAATGGACGCGAGATGCAAATTGTACAACGCGCATGTGCGAAATGGACACATTAAATCTGAACGCTCGCAACGGATACTCAGCGAGAGCCGCGCATGTCGGCGCCGATTGTTCACGATCCAGTCCAATGATCTCCGGTTGTCGCTATGTACGCGGCGCGACAGCCGGCATGCACACGCGTTTGTGTACACTCGGAAAGGCGGCGTTGTTCCATGTTCTTCGCACTGTGTCCTTTCGGTGCGGCGGCTCTTCGCGTTGAAACGAACGCCATTTCATCAATGGCGCGGCTTCCCATGTTGATCTTCACTGCGCGGCGCTGTTTGTGACGGATCAGCGCGCATGCGCGGGAACAAGGGCGATGCCGGAGAAGCACACTGAAGACGACGCCGCCCGCACCAGCGATCGTGCGCGGCGCGTGCTGAATGTCCGTCGCCGCCGCGACGAGGCCGCGCCCGCGCCTGCACCGCGCCGGCGGACGCTGCGCGTTTGGGTTGCGTCGTTCGTCATCGTGACGGCGGCGTCGATGCTGGCGCTCGGCGCGTATGTCGTCTTGCAGCACGGGTTTCCATGGGCCCCTGCGCCGGCCTCGGCGGCGCAGACCGGCGCGCCTGCGCAATAGCTCACGCGTTTGTGTGGATTGCATCGAGGCAATGGCGGGCGGCGCAAATCGGCAGAGCAGCGTGTAAGCCCGCCGCATTGCTCGCGAGTTCCGTAGACTTGCGCGCGACGCGCTGCCAAAGAAGGACCGCTTCAATCTCCGGACCGACGCCGCCGATGCCAGGCAAAGTCATCTCGATCGCCAACATGAAGGGCGGGGTCGGCAAGACGACGATCACGGTCGGCCTCGCCCATGCTTTTGCGGGCGAGAACGCGGCGGCGAAGGCCATGCGCATCCTCGTGATCGACCTCGATGCGCAAGCGAACGCATCGTTCTGGTTCTGCGGCGACCAGAAGCTCACCGAGCTGATCGAGAGCGGGCGCACGATGGATGCGTTCCTGGAAGACGCTGTGGTGCTGAACCAGAAACGCTCGCTCAGCGATTATGCGCACGTCCTGGCGCGCGCCAGCGCGCGCGGGGACCTGGCCGTTATTCCATGCAGTCCCGAACTGCGTCTGATCGAGCGGGAGATGACGTATTTCCTCTCCGAGCGCCGCGCGAGTCTGAAGGAGGTGGAGAACGTCGTCGCCGAACTGCTGGTCTCGGAACTCGGCGCGCTCAAGGAAAAATATGATCTCATCATCTTCGACACCGCGCCGGGAATCTCGGCCCTCACGGAGGCGGCGCTGCGCGCGTCCGACGTCGTGATCGTGCCGACGGTGCCGGACTTCATCTCCAATCTGGGCCTTGAAGCCTTCTGCCGCTCGGTGTGGTGGGCCAACCATAGCGGGTCGGAGCTCCAGCGGACGCCGTGGGTGGCGGCCAACATGGTCAAGGACACGAAGCATCACGCCGCCATGCTGGCCGAGATGCGCGCGGAATCGCAGGCTGAGGACGCCGGCTTCAAGATGTTCCGCATTGAAATCCCCTGCTCGGAGGAGATCGAGGAGGCGGGCGCGCGGGTGCGTGAAGCGGAAGGCGCCGCAGCGGCTGCGTTCGATCCAGGCGCCTCGCTCCTGTTCGCCGCGTTCGCCAAAGAAATCGCCGACATCATCAATGTGCCCGCGCCGCTAACCGAACCGCGCTGAAGCGCCGCCTCAGCCGCCGCGGCGCTCCTGGATCGTTTCGAGATAAGCGATGAGCGCTTCGATCTCGTCCGGCGTCATCCGAAATTCCGGCATGGCGGGATGGCCCACCAAAACGCCCTCGGCGAACGCCTCTTCCAGCGCGCTCACCGGGTAGCGTTCAGACAGCGTGCGCAGCGGGGGCGCGGCGGGGAGCGCGCTCTCGCCGCTCACGCCGATGGCGTGGCAGCCGATGCAGCGCGTCTCCGCGATCGCGCGTCCGGCCGCGACGAGGTCGTGCGCGGGCGCGGGATCGGCCGGCGCCGTCTCACGCGCGCCCGCGCACGCGGCAAGCCAAACTCCCAATACGATCGATACAATTGCGCGCATGGCTTGGCCTCCGCTCACCACGATTAAAGCGGCGTCGTATCGGTGACGCGGTACACAAGCGGCTCTTCGCCCGCCTCGGTCACCGTCACATATTCGCCGACGCGCAGAACGTGGTCGCCCAGCCGAAAGAGCGGTTCGTCGGGACCCTCCTCCTCCTCGTCATAGCGGAAATACCAGTGCGACCCGCGATGGCTCAGCCAGCCGTCGGCACGTTCGGATTCGTCGGGCGAGAAACGATTGACGGTGCAGTTCGCCTTCGCTTCGCGCCATCGCACGACATCGAGCCGGGCGCCGTCGTCGAGAGGCGCAACGATGCGATAGCCGCGCTGGGCGTCGCCCTCGGGAAAGCCCGCCTTCGGGTTGCGGGCAAGATGCATCGTGATTGCAGTCAGCGCGCTCATCGGCGTCCTTTCTTGGACTCTCAGTGGGCAAGGAACAAGGGCGCGCGCGTGGTTTCAAGCAACGTCCTTGTAACGCCGCCGAAAAGCGCCTGCTGCAGACGCGCGTGGTGGAAGGCGCCCATGATGATGAGGTCGGCGTCAAGATCGACCGCGGCCGTCAAGATCGCCTCGCTGGCGGGGCGGCCCTGTCCGTCCAGATTGAGGATGTCGACGTTGCAGCCGTGACGCGCCAGATGCGTCGCCAGCTGCGCACCCGGCGCATCGCCCAGGCCGCGCGGCGTCGCACGGGCGTCCACCGTCACGATCTTCACCGCCTCGGCGCGCTCAAGGAAGGGGCCCGCTTGCGCGACAGCGCGCACAGCCTCGCGCGTCGCGTCCCACGCGATCAGGACGCGCGCAAACGTCTTCGGCGGCGCAGCCGCTGCGGGCAAAGCCAGGACCGCGCGGCCCGACTCGATCAGTACGCCTTCAAGAATGTCGTTGCGCAGGGCCGTTTCGCGGTTGCGCGGCGCGATCGCCATGATCGTGAGATCGACATGGCGGGCGGCGGCGACGGCCGCGTCCACGGCCGCATGGGACCAGGATTCGACAGCCTGCACTTCGATGCGCCCCCTGGCCCGCTCGCGCAGCTTCGCTGCGGTCCGCGCCCCCTCTTCGCGCACCTGGCTGATCACCGTCGCGATGGCGGTCGCCGACATCGTGGCGTCCGCGGCGGCGATCGGGGCCGGCAGGGCCGAGATCACGAGCGCGGCGACATGCGCGTCGGCGAAGATCTCCATCGCCTCGACGGCGCGCAGGGCGGGCTCGTCGAGAGACTCGTCGACGTAGGGCACAAGCAGGTCGCGGACAGTCATGGCGGTTCTCCTTGGGCGGAAGACTAGTCGCCCGGCGCGCCGCGCGACTTGACCCAGCGCAATCGCCGCTCTTGGCGGGATTACGCCGGCTGCTCTATGGCTCCGCGGATGAGTCAGCCCGCGCATACGATCGGGGACGGCGCGCGCGCGCTTTGGCGGTGGGCGGCGCAGTCGCCGCTGATCGCCAGCGGCCTCGTCGCGGCCTTGGCCGCGGCGGCGGCGCTCACAACGCTGAACCCGGCTCTCGCGGGAGACGCGCGCCTGCTTCTCTTCGTGCCCGCCGTGCTGACTGGGGCGGCGCTGCGGGGTTTCGCCGGGGGCGTGCTCGCCACACTGACAAGCCTCCTGGTCCTGTTCGCGATTCAGCGCGCGCCGATCACTGCGCTTGAACTCTTCGAGGCGCTCGCGTTCATCGCCATCGGCCTCGTCATCGCGGGTTTCGGCGAGCAGCTGCGCCGCGCCGAGCATGAAATCGGGCCGCGCACCGAGGCGCTCGACGTCCGCGAAGCGCTGGTGAAGTCCATCTTCGACGCCGCGCCCGACGCGATGATCGAGATCGACACCGACGGCCGTGTTCAAACCTTCAGCGCGGCAGCGGAGCGGATGTTCGGGTGGACGGCGCCGGAGGTGCTCGGGCGCGATGTCAGCATGCTGATGCCGGAGCCTTACCGCGCCGGACACGACGGCTTCATGCATCGCTACATGACGACAGGCGAGCGGCGCATCATCGGCATCGGACGCGTCGTCACTGCGGAGCGCAAAGACGGCTCGACGTTTCCCATCGAGCTCGCAGTCGGCGAGATGCACGTCGACGGCGTTCGCAGCTTCACCGGATTCATCCGCGATCTCACGCAGCGCCAGGAAACCGAGGCGCGCCTGCAGGAGCTGCAGAGCGAGCTTGTGCATGTCTCGCGGCTCACGGCGCTTGGAGAAATGGCGCAGGCGCTCGCGCATGAGCTCAACCAGCCGCTCTCGGCGATCTCCAATTATCTGAAAGGCTCGGTCAAGCTCCTCCACGAAGAGAGCCTGGACCGGCCGAAGGTGCTCGATGCGGTGGACAAGGCCGCCGCACAGGCGCTGCGCGCAGGCGACATCATCCGCCGCCTGCGCGATTTCGTGGCCCGGCGCGACGCGGAGACCCGCGTGGAGAGCGCCAGCCGGGTGATCGAGGAGGCGGCGGCGCTGGCGCTTGTGGGCGTCAAGGATGTCCGCTTCAGGCTGCGCGCGGATCCGGCCGTCGACCAGGTGATGGCGGACAAGGTGCAGATTCAGCAGGTGCTGCTCAACCTTGCGCGCAACGCGATCGAAGCGATGCAAGGGTCGCCGCAGCGCGCGTTGACGATCGAAACGACGGCGGGCGAAGACGGGATGACGATCGTGAGCGTCGCCGACACCGGCCCCGGCCTCAGCGCCGAGGCGGCGGCGCAGCTGTTTCAGCCTTTCGTATCGGCCAAGCCGAACGGCATGGGGGTGGGGCTATCCATTTCCCGCACGATCGTGGAAAACCACGGCGGGCGCATCTGGGCGGACGCCAATTCACCCACCGGCGCAGTCTTCCGTTTCACGTTGCGACGGGCTCATGTCTGATCCGGCGCCCGACAGACCGATCGTCCATGTCATCGATGATGACGAGGCCGCGCGCGAGTCGCTCGGCTTTCTGCTTTCGACCGCCGGCCACGCGGTGCGCCTCTATCCCGCGGCGGCCGATTTCCTGGCGGTCGCGGCGGCGGCGCGATCGGGCTGCATTATCACCGACATGCGCATGCCGGGCATGACCGGCCTTGATCTCATCAACGCCATCCGCGCCCAAGGGATCACGCCGCTGCCGATCATCGTCGTGACGGGACACGGCGATGTGCCGCTCGCGGTCGCGGCGATGAAGGCGGGCGCCGGCGAGTTCCTGGAAAAGCCCTACAGCGAGGCGGCGCTGCTTGCCGCAGTCGCCAACGCGCTGGCGGCGGACGCCGACCTCAGCGAGCGCGAGGCGCGCCGCGCCCAGGCGGCGCAGCGGATCGCGCGCCTCTCCGGCCGCGAACGCGACGTGCTGCGCGGGCTCGTCAGGGGCGAGTCCAACAAGGTCATCGCGGCGGCGCTCGGCATCAGCCCGCGCACTGTCGAGGTTTACCGTGCGAACCTGATGGCCAAAACGGATGCCGGCTCGCTGTCGGAACTCGTGCGCCTGGCGATGCTGGCGGGCGTCGCCGATCTCTGAACCGATAAGCGCCTTGCGACAGGTCAAGGCGCCGCACCGGTCATGCGCGCATCCTCCGCGGGATGGCGCAGGCTTTCACCTCTCGGACGCTGCTGATTGTCGATGACGATGCGGCGGTCCGGCACGCCCTCCAGTTCGCGCTGGAATTGGAGGGCTTCCGGGTCGCTGCGTTCGCCTCGCCGCTGGAGCTTCTGGCGCGCCCGCCGGCGCCGGCGTTCGACTGCCTGATCATCGACCATCGGCTGCCGGCGCTGACAGGCCTCGACGTGGTGGAGATGATGCGGCGCGACGGCGCAGCGGCGCGGCCGGCAATTCTCATCACGTCTAATCCCAGCGGCGCGGTGCGGGCGCGCGCCGATGCGGCGGGCGTGCCGATCGTGGAGAAGCCGCTGCAATCAGATGACCTGATGCGCGCGGTGCGCCGGATCTTTAGCTGAGATCAGCGCGCGAGGCGCGTCGCGGCTTCGCGCGTGCGGGCAAGATAGGCCTCGATCACGTCGGCCCGCGTGGCGGCGGAGAGCCCGCCGCAATGCACATGCTCGGCGACGACCATGCCGCAGGCGTCGGCAAAGTGCCGATCGAACACCTGCTGAAGCGCCTCCCAGGCGCCCTCGCGCACAAGCCACTCCGTCGGCGCGCCCGATGACGTGAAGGTCGCAAGCCTGCACCCCGTGAGCAAAGGCGCGTTGGCGCCCCCGGCGATCGGCCCAAAGCCGAAGCCCATGCCGAAGACACGCTGCACGTAGCCGCTGACGATCGCGGGCGGCGCGTTGAACCACAACGGATAGACGAACGCGAATACGTCCGCATCGCCGATGATTTCCCGCTCGCGCAGGACATCGGCCGCGGGCGTGAAACCCTGGGGCGCTGGGACCTCGGGCGCACCCAAGCGCGGATCGAACTGGATGTCATAGAGATCGCGGAGCACCACTGCGGCGCCGGCCGCCTGCGCCGCGTCGCGATACGCGTCAGCGACCGCGCCGGCGAAGCTGCGCGCTTTCGGGTGGCCCAGAATCAGCGCGTGCTTCACGTTACGCCTCGATGTGGGCCAGCGCACGCGGCGCGCGCAAGACGATCGTACGCGTCGAGAGCATGCGGATGTATCCGTCCCGCTCCAGCTGGGACAGCGTGCGCGATACGGTCTCGATGGTCAGCCCCAGATAGTCTGCGATGTCGCTGCGCGACATCGGTAAGTCGATGCACGCGTCGTGAGCGGCGCGAGCGGCCATCTCCAGCAGAAACGCCGAAACGCGCTGGACGGCGGACTTGCGGCCAAGCAACAGCATATGATCCTGCAAGCGGGCGAGTTCGTTCTGCGTCAGCCGCCACATCGCCGATGCGAGCGCGGCGTCTTCTGCGGCGCGGGCCTCGATCGTCGCGCGCCGCACCAGCGCCACGCGGGTGTCGACGACGGCTTCGGCGGAGCACCCGTGCGCTGCGCCGGGTTCAAGGCCAAAACAATCGCCCGGAAGCAGGAACGCGCCGACTTGGCGGCGGCCGTCGCTGAGGATGCGCGTGAGGCGGACCGCGCCGGAGACAACGCGATACAGAAACACCGCCGGGGCTTCTTCCGCATATATCTCCTCGCCGCGGGCGTATGGCGCGGTGAGCGCAGGCCCAGCCCGGGTGAGCGCGATATCGGCGGGCGTCCTGCGCGGGCATGGGCGCGCCAAATCCTGCGTTTCAGCTGCATGGCCCATGGCGGCCTCCTCTCGATCTGGAGGCTAAACGGGGCCGCCAGGAGGAAAAATTCCGCCCGATCCCCTAAGGAGACATACGGAGGCTGATCCGCGGGGCGCGCCGGGTCGTAGACTAGCGGGAACCCCAGTGATCAGTGGGAGAGCGCTGATGCGCGCGCATCTTCGAGGATTCTTCGCCCTGATCGCGGCGTGCCTGATCGTGGCGGCGCCAGCGAACGCTAATCCGCGCCCGGCGGAAGTGGAACGCGCCATTTCCGGGGCGCAGCTGGTCGGGCAATCGCCCTACAGGTTCATGGTGTGGAACGTGTTCGATGCAGCGCTCTGGTCGGAGAGCGGCGCTTTCTCATGGGAGAGCCCCTTCGCGCTCACGCTGACCTATCGTCGCGCGTTCTCGGCGGCGGCGTTGGCTGACCGGACGATCGATGAAATGCGCCGGCGCGGGGTCGAGGAGGCTGATGGGCTGCGCGGACAATTGGTGCGCTGCTTTGCAGACGTGAACGCCGGAGACCGCATCACCGGCGTCAGCGTGAGCCCGAGCCGGGCGCGGTTTTTTCACAACGGCCGCGAACGCTGCACGCTGGACAGCGCCGGTTTCAGCCGCGCGTTCTTCGGCATCTGGCTGGAAGGCCAGGGCGCGTTCAGCGAACGCCTGCGCGGCGCGCGCTGATCAGACCCGCTCCACGATGATGGCCGGCGCCATGCCGCCGGCGGCGCACATCGTGACCAGGCCGCGCTTCAGATCGCGCCGTTCCAGTTCATCGACGATCGTGCCGATGAGGATGGATCCGGTGGCGCCGATGGGGTGACCGAGCGCGATCGCGCCGCCGTTCACGTTCACCTTGTCGCGATCGAGCTTGAGGTCGCGGATGAATTTCTCCGCCACCACGGCGAACGCCTCGTTGATTTCCCAGAGGTCGATGTCGTCCGGCGTGAGGCCGGCCTTGGCCAACACTTTCTTCGCCGCCGGCACGGGCGCGTTCAGCATCAGCGTCGGGCAATCGCCGACATTGGCGAAGGCGACGACGCGCGCGCGGGGCTTGAGGCCGTTCTTCTCGGCATAGGTCTTCGAAGCGAGGAGCACCGCGCCTGAGCCGTCGACGACGCCGGAGGATGTGCCGGCGTGATGCACGCCCTTGATGTCGATCTCGGGATACCGCGCATTGATCAGCTTACGGAACGTCGTGCCCTTCTCATCGAGCGGCATATCCATCATCTGCTCGAATGCGGGCTTGAGGCCGGCAAGGCCGTCAAGGGTGGTGTTGGGGCGGGGGAATTCCTCCTTGTCGAGGGCGAGGGTCCCGTCTTCGTTGTAGACGGCGACGAGGCTCTTCTCGAAATGGCCGTCCGCGATGGCGGCGGCGGCGCGCTTCTGGCTTTCCACGCCGAGCTCCTCGGTGGCGCGGCGCGAGATGCCCTCCTTGGCCGCGATCGCGTCGCCGCAAACGCCCTGATGCGATTGGGGATGCATCTCACGAAGCATGGGGTTGTCGCGGTCCATCATCATGCCCGATGGCGGCAGCGACGCGGTATAGGACATCATCTCGGCGCCGCCGGCGATGACCAGATCCTCCATGCCCGACATGATCGAGGCGGCGGCCATGTTCACTACGGAGATGCCGGAGCCGCAGAAGCGGTCGAGCGTCACGCCGCTGGCCTTTATGTCGTAGCCGGCCAACAGCGCCGACATGCGGCCGAGATCGGCGCCTTGCTTGCCGACCTGGGTGGAGGTTCCCCAGATGATGTCGTCGACGTCGGCGGTGTTGAGATCGTTGCGGTCCTTCAGCGCCCTCAGCACGGTCGCGCCCAGGTGCTGGGGATGCAGGTGCGAGAGCGCCCCTTTCCCGACCTTGCCGATGCCGCGCGGCGTGCGGCAGGCGTCGATGATGTAGGCTTCGCTCATAGGACGATCTCCGGCATTGCGGCCGCGATCTTCAACGCCGGGCTGGCGAAAGTCCACGCATCACGTGGCGGCAGAAGCGCAGCTGCTCTGGACCGCGCGCGGGGCGAGCGGCTAAGGAGCGCCCATGATCGCCGGCCCCGCCTCGCACACCTTCATCTCGCAGCGCCTGCGGCTCCACTATGTCGAGTGGGGCGCGCCGGAGGCGCCGCCGCTCTTGCTGGTCCATGGCGGGCGCGACCATTGCCGTTCCTGGGACTGGACGGCGGAGGCGTTCCGGCGCGACTGGCGGGTCATCGCCGTCGATCTGCGCGGCCACGGCGACAGCGCATGGTCTCCCGACGGCGATTATTCGATGCTCGCCTATGTCTACGACCTGGCGCAGCTGGTGCACCAATTGAAGCTGGCGCCGGTGTCGATCGTCGCCCATTCGCTGGGCGGCAACATCGCGCTGCGCTATTCCGGGCTTTATCCTGAGAACGTCAAGAAGATCGTCGCCATCGAAGGGCTGGGCCCTTCGCCGCGGCTGATCGCGGAACGGGACGCGGCGCCCTTCCGAGACAGGTGGCGCGCGTGGATTGACGAGCGCCGCGCCGCCGCCGCGCGCCTGCCGAAGCGCTACGCCACGATCGAGGACGCACTGGCGCGGATGAAGAGCGAGAACAATTATCTCAGCGATGCGCAGGCGCGCCACCTCACCGTCCATGGCGTGATCCAGAACGAGGACGGGACCTAT
>WGOB01000006.1 GCA_016124255.1 Alphaproteobacteria bacterium | reverse complement strand
TTCCAAAACCGCTTCAACGGAAATTTTTCGGAATCGGAGGGCGTCTCAAGGGCGGAGCGCCGCGTATCGAATTGGCGCGTCTAGAGATTTTGCCTACGCTTACGAAAATGTGCGTCAGGACCGACAGTCCCTGCAAACTGATCCCGTGGGATACGGCGCCGGGATGAATCTCTACGGCTACGTCGGCAATGATCCGCTGACGTTTCGCGACCCCCTGGGCATGGATCGTGTCTGCGCGAGCAGCACAGGAAGCAGAATTCAGTCCTGCGTGTCTGTGGATGGGAACGGCGATGGGGACGTAAGTGATAATGACCTGAGTGCAAGCCAGGAACGCGCCTTCGCAAACGACTTCAGGGGATTCATCCTGAACAACAACGGCGCGGATATCTCTGGCGCGGGCAAGACCGTCGGCGGCACGGGTTCCGATGCCATGCAATCGTCCGTCCGGGTGACTTCACAGTTCGTCGGGGCCGCGATAGGCGCCAGCGGCGACGCCGGCCTTCAGGACACTTGGCGCCGTCTGACCGGCATTTCGGTCGGCAGCGGAGGAGGTGCGGCTCCCGCCATGGTAGGTGCTGTTCCGCCGATTTGGGGGGCTGATAGTCGTGGCAATGGCGTGGACTTGTCCTTCAGTTCGGACCTGACATCGAGCCAATTCAGAATGGTTTTCACGGGACGCGGCTTCTTCGCCGGAGATTTCTATGGATCGCCGACGAACCTAGCTCGCGTGATGATTCACGAAACCCTGCACGGGCGATATGCAGTCAGATCGCAACTCCAGCATCGCCAGCTTGATGCGATCGCACGTGGCTATACGTCTGAGTTCGGACTGGGCCATGGTGGGTGCTGGGCCGGATATGGTTTCCCCGGGGGATGTTGATGCGCGCATTCTTGCTCGTCGCCTGCGTCCTAATGGCCTGCGCTCCCGCTTCCAGGTTGGAGGGGTATGACACGCTGCTGTGCAGTGGGGATCGAGCTCACGAGCAGGTCGGCGTGGACTTGGGTCAGCGAGAGTACGGAATGATCGATTTCCGGTCGTCGTTCGCCTACTGCTCAACGACGGAGTACTACTGCATGACAGCGCCCTTGCTAATTTCCGTGCCAAAGGATGCTGCTGCGGAACCGCCAGATCAGGCTTGGGAGATCGAGGGGATCGCATTCAACTACGAGCGCGGGGCGTCCGGATTTCAGATACGCGCTGTGTCACCGACCAATGAACTTGTACCGGGAACGGAGATCACGAGCGTTTTCTCGCGGGAGGGAAACCTGCTCGAAGTCATCCATCGATCACCCCAGGGAGACGTGGAAGTGCAACGAGTCTGTCGTGGGCAGATCAACTTGGATGATCTCTTCTAAAATTGCGCACCTTGACCAAAAAAGAAGAAGCAGGGTGTAAGGCAAGATAAAAACGCCTTGTCAGGCGCCGAAATCCCTTGCGGTACAACGAGAATTCTCGCGTTCGAGGGACTGCGCGCACCCTGCGAATAGGGCGCGCCCGCCCGGCCGCGTTGCTGATCAGCCTGCGCGCTTTGCCGTCTTCCGCCGCTTCGGGCGGCTGTTGAGCAACCTCGCCCCGGTGCCATCGCCATTTGTGATCTCAACGCCGTAAGACGCGAACGCGGCAACGATCTTCTCTTCCGTTGCTGGCCGCAGCGGTCGGCCCCCTTCAAACGACACAACCGTTTCAAAGCTGATGTCAGCTTCGCGACCGAGATCACGAACGCCCCACTTCAACAATCCTCTGGCCGCTCGGCATGCCTCGGGGGTGAGCTTCGCCATGTCGCCATCCTTCGTGCTGGTCCCCTAACATTATTCGGCTTTCGTTGACAAAGTCTTTCGTATACCCTAACAATGTTCGGGCGTAGAAAGATGAGGCATCAGCGATGACGACACGCCGATCGCTCGTTCAATGCGGCGCAGGGCTCCTGTTCGGCATTGATGCAGTGGTAATCCAGGACAGGGAGCTGGCGGACCTTTGGAGCCGGTTCTTGAGCGTTGCGAGGCGGCTCGATCGCGCTTGGGCCCACGTTGAGGCACGACATGCCGATTATAACCCGGACCAAATGTCCGCGTTGTTCGAGCGGGCCGACGCCCTCGGCCATGAGCACGATCGCATCGTGAAGCTAATCGCTGCGCAACGATCAGCGTCCTGGCGTGGGGTCACCATCAAGCTGCTGACGTGGCGACGGACCGCCAATCTCAGCGAGTTCAAGATACCAGACGCCGACGCGGCGCTTGCGTTCTCAGCTTATCTCGACGCGCTGCGCTTGAAACTTGGGGCGCCTTCAGGAATTCTACGCCGATCCAGGATCGAGCGCGGGAGGGCGGTATGACTTTCGGGCTGTGTCAAATGAGCGGTCTGAGACGCGCGTTCAAGTTCCGGCCGGCGCTCGGGCCTTCTTCAGCGAACGTGTCGGAAGGGACATAGCAAACATTGTCAACTCAAACTTCAACATCGGCCCGACCGTGGGTCGAGACATGACCATTGTGCACGAGCCACTACATGTCCTGGGATTGGGGATTTCGCGACCTTGGGAGTTCGGGGGGCCAAGCGCTATCGCCAATCGCGAAGCAATGGGAGGCACACCCTGGGCGCTCGACAATCCCGGCAGCTATGCCTGCTTTGTCTTCCCACATGGCTGCTGACGGAGGCAAATCTTTGCCAAAGCATCAAGCAAAGACCCTAATCGCTATCACGTCCGCATTGATTACGACTGCATGCAACGTCGAGAGTGTGCAAATTGACTCTTCGACAATCAGGGACCACCGTATTCATGAACTGACAGAGATTCGATCCTCCACGGGTTGCCGAGAGCCGTCGCATGAACTTCTAATTGACGGTAGAGAACACGTTCTCGTTACCGTCGATGTGAATGAGAAAGGACTAGCGAGCTTTCGCTCGGCAGCGCTCGAAGGTGCAGGCGCCTCTATTTCGGATCGTTGCATAGAGCAAATTAGGTTGCTGGTCGACGATTGGATGTATCATCCTTTCATAGAGGACGGAAGAATTGTTCGCGCAACGGTGCGTGAACGATTGCTTGTTCTTCCGCTAGAGCGTCGGCAGCGATATGGCGTCTTCCCTGAAATTGACGATGTCTCGACCGTCACTATGACGATGAGGCGAACTCCGTGTTTGGGGTATTGCCCGGAATATCAGATTACAATTCTCGGCGACGGCTCGGCAACCTACATCGGAGCCGACTACACTCTCATTCCTGGACAAGTCGACGTCAAAATAGAATCGCAGAAAGTACAAGCTCTGATCGCGATGTTTCGCAGGGCTGATTTCTTCTCGTTGATGGATGAGTATCGGAGCGGCGTGACAGACGGGTCCGCAACTGAGCTAACGTTCCAAGTCGGTGATGAGACGAAAGTTGTTCTTGACTACCTGGGCCAAAACGTCGGGATGCCACTAGTTGTTGAGGACATTGAAGCAGCGATGGACCGAGCCGTTGAGGCGACACGCTGGACACGTGGCGACGAACAAACCATAGCGTTCTTGTCAGAACGCGGCTTTGATTTCGCTTCGCAAGATGGAGCCGCTCTGTTGGCTCGTGCGTCGCTCTTAGCGCCTGAGACCATTGTGCTGCGGCTAATCGAGGCTGGCGCGGCGACGCATTCTCCGATGGAGGATGTGGTCGGGATACCCAGGTATGAATCCAATCCAATTCAGAACGCCGTTTTGCGTGGGCATCTTTACGCCGTGAGAGCTCTTGGAGAGAGCGGAGTTTTCGACAGGTCTTCAATTGATGAGATCTCAGAGGTGATTGACTATGCCCGGCAGCGGCGCAACGAGAGGCTCTTGCAGGAAGTGTTGAAGTACGCTCCGCGGAACTAGAGCGATGCGCTGGTCGGCGAATATGTCGGCGGAACGTTGGCGCGGCGCTATGTCCACGGCGCGGGCGTGGACGAGCCGATCGTCTGGTACGAGGGCGCGGGCCTCACTGACCGCCGCTGGCTGATCGCCGATCACCTGGGCAGCATCATCGCGCACACCGACGCGAGCGGAAACACCACACGCTATTCCTACGGCCCCTACGGCGAACCCGCGTCGTGGACCGGTTCCCGCTTCCGCTACACCGGCCAGATCGCCCTCCCCGAACTGCAGCTCTACCACTACAAGGCGCGCGTCTACGACCCAGCGCTCGGGCGCTTCCTGCAAGCCGATCCGGTCGGGTATGAGGATGATCTGAACCTCTACGCGTACGTGCGAAATGATCCTCTCAACTTGAGTGACCCGACCGGTCTTTCTGGAGCGGCGTGGACTTGCGCCAAAACCGGGCTGATGTGTGAGGAGGCGGCCGCTGACACGCCGCTGCACAGAATGGAAACGGTGGGCATGGGCTTCGCGGCAATGGGCGCCACACTGCTCTTGCCTGGACCGGAAGACGTTATCATTGTAGGTGTCGCGGGCCGCTCAGTTTGGGGACTTGGAAATGCACCGCGCGGTTTTGCAATCGAAAGAGCGCTAGGAAGCAATCTTCCTCGAGCATTCCCTACCATCGATCGATTCGATCGCACTTCGGGCCTAGCGACTAGTATCAAGTCCATCGACCTTCGTGCGCGAACTTATCAAAATGCAAATCGTTTAGGGCATACGATTGACGGACATGTGAGACGACTTGCCAATTTTCGGGGTGCGCGCCATGACGGCGTAACGATACGTGAGGGTGAGATTTTGAGCAGACGTCTGGAGCTAGCGGTACCTGAGCGTATGACTAGAGCGCAGAGCAGCGCGATTGAGGCCGCAGTGGCCCGCGCGGCGGAAAGGAACGTCGAAGTTGTTGTGCGGCCTGTTCGATGACCCTCGCTCTCCTTACGCATGTTTATGTTCGGAAAGGCAAGGCGATCATCCCTGTCGTCGCCGCCACCGATTCCGGCTGGCTTGACGTAGAACCTGTCGAAATTCTTGATGCTGGAGACCTTGAGGCGGTGAAGCGTGTTGTGCTTGCGCGCGCGCGCAAGGGTAATCCTCCAGGCCCGACATATCTTCGTGGGGATCATCCCGAGCCGGTTGTATTGCGGTCAGTCAGCGCGCGGTCTTGGGCCGCTTTCGCGAAAGGCACCGCCGTGATTAGCTTAGATTTGGAGGACGGCGCGCTTATTGTTGCGGAGTTGAGAGACCTGGGGGCTAAGGGAGGAACAGGACCTGTATCAACCATCGCCAAGTTTGAGGCTAGTGTTGGCTTGGAGTTTGCGGCCGACACGGTGGCAAGGCGGGTGGCAGATTTGGCTTCAGGCAGAAAATAGCCCTCCCCCAGCAGTGCTATCGCTCAGGCGTTGTCAAACGTGAGATCGGAGTAGGCAGCAGCGGCAACGACCGAGACCTGAGCTGCTGCCGGTTCAGTAGACGCCCGCTTTACGCAAAGCACCGCCGTGGCGACGGAGGACAAGTTCTCCTGGGCCGGCGTCGCAGGCGCTGCGTAGGCGCAGGCTTCGCCAACCAAGTCGGCGAGCATTGGCTCGGGTTCAAGGCGTAACGCACAGTCTCGGCGATCCCATCGCTGAGCCGACGATTGGCTTCTAAGGCGCCAATTCTTAGGACTTGAGAACGCAATCTTGCGCGTAAGCACTACGCGGACGATTCGCTTGCAGCTCCAACGAACGATGCCGCTCCGAGACGGCGAGACTGCTCATTCCGGAAACGATCTTTTGCGGCGCCTCCTCAAGGACGCGCAGACGAGGCTCCTTGAAACCGGAACTCGAAATCATCCATGTGAACCGGCGCGTGGCGCGGGGCAATGTCGTCAATATCGTCAATGAACGTTCGGATGATGTCTATCGCATCCTCGTAAGCGATCGCCGCCTTATGGGCTTTGCCGCGTTCGGCAAAGAGTCGGAGGAGGACGCCGACGCGCCCGGCGCCGCCGAAACGCTGCTGGCGGAGCCGCCGGACGCGGCGCGTTTCGTCGATCAAACGCTGGAGACCATGCTGGGGCCGCAGGCTTTGCAGAGGCGCTTGCGCAAAATCGCGCGCGACGCGCTTGCGGTGGAGCAGGAACAAGGCGTCAACGTTCTCTTCTTGGCGCTCGGGTTTCTCAGGTGGTTCGAGAATGAGAGTTCAAATGTTGAGCGCAGCGCGCCGCTCCTTCTCATCCCTGTGGCGCTCAAGCGGAACAAGCGCACGTCAAAGCATGACCTGGAGTTTCGAGAAGACGACATCCTGACGAACCTATCGCTGCAGGAACGTCTCAAAACGGATTTCGGGATTGCGTTGCCCGACGTGCCCGACAGCTTGGTTCCGTCGAAATATTTTGAAGATGTCGGCGCGGCGATCGGCAGCGAGGCCCGCTGGGCCGTCGATCCTGACGGCATGCAGCTTGGCTTTTTCTCGTTCGCCAAGATGCTCATGCTGAAAGACCTTGAGCCAGCCGATTGGCCGGAGGGCGCCCTGGATGCGCACGGGCTGCTCAACGGCGTGGTTCATCGAGGCTTTGAGGCGGAGGGGCCGCTTTTTGACGACAACGCCAATCTGGACGACCTCTTCGAACCAGCCAGTCTCATCCAGGTCGTGGATGCAGACGCTTCGCAAACAAAGGTCATTGAAGAGGTGCGCGCCGGCAGGAATCTTGTCGTTCAGGGACCGCCGGGCCCCGGCAAATCGCAAACGATCACGAACATCATTGCCGCCGCTGTTCATGACGGAAAGAAAGTACTGTTCGTGGCCGAGAAGATGGCTGCGCTCTCTGTGGTCCACAAGCGCCTTGTCGAAACAGGTTTGCGCGACGTCTGCATAGAACTCCATTCGCGCAGCGCCAACAAGAAGTCTGTTCTCGACGAGCTGGCGCGTACGCTCAGCGTGGGACGAGTTTTGCCTCAGCTGCCGCCGCAGCCCGTCAAGCTCAAGGCGGTGCGCGACGATCTCAATGCGTGCGCCGCCTTGCTGCACACGCCGGTTGGCGAGACGGGCGTGACGCCTTTTGAGGCCCTTGCCGCGCAAGCGCGGCTGACCGAACATGGCGCCCCGCCGCCGGATGTGGAGATCGCCGGCCTCGATCATATGAATGCGGACGAGGCCGACCGTATGGTCGAAGCGGCGGTGCGGATGTCGAAATGGATCGAGGCGAACGGCGCGCCCCGCGACCATCCGTTCGCGGGCGTGGGAAGACTTGACCTACAGCCGCTCGACCTCCAGCGCCTAGCCTCAGGTCTTAAGCCGCTCGCGCAGCATTGCCGATCTCTTACCGTAAATCTCGACAAAGTGGCCGCGTTCCTTGGTCTGAGGATCGAGGCGTCGTTTCGAGGCGGCGCTTCGGCGCGCGCAGTTCTCACGAGCGCCGCAGAATGTCCGGCCGGCTGCGAGATGCAGACGCTTGTGGAAGTACTGCAATCGAAGCGACTTCCAGAGCTCAAGGCCGGGCTTCATGCTGGCGCCCAATGGCGGGAGGCGTGGGACGCAGCCACGGGCGTTTTCTCGGAACTTGCGTGGTCGATCGATCCAGGGCCACTGCGTACGCCGCTGGCGGCCGGTGCGGCGTCGTTCTTCGCGCGCATGCGCGGCGCCTATCGCAACGCTTCGGCAAGTCTTGCTGGGGTGCTCGCCGGCGCTCTTCCCAAGACGGCGGCGGAGCGCGTGGCGCTCGCGGACGCACTGCTGGCGATCCGCGCGCTGCGGCGTGATCTGACTGACGCCGAGAGTGTCTTGAAGCAGGAGCTTGGCGCGGCGTGGCGCGGCGAGAAGACCGACTTCGCCGGCTTGCTCGCTCTTGTGAATTGGCGTCTGCGGATCGGGGCGCGCGGAGTCAAAGTCGATCCGGTTCGGTTCGCCCAAGTGTGCGCCAAGCCGGATGTTGTGCGAAAGGCGCTGCACGCCATCAGCTCGCTCGACGCGATCTTGCATCAAATTGAGAAGCTGGGTCGTGCGTTGCGTCTTGATGCGCGCTGGTTTGGGGACGCTGACATTGAGGACGCCGAAATTCGGCACGTCACGCGCAGGCTTGACGCTTTGATCGCGGAAGCGGACCGGTATGGCGAGTGGGTAGAGTTTCGCCGATGCGAGGCTCGCCTGCGCGAAAACGGCGCCGCCCCGCTCGCCGACCAATTGGCGTCGAGAGCCGATCAGGGGCGCCCCATCGAAACAGAGCTGCGCCTCTGCCGCGCGGAGGCTATATGGCGCAGAGCCATTCGCGAAAGACCTCAGCTGGCGGAGCATGCGCCGGGCAGACGGCGTGGCTTAGTGGAAGAATTCCAGATCCTGGAGCGCAAGCGCCTCAAGGAGACGGCGACGCTCGTGCGCGCCAAGCACCTACAGCAATTGCCCCAAGGCGCCGTCGGCGCCATGGGAGCGCTTCGAGGCGAGTTCGGCAAGCAGCGGAACCATATGCCCATCCGCAAGCTTCTGGACGTAGCCGGCGACGCTGTGCAGCGGATCAAGCCGGTTTTCATGATGAGCCCGCTGTCGGTGGCGCAGTTTTTGAAGCCGGGCCGACTTCCATTCGATCTGCTGATCATCGATGAAGCGAGCCAGGTGCGGCCTGAAGATGCGCTTGGCGCCATCGCTCGCGCGAAACAGGTTGTAGTCGTCGGCGATCGCAAACAATTGCCGCCGACGTCCTTCTTTGATCGGATGGTCGCTGATGACGGTCCAGATGACGACGATGAAGCGGCAACGCCGACGACTGCAAAAGTGACCGAGTTGGAGAGCATTCTCACACTCTGCGAGGCGCGCGGTGTTCCGTCTCGGATGCTCGAATGGCATTATAGATCCCGCGACCCGTCTCTGATCGCCGTCTCCAACGACGAGTTCTACGGCTCGCGGCTCGTGATGCCGCCCTCGCCGCTACAGCACGATCCGTCCTGCGGCCTGTCTTTCCGGAGAGTCCAAGGCGCTTACGACCGCGGTGGCAAAAGGAGCAACCGGATCGAGGCGGAAGCCGTCGTGGCGGCAGTTGCAGATCACGCCAGCCGCACGCCGCATCTGTCGCTGGGCGTCGTGACGTTCTCGATGACCCAAAGAGATCTCACTGGCGAACTTCTCGAATTCGCAAGACGATCGGACCAGGCGCTGGACGCCTTCTTGCGAGAAGGCGACGCCGAGGATTTCTTCGTCAAGAATCTCGAGAACGTCCAGGGCGATGAGCGCGATGTGATCTTTGTCAGTGTTGGGTACGGCCCGATGCTGCCGGGCCAGCCGCTTTCATCGATGAATTTTGGCCCGGTAAACGCGGACGGCGGCGCCCGCCGGCTGAACGTGCTCTTCACGCGAGCGAAGCAGCGCTGCGAGGTGTTCGCCTCTTTCGATCCGGGCGAAATCTCCGTCGAGCGGAGCAAAAGCGAGGGCGTGAGAGTGCTCAAGCGCTTCCTAGACTTCGCACAGTCAGGCATGCTTGACGAGAAGAGGCCCACCGGAGCGCCGGCGGATTCTCCCTTTGAAGAAATGGTCGCCGACGCCATCCGCGCGCTCGGCTATGACGTGGATCACCAAGTCGGATCGGCCGGGTTTCGGATCGACCTCGGCGTGCGCCACCCCGACCTGCCCGGAAAATATGTGCTCGCCGTCGAGTGCGATGGCGCGACTTATCACAGCGCCTTGTGGGCGCGAGAGCGGGATCGGCTGCGCCAGCAGGTGCTCGAACATCTAGGATGGCGGTTCCATCGCATCTGGAGCACGGATTGGTTTTATCGGCGCGCCGATGAAATGGCGCGCTTGAAAGCGCGTTTGGAGGAAGCGAAGGACGAAAATCTCGATTCAAACCAGAGCGCAGCGAACACTGGACATGCAGAGTCGCCTCTGACGGACAACGTCAGCGTCTCCAGCGGAGATGCAGCGGAGGAGTGGTCCGTCGAACCTGCGCTTCGTGCGCCGCACTATCAGGTTGTAGCCGTCCGGGCGCCAACTTCGGGAGAACCCCACGAAGCGCCGATGCAAGTCCTCGCCGCTCTCGTCCGCCAGATCGTGAGCGGCGAGGGCCCCATTCACCAGGAGGAGGTTGCGCGACGTTTTGCGACGGCGTTCGGCAAGGAACGCGCGGGGCGGCGAATTCTCGATGCCGCGATCGGAGCGCTTCGCCACGTCGAGGCGACGTCCGGCGGCGCTTTCGTACGCGAGGGTGTTTTCTGGCTCACCGGCGATCAGAAGACGGCGCCGCCCGTCCGCGATCGCTCGGCCGAGACCGGTTCGATCGCCAAGGCCGACATGCTGGCGCCGATCGAGATCGCCGCTGCGGCGAGACGGACGCTGCAGGATTGCGGCGCCGCCAATGAACTCGACCTGACGATCGCCGTGGCGCGCTTGTTGGGATTTCGACGCACAGGGCCGGATCTTCGTGGCGCGATCGAAAGCGTCATTCGCGACATGAAGGTGAGAGGTGAAATCATCACCGACGGCGACATGGATCGCCTGCCGAACGACGTTGACACAGGCGAGGCCCCGTGATTCTTGGCGCGCCGTCTCAGGAGACGGTGTGAATCTGACGAAAGGCCGTCGCCGCGCTAGACCGTCAACTATTCTTCACTTCGTTTTTTCTTGAGCCAGTGCTGCATCGTCAATGTCTCGATGAACACATCCGGGGTCATGTGGTCGGGGTATTTCTCCGGATTCTCGCCGTGCAGAAGCACATGATATCGACGCATGCGCCGAACGACGTCTTCCGGGATCCTGTAGCTCAGATCGGCGAGCTTCTTGTTGTTGACGATCCAATTCGAGACGAGCTCGGCATATTCCATAGCGATCTGCGCCACCGCGGCAGTCGCGTCATCGTAGCGCTTTTGCAGATAGCGCTGATTGCTTACGCGGCCCTTCATCGCGTCTTCGAACATTTTGAGATGCAGCAATTCGTTGCGCGTTTTCACAACGCCGTCCTTCATGGCGACTTGCTGATTCATAAAATCGCGGATATCGGTCGGATCGAACGGGCGCGCCGACTTCTTGCGTCTCGGACGGCCCTTGGGGTTCGGCGACCGCGTGCCTTTCTGCCAGCGCCCGTTCTTGTCGCGTTTTACTTTTCGAGGGCGGCGCACGGAGCGCTCCTTTCTTCGCTTGGGGTTGATGACGTGCGCGCTTCTTCGACGTCTTCGAACGCGCGGTTTTCGCCGGCAAGCAGAGCGCGCTTGCCGGTGAAATTTTGCCAACGGCGGATAATCGTGTCGCAATAGGCGGGATCGAGTTCGAGAAGCCGCGCGCGGCGCCCGGTCTTCTCCGCCGCGATTAAGGTCGAGCCGGATCCGCCGAAAGCATCGAGCACGATCTCGCCGCGCTTGGAGCAATCCTTCAGCGCATCGGCGATCAGCGCGACCGGCTTGACCGTGTGGTGCATGGCGAGTTCTGCGTCGCGCGCCGCGCCGAAGGCGTTGACGCCTGCATAGTCCCAAACATTTGTCCGATGGCGCCCCGTCTGCCCAAGTTCGAAATTGTTCGTGTGCGGGGCGGCGCCGTGCTTGAACGCGAAAATCAGCTCATGGCGCGATCGATAGAAAGTGCCCATGCCGCCATTGGACTTCGCCCAGATGATCAGATTCTTCAGTTCGCTGTAGATGGCGGCGCCGGCGGCGAGCGCTTCGCGCATGTGTCGCCAATCCATGCAGACGAAATGAATCGCGCCGTCCTTAGAATGCGCGGCCATGTGGCCGAAGGCAGTCTTGAGAAAAGCCTCAAACTCCGCAGGCGTCATCTCGCCAACCGCCATCGCGAAATCACGATGCTGCGCTTTGCCGAGGCCGCTGACGTGGCCGGCGATCGGGACGTTGTACGGAGGATCTGTAAACACGAGCGCCGCGGTTTCACCCGCCATGAGCGCCGCGTAGGACGCCGCTTCCAAGGCATTGCCGCAATAGAGCCGGTTATCGCCCAACAGCCACAGGTCGCTCCGCCGGCTGACGCAGGCGCCGGAAGCGGGCAGAGGCGGGGTTTCGTCGGCGCGGTCCAGGTCCGGCGCCTTCTTGTCGTTTGCCTCATCGAAGAGCGAGTCGATCTCGGCGAGTTCAAACCCTGTCGTCTCGAGCGAAAAGCCTTCATCGAGCAGGCCTTGCAGCTCGATGACCAGCATCTCCTTGTCCCACCCGGCATCCTCGGCGAGACGGTTATCGGCCAGAACGTAAGCGCGCTTTTGCGCCGGGCTCAGATGCGAGATCAGCAGGGTGGGGACTTCGGTCCAGCCCAGCAGTTTCGCCGCCGCGACGCGGCCGTGGCCGGCGAGGATGCAGCCCTCCTCGTCGATCAGCACCGGATTGACGAAGCCAAACGCTTCGAGAGACGCCGCGATCTTCTTGACCTGCCGCTTGGAGTGCGTTCGCGCGTTGCGCTTGTAAGGCTTGAGCGCAGCAATCGGCCGAGGTTCGACCAAGCGGGTCCAGGTTCGGGTGGAGGCCATCGACATAAACAACCCTAATAAGGGTCAAATATAGGATGCGCGTCGGCGAGCGCCTAGCCCTTGAGCTCAGTTTTTGGGGCGGCCGCGGCGGATCACCGGGGCCTGGTCGAGCGCGGCGGCGACCGCATGCGCGATCCCAGCGATCTCGATGAGCGCCGCCACACGGCGCTGCAACGGCATAAGCGTCGCCAGATAGCGCGAAAGCGCGTCGAGCCCGTCGCAAAATACGGGTTCAAGCAGGATCGGATAATTGGCGTTTCGCTTGGCAAGGCCGGGATAAAGTTCGCTCATCTCGACCTGCCCCAGCACGATGAAGCTGCGCGTGTCGCCCTTAGTCGGCGTCCGGCTTGGCGATCGCCGGGCCAGGATCGCCGTCAGGCGCTTATCGAGGTCGGGGCGCAAATAGCGCATCCGGAAGACAATCTCGCGCTGCTTGAAGCCGGCGTCCAAAAGGTCGAGCGCGATGGCAAGGCTCACGGCGTCGGCGAGCGTGTAGCTCGACTCGCCGCTCGCATCAGGCGGAGGGGCAAGGGCATACGCCGCCTTGGGCGGCTTCTCGACGCCGCTGATGAGCGCGGGATCGCGGTCGATCTCCAGGAGCCGCTTGATCCGGGTTAGAAAGATCGGCGGCACTGGTTGGTTGTTCCACTTCGTCCCGAGAATGGCGCGCCAGAGCGCCCATTCCATCTGGCCGCGGCCAAAACTGCGCGTGTCCGACATCGAAAACCGTTAATCAGCCCTCTTTAGGGTAACGTATTGGGCGCGGCGCGCAAGCGTACGCGGAGGCGGGCGGGTATTTGCGGTATGCGGCGCCTGATCGCGCCTGAAGGGCGTGTGCTCGGTCCGTGAAGCCTGCGTTCTTGGGACCTCTTGAGAGCGTGTTTCGCACCTGTTTTGACCGTGTTTTCAGCGTGTTGTTTTTTGGCGCCTGCTGATCGCTAAGGTACGGAAAATCGGCATATTTATCGGAAGATCGGCCGGCTGATGGCGGGTTTTGACCGTGTTGTTTGCACAACCGCACTGATTTGGGGAATTTCCGCAGATACGGGTTCGCTCGCGACTGCGCGCACCACCATGCAGTCGCGTATGCAAATCGCGCCGCTGACCCTGTCTCGGAAATCCGCGTAAAATCCGTATGCTTGCGCCTTAAATCCGAGGGCGAGAGAGCACAAAATGCGGCGCGGCCTGCCTATCTCGGCGCAAATCTCGCCTTTCTCTCCCGGCCCAATTTTCGACCCAAGGGTTTTGTCGCCAGAGAGCGGTTTGAGCCCCTGCGCCTCCCGCGCAGTCTCAACGAAACTGCGAGAAGAGCGCGCGCTGGTCGGCCCAACCGAGCGGCGATGCGCGGCGGCTGACGTCCGTCAAGAATAGCCTCGACAAGGTCGGGCGCGAGAAAGGCGAGCGGAAGAAATCCATACTGCGCGAAGAGAGCGCGCAGCGACGTATCGAGAGTCCAAGGAAGCCCGCCGCGGGCGTCCCTCAGATCTCACGCCCGAGCCTCAGCGCGCGTGCGCGGCGAAGAGTGCGTTCCCGCCGTCGCGAGCAGCGTCGCCAGCAGCGCCTCCTCCTGCGCCACGACGACGTCGCACTTCTGAATCTCCTCCATCAGCTGATAGAGCGTGGGCGTCCAGCGTGTGGAGGCGAGGGCGCCGGTACCGGCCGCGCGCGAGCGCTCCTCGATCTTCTTGACGACGCGCATATCGGCGCGCTCGCCGACCAGCAGCTGGATGCGATAGCCCTGATCGGCCAGCCAGTCGACGAAGTCGATGGTCTTGGCCACGTAGGCCTCATGCAGGCGCCGGCCGGCGCGGATACCCTTCCAGCCGTAATGCGCCATCACGCCGACACCCACCGTGAGGCGCCCGTCGTCTCCCCGCGCAGCCGGCGGCTCAGGCAACGCCCAGGCGAGATCGGGACAGACGGGCGTCTCGCTTTCGTCTACGCCGAGGCTGTGCATGTAGGCGCGCGAACCTTCGTCGCCGTAGGAGCGGTACGCGGTCAAGGCGGGCACGGGGCGCAGCGCCGAGCGTGAAAGCCAGCTGCGGATTGGGTTGGCGCCGACGCTGACGAACCCGAACTTCACGCCCCGGCGTTTCGCCGCATAGGCCCAGCGCCGCAACGTGGCGGGCCGGTCGAAAACGGTGGTGCGGTAATTGTCGATGAGCCCGGAGCCGGACACGAGAATGACGTCGAAGTCGTCGGCGCGCTTCACGGCATAGCTCCAGCTGTAGAAGAGGCTCGGCGCCTTCAGCAGCGCCTTGTTCAGCGCGCGCAGCGCCAGAGCGCGGGGCTCCCAGCGCATCGGGATGGCGTCGATGCCGAGTGCAGCGCGCACACGCGCGGGCCCCGCACAGATGGCGGTGATGTGCGCATCGGGCAGCGCGCGGCGCACAAACGCGACGAAGGCTTCCAGGCAGCCGTCATTGCCGACATTCTCCGCGCCTTGCCAGCCGAGCGTGGCGATCCTTTTCGGGCGCCCGCCGCTATCCGCCGCAACGGGCGCTGTCCGTCCGACCTGGTCGTGCATGCGCCTTCGCCCCCGGGAGTCCACGCTGACAGCGCGCCCGGATCTGCTGGACCAAAGTCCCGCCTCAACCGCCAGGCGCGACGGCGAGAAAGCGCATCCATTACGCGATCGCGGCGTCCGCCACAACGCCGCTCGCCGGCGGCGCAAAGGTGAACGCGACGCGCTCGCCTTACCGGCGCCCGCATCATCAAACCGTCATCATCAGGTCATGTGAACCGGACGCCGATCGCTCATGTGTGGTGTCGCGAGAACGGTTGTCTTCGAACGCGGGGCGCTGAACCTTGACAAGCGGAAACGTGGGAGTCGTCCGACTGGCGCTGATCCAGCCGGACTCACGCGCTTGCCGGCCGTTTGCGCCGACGCCACAGCGAGAGGCCCAGCGCGATCAGGATAAGCTGGATCAGGCAGCGGGCGCCGGCCGCGTAGGGCGGCGCAAAGATCGGATCAGGTCTGAAAAAGTCCCAGAGATGCAGGGGCAGATAGGCCGCGCACAACAGCGCAAAAGACAGCCCCGCGAAGGCGCGCATGCGCGGCAGGAGCACGCCGGCGCCGATCGCAAGTTCGGCGACCCCCGATAGATAGACGACCGCAAGTTTCTGCAGCGGCTCGGGAACGAGGCGAAAGAAGAACTCGGGAACCACAAGGTGCAGGACGCCGCCCGTGAGCATCCATGCCGCGATGATGAGGACGGCGATCCAATGCATGCGGGCGCTTCATCGCAAATTCAGCGCCGCGGCTCCAGCTCATCCGAACAGCGTGACGAGCGCGCCCCGCGACGATCGCCAAGCCCTGCAGGTTTTGGGCGCCCTTGACGGTTTTGGGCAAACCTGCCTAAAAATGGCGGCGACCGAGTCACCGTCCCGCGCAGAATAAGTGCGCTGTTTCAAGCGTACGGCAGCGGGCAGGGCCGGCGCGCGAGGAACGCTCGGGAGGACGACCGTGTCATTGCATCACAACGGCGCCGTGCGCCGCGGGCGGCTCGCCGCCAGCGCTGGAACTTTCGCGTTGGCCGGCGTCAGCGCCGTCACCGCCCTCTGCCTCTGCCCCATCGGCGCTTCGGCGCAAGAGGCCGAGAGCTACGATCAGCGCACGGTCGATGAGATCATCGTCACCGCGCAGCGGCGGGAGGAAGCGGTCCAAGACGTCCCCCTTGCGGTCAGCGCTTTCGATGAAGCCGCGATCGAAAACCTGAACGCACGCGACATTCGAGACCTCACCGGCGTCGTCCCGAACCTCGTTATCTCGGAGGTGTCGATCGGTCCAAGCATGACGCAGGTTTCGTTGCGCGGCGTAAACACGCAAGACCCCGAGAAAAGCTTCGACCCCGCGGTGGGCGTCTTCGTCGATGGCGTTTATCTCGGCACGTCCGCCTTCAATATGCTGAACTCCTTCGATCTTGAACGGATCGAAATCCTGCGCGGCCCTCAGGGCACGCTGTTCGGCCGCAACACGACTGGCGGCGCAATCAACGCCTTCCGGTCGCGCCCGACCGGCGAGTTCGGCGTGCGTTCGCAAGTCATCGTCGGCAGCGACGACCGGCTCGACGCGCAGGCGATCCTCAATCTCTCGCTTGCGGAGGATGTGCTCGCCCTCAAGCTGAGCGGATACGGCCAGACCGACGGCGGATTGTGGGACAATCCCGCCGGCGGCGCCACGGGCGCGAAAGATCGCTGGGGCGCCGGCGCGCGGCTTTTGTGGACGCCGGCGCCGGGGTTCGAGATGGACCTGATCTATGACCATGCGGAGGATAACAGCGAACTGACGCCGTACATCCCGCGCGGCATCGCGGTGATTTCGCCGCTGTCGCCGCTGCTCACGCAGACGACGTTCCCAACGCCCGCGACCGTCGTGGTGGGATTCGGCCCCGACAGGCTCTGCACGATCGCCGGGGGGCGCTGCCTTCAGAACGATTTCTCGTTCTCCCGCATTACCGATCCGCACTTCCAGCAGTCGGAACTCGACGCCTTGACGTTGAACGCGGCGTGGGCGCTAACCGACAGGCTTGATGTCGCCGCCGTGTTCGGTTGGCGCGACAGTTCGGAAGCGGTCTATATCGATTTCGACGGCACGGACCTCACCGTGTTCAACGTCGTGCGCGAGCAGGATTACAGCCAGTGGAGCGGCGAAGTTCGGCTGGCGTCCAACTTCGAAGGGCCGTTCAACTTCGTCGCTGGCTTCTACCATTTCGAGAGCGAGTATTCGCTGCGCCAGGCGATCAAGCTTGACGCCGCGATGGTCGCGCCTGTGCCGGTTCTTGGCGCAAGCTTCGTCAACGGGTCCGGCGACGAAGACGAGCACGAAGCCTCCACGACCGCAGTGTTCGCGCAGGTGGACTGGGCGCTGACCGACGCGCTGACGCTGACGCTGGGCGGACGCGGCACCTGGGACGAAAAGGAAGTGTTCACCCGCTTCGCGGGAGCGCCGCCGACCGCCACCAACGCCTACCAGGTGACGGACGGCATCCTTCCGGGGCGGCCCATCACGTCGCAAGGCGGGGCGAGCGAAGAATGGTTCGAGTTCACGCCGCGCGTCGCCGTCAACTGGCGGCTGGGCGAGGACTTCCTCGCCTACGCCTCGTACACCCGCGGCTACAACGCCGGCGGCTTCAGCGCGCGCGCCGGGACCGTGGCGGATGTGACGACGCCATTCGATCCGGAATTCATCAACGCCTATGAGGTGGGCTTCAAGTCGGACTGGTTCGACCGCCGCGCCCGTCTCAACGTCGCCGTGTTCTACAATGACTACGAGGACAAGCAGGAGGAGGCGATTCAGCCAGGGCCGCCGCCGACGTTCACCTCTACCACTGTGCGCAACGTATCGGGCGCGCGCATCATGGGCCTTGAGGTCGAAGCCACCGCGATCCTGAGCGATTATTTCCGCGTCGATGCGTCTCTGGGTCTGATGGACGGGGAATACACCGACTACGACGCCTTCCTCGGATCGGGACAATATGTTTCGACGCCAGCGCAGCCGGCGGGCACGCTGCTGGCGGCGGACTTCACGCCGCTGTCGTTGCGCCGCTTGCCTGAGATCACCGCGTCGCTCACGCCCGCGTTCGAAGCCCCGCTGGGGCCGGGCATGATCTCGGCGCGCTCAACGGTGCGGTACGTCTCCGAGCAGTACGCGGAATTCTTCAACGATCCGCGCGGGCTGGTTCCCGATCAAACGTTCGTTGACGCGAGCATCTCGTACGCGTTCGCAGGGCCGGATTCCGATCGCGTCCGCATCACGCTGTTCGGCGAGAACCTCACCGAAAACCAGGAGGTTTCCTCATTTACAAACTCGATCGTGGATTTCGGGACGGTCGCTGCGCCGCGCACGTTCGGTGTGGAAGTTCAGGTGCGCTATTGAGACTGGCGCCGGCGCCGCGCCGCAGCGCCGGCATTCTCCTTGCGCGGCGGCGACCCTCCCCGAGTGGGCTTCAGGCGGGCGACCTTGTCCGCCTGGGCCCGCGCCGCGCTCTCGGCCGCACGCTCCGCAGCCTGCCGCAGGAGCGTGCGGCCGCCTTTGTCGTCGCTCAGCGCCTTCAGAAACTCGATCATCGCGGCCACTCGGATCGGGCCGTCCTCAGCGAACCAACCGTGTCCGGCGATCCCGTCCAGGAGAAAGCGCGTGATGTCGCGGCGCAGATGGAAGCCTTCGGCTGCCTGCTCGGCAGGTGTGAACAGGAGGCTTGCCGTCTGACGACGCGCGCGGTCGTAGGCGTCCATTGCGGGTTCGAAGACGGCCGCCAAGTCCGGATCAGTGCGGGCCGCATTCGCCAGCTCGCAATAGGCCTTGTAATCGTCCGTCTGGTTCTGCGTCCACGCGATGTCGATGGCCTGGAATCGCCAATGGGGACCATGATCCATTTGGCTGACGATGGCTTCGAATTTGGCGATCCGTTCGCGCATTACGAAATGCACCGTCGCCTCGACCAGCGCCATGCGCGTCGGGAAGTGGTAGAGCATCGCCGACCGGGTCATCCCGGCGTGCTCCGCGACGGTCACCGCGGTTGTCCCCGCATAGCCAAAATTGGCGAGACAATGAACGGCGGCGTTCATGATTCGCCGGCGTGTCGCGCCGCTCTTGCGCAATTCTCCCGCGCCTGCCTCTGTGGGGTCCGGCAGCGGCGCCTTGACGGTTTTCGGCGTGCGTCCGCGCGCGCTCATCTTTGCCCTTCGCATGTGCCGCAGTCGTCGCCATGGCGCCATGCGTGCGTCTTGGCGTCAAGCGGACGCGCGCGGGAGACGCGGCCCGCAGCGGCGGGCGGGGTCGCAGCAACGAGACCGCGCGCATGAATCGCCCCGAAACCGAAACCGAAACCGACGCCGGTGCAGGGGCCGCGTCCGCGCCGCTGCGCGTGCGTCTGCGCGATCCCGAACAGATCGAGGCGCCCTGGGGGCTCTACAGCGGGCTGCACGCCCGCGACGGTGTGGGCCTCGACGAGGAGACAGGCGTCTGGATCGTCGCCGGATACAATCAGATTCATGAGATCTTGCGCGATCAAGACCGTTTCTCCGCGGAAGTCGATCGCCCGTCCTTGCGGCCGGAGGGGATGCCGGAGGCTGCGAAAGCGATCCTAGCGGAAACGGTGCAGGCGACGCCGACGCTCGTGGGCGCCGATCCGCCGACGCACACGCGTCTGCGCCCGCTGGTGAACATGGTGTTCAGCGCTGAACGCGTAGACGCCATGGCGCCGGGCGTCACCGAGATCGTCGACTCTCTGATCGAGTCGTTCATCGACGAGGGCGCATGCGAGTTCGTCTCAGCGTTCTCCGCGCCGCTGCCCTTGACGATCATCGCCGATCAGCTTGGCCTCGGCCGGGAGCGGATCGGGCTCGTCAAGACGTGGTCCGACGCGTTCATTCAGATTCTCGGCCTGATGGGCGACGATTCGGCGCTGGTGGAGAGCGCGCGCCTGCAGCGCGACGCGATCGCCTTTCTGCTTGGCGAAGCGGCCGCGCGGCGCGCCGCGCCTGCCGACACGCTCTTGAGCGCGCTCGCGAACGTCCGCGACGAGGACGGCCGCCACTTGCGAGATTCAGAGCTGATCTCGATCCTTGTGCAATTGATGGTCGCCGGCAACGAAACCACGACCAATACGCTGACCGCAGGCATGCTGATCCTGGCGCAGGATCAAGCGCTGCAGGATCGGGTCCGCGGCGGCGATGCGCGGACGATGCGCATCTTCGTGGAAGAGGTGCTGCGTGCGGAAAGTCCGGTTCAGGGCCATTACCGGCGCGCCAAGTGCCCGGTTCACGTCGGCGGTCACGTGATCCCCGCTGGCGCGGTCGTGCATCTGCGCTACGGCGCGGGCAACCGCGATGAACGCGTGTTTCCCGATGCGGCGCGTATCGACGTCGCCCGCGCGAATGCGCCCCAACACTTGGCGTTTGGCGGCGGGCCGCACTTCTGCGTCGGCGCCATGCTGGCGCGGCGTGAGCTTGCGATCGGTTTCCGCCGCCTCCTGGATCGTCTCGATGCAATCGTGCTGAATGCGGCGCCGGAGAACTTGCGCCGTGTTCAGAGCGTTCAGCATCGCGGCGTTGTCGCGTTGCCGATCCGGTTCTCGCGTCGCACGGAATAGAAAGGGCCGAGCATGGACCTGCAATTGAAAGGCAAGGCGGCGCTGGTGACGGGCGCCACGCGCGGGATCGGGCGCGCCATTGCGGAACGGCTTGCACAGGAGGGCTGCGACGTCGCGCTCTGCGCGCGCTCGCCTGAGGCTGTGCAGAGCGCCGCGGACGCAATCGCCGCGGCGCACGGCGTTCGCACCTTCGCCGCTGCGGTCGATGTGGCGGACGGCGCGGCGTTGCGCGCCTGGACGGACGCGGCCGCTGCAGCGTTAGGCGGGGCCGACATTGTGATCTCCAATGTCAGCGCCGGCGGCGGCGGGCGCACAGGGGAGGATCAGTGGCGGCGCAATTTCGAGATCGACCTCTTGGGGCCCTACCATCTGATCGACGCGGCCGTTCCTCACCTGGAACGGCGCGGCGGCGGCGCGATCGTGATGATTTCATCGACCGCGGCGCTGGAGACGTTCAGCGCGCCCCAGCCCTACAACGTGGTCAAGGCGGGCGTCATCAACTACGCAAAGAACCTCTCGCAGGCGCTGGCGGCGAAAGGTGTACGCGTCAATTGCGTGTCGCCGGGGCCGATTTGGACTGAAGACGGTGGCTGGGCGTATCTCAAGAAGAACATGCCGGACTTCTACGAGCGCACGCTGGCGTCGATTCCAGGCGGACGCATGGGCGGCCCCGAAGACGTTGCGGCGGCCACTGCGTTTCTGGCCAGTCCGATCGCCGGCTATGTGACCGGCGCGAACCTGGTGATCGATGGCGGCTTCACCAAGCGCGTGCAGTTTTGAACGCGCCCCCGCTCTCCGGGCGGATCGCTGTGGTGACCGGCGGCGCTGAGGGCATCGGCGCGGCCATCGCACAGCGGCTGCATCGCGAGGGTGCAGAGATCGTCGTCGCAGACGTGCAGCGGGACAAGGGCGAGGCGCTCGCACGCGAGCTCGGCGGCGCCTTTGCGCTGCTTGATGTGGCGCAAGAGGAGGGCTGGGACCGGTTGCTCGACGCGCATGCCCGTTTAGACATCCTGGTCAACAACGCAGGCGTGAACAAAGGGCCCGCGCCGTTCGAGTCGCTTTCATACGCGCACTGGCGCGAGACGCTCGCCGTCAATCTCGACGGCGCATTTCTCGGCTGCCGCGCCGGCGTGCGCGCCATGGCTTCGCGCGGCGGCAACATTGTCAATATCGGGTCCGGCGCTGGCGTTCGTGCAGTCGGCGAGATGGCGGCCTACACCGCCAGCAAGGCGGGCGTGCATGCGTTGACGCGCGCGGCTGCCGCCTATTGCGGGCGCCGCGGCTATAAGATTCGCTGCAACGCCGTGCTCCCGGGATCCGTCGAAACGCCGATGGTTTCGCGTCTACGCGGGCAAACCGGCGATGCGGCGGCAGCGCGCGCGCGGATCGTCGAGCGCCACCCCATCGGGTTCGTCGGCGAGGGTGATGACATCGCCGCCATGGTCGCGTTCCTCGTCTCCGATGAGGCGCGATTCATCACCGGCGCGCTGATGTGCGTCGATGGCGGGTTGACGATATGAGCGCGGCGCCCCCGCCGCGCATGGATGCGCACGTGGTCGTCGGCGGCATGGCGCACGATTTCGATTTTGCGCGTCTTGAACTGCTGAAACTCCTCGGCGAGCGGCCGAACATCCGCTGCACGGTCAGCGCCGACTTCGAAGACCTGGCGGCGCTGGAGCGCGCACGCTTCCTTCTCACCTACGCCTGCAATGTCGAGCCGTCGGCGAAGGCCGACGCCGCGCTCGCAGACTTCGTGGCGCGGGGCGGGCGCTGGTTCGCGCTGCACGCCACCAACGCTCTGCTCGCCTGGGGCGCCGATGGCGTCGCCGCGCGCGACGCGGCGCCGATGATGATGCGGACGCTTGGGAGTCAGTTTCTCGCCCATCCGCCGATCGCGCCGTTCATGGTGCGCAACCTGAAGCCCGATCATCCGCTGGTCTCGGGCGTTGCGGATTTCGAGACCGAAGATGAGCTCTATCTGGGGCGCGAGGCTGACGACATCGAGACGCTCCTCGGCGCGCATTTCGTTGGCGAGGCGCCCGGCTTCGTGGAATCACATTGGCCGGAGGATCGCGTGCGTCCGGTGATGTATCTTCGCGATGTCGGAGACGGGGCCGTGCTCTACCTCAATCTTGGCCATTGCCGCGGGCATTATGACGCGCCGCATCGTGCGCCCTATTTGCCGGAGGAGCAGCGGTGTTCATGGCGGCTGCCTGTCTACTACACGCTCTTGCGCCGCGGTCTCGCCTGGGCCGCTGGAGATGTCCCGTGACCTGGAGGACTTGACCATGCCCGCTGACGACGCTTCGCGCTCGGCGCGCACGCCTGATCCGCTTGGCCGGCCCAAGCCAACGGTGCAGGATCTTCTGAAAGAGGAGCGCGTCGAGACGCCCTGGCAGCTCGAAGAAGCGCCGTTCCACGATATCGGCGTCGCCGGCGTGCGGGCGGAGGATTACGTCTCGCGCCTGTTCTTCGATCGCGAGATCGCGCGCATGTGGGGGCGCGTCTGGCAGATGGCCTGCCGCGAAGACGAGATTCCCAATGCTGGCGACCACGTCCTCTACGAAATCGGCGCACGATCCTACATCATCGTGCGCGGCGAAGACGGCGCGGTGCGCGCGCTCCGCAATGTGTGTCTGCACCGCGGGCGCAGGCTGCGCGATTGCCCCGGGCGTGCGGCGTCGTTTCGCTGTCCATTCCACGGCTTCACCTGGAGCTTGAACGGTGCGTTGAAGGAAACGCCGACGCCGTGGGACTTCCCGCATCTAGAGGCTCAATCCTTCTCCCTGCCGCAGGCGCGCGTGGGGCATTGGGGCGGCTTCGTTTTCGTTTGTTTCGATCCAGCCGCGCCGTCGCTTGAAGCGTATCTGGAGGATATCCCCGCCATCTTTGCGCGCTGGCCGATGGAAGAGCGCTTCACCGCCGCGCACGTAACGCGGCCGTTGCCCTGCAATTGGAAGGTCGCGCTGGAAGCCTTCGTCGAGTCGTTCCATGTCACCGACACTCATCCCCAGGCTGCGACCTATATCGGCGACTTTCACACCCAATACGACGTGTGGGAGGGCAAGCGTCACTACAGCCGGATGATCTCGCCGCGCGGCATCGCGTCGCCATCGGCGGGCGCGATCAGCGACGATGAGATCCTGCAATCCTCCGAGCCGGGCGGCGCGAACCTGCGCGTTCCCGAAGGCTCCACGCCGCGGCGTGAAATGGCGGAGCGCCGGCGCGCGCACTTGCGCAAAACCCTGGGCCCTGATGTCGCGAGACTGACCGACAGTGAGGCGATCGACACGATTCAATATTGGATCTTCCCCAACCTTGTTGTGTGGTGGGGGCATGCGGCGCCGATTGTGTACCGTTTCCGCCCCCTGGGCGAAGACCCGGAGCGGGCGCTGATGGACGTCTATCTGATGCCGCAAGTTCCCCGCGGTGCGGATCGGCCGAAGCCTGCCGCGACAACCGAATTGACCGAACACCAGCCCTGGACTGACGCGAAGGAGCTCGGCGGACTGGGCGCTGTGTTCGATCAGGACGTCGGCAATTTCGCGGCGCTGCAGAGCGGATTGCGGGCGATGGCCGGTGAACGCACGACGTTGGCGCGCTACCAGGAGAACCGTATCCGCCACTTCCACCGAGTGCTTGCCGAATACGTTGAGGATGAACGCTGAGCGCGATCTGCGTCCATGTTGAACCGGCGGGGGTGACCCTCGAAGTTGAGCCCGGCGAAACGGTGCTCGAAGCCGCACGACGCTGCGGGGTTGCATGGCGCAGCGTGTGCGGGGGGCATGCGCAGTGCCGCACGTGCTGGTTCGAGGCGTTGGCGCCGGACGATGCATGGTCGGTGATCGCGCCGCTCGAAGCGGCGGCGCTGGCGCTCCTTGCGCCTGCAGTTGAGGCGGAGGGGCCGGTTCGCCTCGCGTGTCAGGCCCGGCCGCTTCGTGACGCGCGCGTGCGGAAGCTTGGCGTGCGCGCGCCTCAGGCTTCTTCGTGACGTGCGCGCGACGCGCGATACGGTTTCAGCGCCAACCATAGGAGCAGCGCCGCCGCCGGCGCCGTAAGCGCGTTCACCAGCGCCAAGGAATATCGCACGCCCTCGGGCGTCGGGAACACGGCGTCGTTCATGAGGCCCACCAGCACCGGTCCAAGCCCCAGACCGCACAGATTGATCGTGAACAGGTAGAGGGCAGACATCTGGCCGCGCAATTGATTGGGCGTCGCCAGCTGGATGGCCGCCGCGGCGAGAGGGAAGGGGAATGTGGTGAAGAATTGCGCGATCGCGAGCACGCCGAGCGCGAGCCACGGCGTCGGCATCAAGGTGGCGCACGCCGACGGAATCCAGGAGCACAACATCGCCAAGGACGCCACCCGCAACGGCGCATCAGCGTGGCGTTTGCCGATCCAGTCGGCCACGCGACCGCCGACGAACGCGCCCAGCACACTGGCTGTCATGACCCCGATCAGGCCGTACCAGAGCCCGATCTGCGCGGTGTTCCAATCATAAGTCCGGCGGAAGAATTCAGCCGTCCAACTCGTGCCGGCGTACGAATTGAGCGTGATCATGCAATAGCCCGCACACATCGGCAGGTAGAGCGCGCGATTGGTCCAGACATGAGCGCCGACGAGCGAAAGCGGCGGCGCCCGCAGCCGGCCGTCCTGCTCCGCCGCAACCCCGCGGCGCAGCGGTTCTCTCAGCGTGGCCGTCCACACCGCCACAAGAAGTCCCGGCGCGCCAACGATAAGAAACGCGGTCTGCCAGGGCGCCACCGCGCCGATGAACGGCAGATCGATCGGCCCCGTCGTCAGCGCCCAATGCACGATCGCGCCGCCAAAAACGAACGCCATGCCGATGCCGACGAACGCCCCCATCGTAAAAACGCCAAGCGCGCCCGCCAGTTTGTCCTTCGGATAGGTGTCCGCGAGAATGGAATAGGAGGCAGGCATCAGCGTCGCTTCGCCGGCGCCGACGCCCACGCGTGCGAGAAAGAGCTCCGCATAGGAGCGCGAGAGCCCGCTCATGATCGTAAAGCTGGAGAACACCGCCGCGCCGACGGCGATGATGAGCCGGCGGTCCCAGAAATCCACCAGCCGGCCGATCGGGAGCGCCGCCAGCGTGTAGAAAAGGCCGAACGCGACGCCCTGCAGCAATCCGACCTGGGTGTCGCTGATGTCGAACGTCGCCTGGATCGGCGTGATCATCAGACTGAGGATGATCCGGTCGATGTAGGAGAACATGCTCGCAACGGTGAGCACGAGGATGGTGTAGGCCGCCGCGCGCGAGGAGGGCCAAGGCGCGGTCGCCGGCGCAATCCGGCTATGAAACACGGCCATGCGTCAGGCCTGCTCGGGCATGTCTGGGAGCCCAGGATCGCGCGCGATCTGAAACACGTTCAGCGTCAGCGCCACCAGAATGAACTCGCCCACCAGCATGACGTAGTCGATCCATTGCTGCGTTGAGAAAGACTGATCGAGGATCTCGTAGGTCGCCGCGCTCACGCTGAAACCCGACATCATCTCATCGACGCCGCGCAGCGCCGCCTGTTCCAGCGGCGTCCATCCGGGAGCGTCCGGGCCGGCTATGACGCGGTTGATGTCCTGGTCGGGAATTCCGAGCCGGCGGCTCAATCCAGCGTGCTGGCCCCATTCATAGGTGGAGCGCGCGTTCGAAGCGATGCGCAGGATGATCAGCTCGCGCAGACGCACGTCGAGCGTATTGTTTCGGAGGATGTGAGCGCCGAACACCATCCACGCCGATAACGTTGGAGGATTGTGCGCGAGCACGCGGTGCAAATTGAACGGCGGCCACCAAGCCTCCAGCGCCGCACGCGCCGCAGGCGGGATATCCCCATCCGATAGGCCCGCGAGGCGCTGCGGCGCATTTGGAAACGGCGCGGCCGGCTCTTCCGATCGAGGCATGTCCTCCCCTGGGCCAAGATTTTGGCAGAGGCGCCCAAAACTTGCAATGCCCTCGATTTGCCCGCCGCCCCGAACGCCTCGCCGATTGGGTTTGGCCCCACAGGGACAGCAAGCGAGTCCCGGACACCGGGTGGATCACCGGCTCAACGTCGCAACCGCAAATTCTGCGAAATCGGCCGCGGCAACGTTCTTGTTCAGGCGCGAACGGCCGAGGGTCACGGCGTGCCGGTCGATCGCGTAATCGGGCAACACCGCCACGAGCGTCCCCGCAGCGACAGCGGCATCCGCGTAGAACGTCGGCAGCCGCGCGATTCCAATCCCGGCGATCGCTGCCGTCAGCAACACTTCCGGTTCCGCGGAGGATAATCTCACCTGGCCCAGCAACGCGCGCTTCTCGCGTGCGCCGTGGAGGCGAATGCGGCCGAGCTCGCCCGGAACGCAATCATTGGTGACGACCGGCCAATTCTTCAGGTCCCCCGGCGTCTTGGGTCGCCGCGCTTTTCTGAACAGACTAGGCGCTGCGTAGAGCTTCGCCTCGACAAAGCCCGCCGGCCAATGTTCGACGTCCTTGCCCGGTGCGATGCCGACAAATACACCAAGATCGACGGCCGTGAGATCAGGGCTCGTGAAGCGATCCGTCAGCGTTATATCGATCGCGCAATACGGGTTCTTCTTCAAATATTGAGCGATGACGCCGTTGAGAAGCCCACGGCCATAATTCGCCGGCGCCTGAATGCGCAACGTCTGGGCTCTCTCCGCCGCGCCTGGATCGAAGAGTTCGCGCGACAATTCGTGTATCGCGTTCTTGGTCTGGCCATAAAGGCGCTGACCCACGGGCGTGAGGTCGAAGCCGTCGTTCAGCCGGTTGAAGAGCTTGCCCGTGCGCTCCTCGAGCTTCGCGACGTGACGGCTCACGGTGGACTTTGGCAGCCCCAAAACATGCGCCGCCTGCGACAACCGCCGGCGCTCGGCCACCACAACGAAGGAGCGCAGCAGGTTGAGGTCGAGCATCGCGTCTCACATTTGGAACTGTCGTCCCATTTTTCACGACTTGTTCGACTTGCGCAACCTCTACTAAGACCCTTTTACCAGCCGGCTCGCGCTGATCGGCAATTCGAACCACGAGTGATCGGTGACAAAACCTGTAGTGCTTGTCGGCGGAGGGGGCTGGCTCGGTCGCCAGATCGCTTCAGAACTCGACGCGCGGGGTTTGAGCGTCCGGCTGCTGCTGAGGGGCGGCGAGGCGCACCCCAAAGCGGACGAACTTCGCAAACGGCTGACGCGCGCGCCGACGATCATCGATGGCGACATCAGCGCGGCGGCAGGTTTGCAGCGCGCGGTTGACGGCGTCGAAACGGTGATTTCCGCTGTTCAGGGCGGCCCTGATGTCATCATCGATGGGCAGGCCGCGCTCGCGCGCGCCGCTCAGGCCGCCGGCGCCAAGCGCATGTTTCCCTCGGATTTCTCCGTGGACTTCACGATCATGGGTGTCGAGGAGCATCTCTTCCTCGGCTGGCGCAAACTGGCCCAGGCCGCGATCGCCGATGCCGGCATCGCACAGACGAATACCTACAATGGCGCCTTCATGGAGATGTTGACGCAGGATTTCTTTGGATTGGTGGATTGGGCGCGGCGCGAAATCACCCACTGGGGCGATCCCGACCAGGTCTATGACTTCACCACGACAGCGGACACAGCGCGCTTCGTGGCTGCGGCGGCCGCGTCGAAGAACGAACTCGACGGCCCGTTCCGGATCGCGGGCGACCGAAAAAGCCCCCGCCAAATCGCCGAGACGTTGACCGCCGCCAAAGGCGCCGCGTTCTCAGTGCGCCAACTTGGCGATCTCGCCGCCCTCGATGCTGAGATCAGCCGCCGGCACGCGCAATCGCCGGACAATCCGATGCGGTGGGCGGGGTTGCAATATCATCGCGCGATGGCCTCGGGCCGCGGCGCGCTGCACAACCTGCACAACAACCTCTTTCCCGATATCGCGCCGATGACGATCTCCGCCTTCGCGTCGGCCCCGCCAATGGGCGCGCCGTCATGAGCTTCACCGACTTCGAATCCTTCCGCGTGCCGCTTTCGAGCGATGTGAATCTCTTGGTCCGCGTCGCCGGGGAAGGCCCGCCATTGGTGCTGCTGCATGGTTGGCCGCAGCACGGGCTGATGTGGCACAGCGTGGCGCCGGCGCTCGCCAGCCGCTTCAAAGTCATCGTACCGGATATGCGCGGCGCCGGGGGCTCTTCGATCCCGCGAGGCGGCTATGACAAGAAGACGATGGCGCAGGATATTGCCGGCGTCCTCGATCACCTCGGCGTCAAGGAAACGTACGTCGCCGGCTACGACCTAGGCTCGGGCGTCGCGTTTTCGCTTGCGGCGCAGTTTCGCAACCGCGTGAAGAAGCTCGCCGTGATGGAGTTCGGGCTGCCGGGCTTTGGCTACGAAAGCATGATGGCGCCGACGCCGGATTGGCATAACGGCGCCAACTGGCACCTCGGCTTCTTCACCGTTCCGGACGTTGCTGAGATGGCGTTTCGCGGCCGCGAGCGCGAATTGCTCTCCTGGTTCTTCTGGCACATCGCGCACAACGCCGAGGCGGTGAGCACCGAGCACTTCGAGGCGTATGTGCGCGCGATTTCCCGCCCCGGCGCGCTCCGCGCCGGCATCGAATATTACGCCGCGGTCTGGAAGGACGCCGAGGACAACAAAGCCTTGGCCGCGATGCCGCTCGACATACCCTTGCTCGCCATCGGCGGCGAAGCCAGCGGGGGGCCCTACATCGAGCAATTATTCAAACCTGTCGCGCGCGACGTGCACGGCGCAATTGTGCCCAAAGCGGGCCACTGGCTGGGCGATGAAAACCCGGGTGCGCTTGCCGAAATCCTGCGGCGCTTCTTTGCATGAACGCGCCGACCCCTGGCGCACCATCCCGCCGCCGATAACGGAGAAAAAATGCTCAGCCACCTGCGACGGTTGATCCTCCACGCGGCCGCTACGTCGCCGCCGTCGGCTGTCGTGAAAGAACGCATCACTGCCGATCACCCAAGAACACCGACGTCCTCGGCGGAGCAGGCGGATCGCACGCCGCCAAGCAAGGAGTGATACGATGAACCACACCATCAACGAATTAAAGATCGAAGCGAGCGCGCTTTGTCTCATCGACCACCAGCCCTGGGTCGCGTTCCCGATCAATTCGATCGCGCCAGAGGCTTTAACCAATAACGTCCTAGCGCTGGCGAAATCGGCCAAAGCGCTGGGCGTGCCCACCATCTTGACCACCATCAACGGCAAGGGCGGCCCCTTGAAGGATCCGCTGTTCGCAGGCTTGCGCGATATAGTTCCGGACGTTGAACCGATCGATCGCACCAATACTAACGCGTGGTCCGATCCGCACTTCGTCGCCGCTGTCGAACGCACCGGCCGAAAGAAGCTCGTGATGGCAGGGCTCTGGACCGAGGTGTGTCTCGCGCAAACTGCGATCTCGGCGATGAAGGCCGGCTACGAGGTCTATTTCGTCGCCGACGCATCCGGCGGCCTCAGCCCCGAGGCCCAGCAGCGCGCGTGTGAGCGTATGATCCAGCGCGGCGCAGTGCCGATGACCTGGTTTTCGGTCATGGCCGAATGGTGCCCAGACAACAGTGCGCCTGAATACCAAGGCCTCTACCCCATCACACTGCAGCACGGCGGCGGCGTGCAATGGGGCGTCGAATACATCATGGCCAACCTGCCCGTACAGGGCCCGCGCTAATCGTCGAGGAAGTAAATATGCGCCTGCAAGCCCTTGTTCTAATCTTCGTCGTTGCGCTTGGCGCCGGCGCGACGCAAATGGCGGCCGCCCAGCCGATCGGCGAGCGCGTCGAAACCAACGGCGTCGCCTACAACGTGCGAACCTACGGCTCGGCCGATGATCCCGCGGTCGTGATGATGCATGGCTGGATGGGGACCTCGCACACGTGGCGCAAACTCGCGCCGCTGCTGCAGGGCGACTATTTCGTGATCGTGCCGGACATGCGCGGCTACGGCGCCAGCGATAAGCCCGAGAGCGGCTATGACGCCGTCAACCTCGCCGCCGATATAGCAGGCTTGCTCGATCACTACGGCGAGGAGCGCGCGCATATTGTCGGCCACGACATGGGCGCGCTCGTCGCGCTCGCCTTCGCTGGAACCTATCCACAACGAACCCTGACGCTCACGTACCTCGACGAGCCGCTGGTCGGGTACAATCTTGATGAGTTCACTGTCTATCGCGAAGAGACCCACGGCGGATACTGGCACTTCGGGTTCAACACCGCGCCCGGCCTTGCAGAGATTCTGATCGACGGCAGGGAGCAGCAATTCGTCGATTGGATCGTGCCGCTGATGCATGCGCCCAATCCGGACGCGGTCACCGAAGCCGACCGCCGCATCTATGCCGATAGCCTCCGCGCCGAGAACGGCGTCGCCGGCAGCGTCGGTTGGTATCGCGCTACGTTCGAGACGGCGCGGCAACTGCGCACGCTCGGCGACGCCGGCATCGCCCCGCCGATCATGGCTTGGGGCGGCCAGTTCGGCGTGCCTGCCACATTCGAGCAGATGGCGATGGTGTCCAACAACGTCCGGGGCGGCGTGATCGAAAACACCGGCCACCTGCTTCCCGAGGAAGCGCCGGAGTTTCTTGCCCGGGAGATGCGAACGTTCTTCGCTGAATACGCGGGCCAGTGAGAACAGCGCACGCCCACCTTTTGCCCCTGGCTCTTGCAGCGTCGGCGCTGCCCTTGTTTGTTCCGGCGAGCGCGCACGCGGATCCGTGGGCGGTAGATTTCGCCGCCGGCGCCAGGCTTCGCGTAGACGCCTATAGCGAACCGCTGTTCGGCTTATCGCCTGCGGAGGATTTCACGTCGACTCAGTACCGGTTGACCTTCAGCGCCGATCTCCGTCACCGGAGCGGAGTCGGCCTGTTCGCGGAGATCGGCGCCTTTGACGAGGAAGGCCGTTCGCCCGGGCCGCGCCCGGTCGATGTGAACTACGGCGATGTGCTGCAGGGGTATTTGCGTCTTGAGGAGGGGGGCGGCGCTTGGCGCACCGAGCTGCGTCTTGGCCGCCAACTGAACCCGCAGGGCGAAAGCCGGCTCAACGCATCGCGTGAAGCGCCCAACGCCGCACGCACCTTCGACGGGCTATCGGTGTTTGCCGAGTCCGATCGCTGGCGCGTGAGCGCGTTCGCGGTTAAGCCGGTCGAGCTTTCGTTCGACGCTTTCGACGATGAGAGCGACGACAGCGAAGCGTTCTGGGGGCTTTACGTGAGCCGGCCGCCGCAGGGCGCGCCGTTCACTGCGGATGTCTACTATTTTGGTCGCCGCGATGAGAACATCCGCTGGGCGCAGGCCAGCGGCGTCGAGGAGCGCCATTCCATAGGCGTACGTCTCTACGGCGGCGTTGGGCCGTATGACTGGAACCATGAAGCTATCTATCAATTCGGCAGCTTCAACCAGGGCGCCATCGCCGCTTGGGGCGCAGCGTTCGAGGCGAGTCGCCGATTCGAGTTCGGAGCCGGCGTCACGCAAGTGGGATTGCGCGGCAATGCCGTGTCCGGCGATCGCGATCTGAGCGATCCTGATCTTCAAACCTTCAGCGCCATCTACCCGCGCTTCACCTATTATTCGCCCGCGGCGACGCTCGCGCCTGCCAACAGCTGGGATCTGCAGGCGTTCGCCGCCTGGCGGCCGATCGATGCCTTCAGCGCGTCGGTATCGGCTGGCGCGCTCTGGAAACTCCAGGGCGCCGACGCCGTATACGCTGTTCCTTACATCGCGCTCCCGAACACTGCGGGGCGCGCAGCGGGACCCATTGCGAACCTATACGCTGCCGAAGCGTCCTGGCGGCCCAGCGGCCGCTGGTCGCTTTCCGCGGCCGTCACGTATCTCGAAGCGCGCGCCGCGATCGAAGACGCCGGCGGGAGGTCGGCAACCTACGCTGGGGCCACGCTCAGCTATCGCCGATAGAGACGATCGCTGCCGGCGCGATCTATGCCCCGTCGAGGAATTCGAGCTTCGGGGCGCCGGCGAGAAGGGGCATGAGTTTGGCGCCGACGGCCTGGAAATGCGCCGTCTTCTGATGAGCGTCCAGAACGGCCTGGTTGGGATACATCTCAAGCATGATGAAGTCGCCGCTGCCGTCCTTCGCTTTGAAAAGATCATAGACGGGGACATCCGGCTCGTTCGCTTTCACTGCAGCGACGAGTTCTTTCAAGACCGTCTCGGCTTCGGCGGCTTTGCCCTCCTGGATTTTGATGCGCGCGACGACGCCGATCATGCTGCTCTCCCTTTTCGCTGTCTTGACTCTAGTTCACCTGCCGCGCGCGGCCCTGCCAGAACGGCGCGCGCAACTCCCGGCGCAGGATCTTGCCGGACGGATTGCGCGGCAGCGCGTCGATGAAGTCAACGCTCTTTGGGCATTTGTAGCCCGCGATCCGTTCGCGCGCGAAGCCGATAACGTCGGCAGGCGTCGCTGTCGCGCCCGTCTTGAGCACGACCATCGCTTTCACCGCCTCACCCCATTTCTCGTCCGGCACGCCGATCACCGCGACATCGGCGACCGCCGGATGACCATAGATCGCGCTCTCCACTTCCGCGGGATAGATGTTCTCGCCGCCGGAAATGATCATGTCCTTCACTCGGTCATGAACGTAGAGATACCCGTCTTCGTCGAGGTAGCCCGCGTCGCCGGTGCGGAGCCAGTTTTGATCGTCGATCGTTGCCGCCGTCGCCTCGGCGAGATTCCAATAGCCGGTCATGTTGGCTGCCGAACGCGTGGCGATCTCGCCGACCGCGCGCGGCGGGAGTGCTTTCCCCGCCTCATCGAGGATCGCGATCTCCACGCCGGGCAGGGCCTTGCCGGCAGAACGCATGCGTTCCCCCCCATTGGGATCATGATCCTCCGGCGGCAGCGCACAGATTGTGCCGGTGGTTTCCGTCATCCCATACATCTGCACGAAGCCGCATTTGAACACCGCCATCGCCTCGCGCAGGAGATCAAGCGGAATGGGCGATGCGCCGTAGAGCAGATATTTCAGGCGTGAATAATCCACTTCGCGCGCGTGCGGCTGGTTGAGCACGATCTGCATCGCCGCCGGGACCATGAAGAGCTTGGTGATCCCATAGCGCACAAAGAAGTCGAGCACCTTCGAGGGATCGAACTCACGCATGATCACGCCCTTGGCGCCGTAATAAAGCCCGGTGACGCCCCAGCCAGTCCCGCCAATGTGGAAACACGGCATCGCCACGAGCGAGACGTCGTCGGACGTCCATTTGTTCCATTGCGTGTTGGCCTCTTCCTGCGTGCGCCGCAGCGCCAGGAACCCGCGCGAGGGCAGCATCGCGCCTTTCGGATGCCCCGTGGTGCCGGACGTGTAGAGCTGGAGCGCGACCTCCTCCCAGCCGGGCTCTCCGCCGGGATCGTCCGTAGGCTGAGCGCCACGGAAGGCGGCGTAGTCGATAAAGTCCGGGTGCGGCGCCTCCGCGCTAATGAAGGTCGTTACGCTCGCCAGATCGGGCCGGAGCGCGTTGGCCAGGTCGAGGAATTCCGCGCCGACGACGAGAAATTTCGCGCGGCAATCATTCACGATGTAGGCGATCTCCGGCTTGGCGAGACGCCAATTCACCGGCGCGAGCACGCCGCGCGCCTTGGCGACCGCGCACAGCAACTCGAAATAGCGGTCGGTGTTCTTGCCGATATAGGCCACCCGGTCGCCGGGCGTGAGGCCGGCGGCGATAAGCGCATTGGCGATCTGGTTCGATTGACGGTCGAGCGCGGCGAACGTGGTGATCCGGTCCTCGAACTCGAAGGCGACCGCATCGCCCTGGCGGCGCGCCTGCACCCGCGCCAAGTCCGCCAAAGACCGGATCTCGTCCCCCGCCATGCCCTGCATTCTCCGCCTCAAAAACCGACAACCTTGACGGTTTAAAGCATAGCTGTCTTTTTTACGGAAGGCCGCCGTATCTCATCGCTCAGAGCGGCCGTGGTTAGAAAGCGGGAGGGATCATGGCCGTCGCGATCGCTGAGAACCTCCTGACGGATGGTCCAGACGGCCCATGCCTGATCGGCGGGCGCGATCCTGAGACCGGGGAGATCGTCTTCCCGCTGCCGCGCGGGCCGCTCGCGGCGCGCTTCAAGACCCATCCGCTCAAGCGCGAAGGCACGCTCTGGTCGTTCACGGTGCAGCGCTTCCCCCCTAAGCCGCCTTTCATCGGGGCCACCTCGCCGTTCAAGCCCTACGCGGTCGGCTATGTCGAACTGCCGGGCGAGATCATCGTGGAGACGCGGATCAAGACCGAAAATTTCGCTGCACTGAAGATCGGCATGGCGATGAAGCTGACGCGCGAGACGTTCGCACAGCGTGACGGCGAAGACGTCTACACCTACGCATTCGAACCAGCCTGAGGAGCGCGTCATGAGCGATGTCTACATTGTCGGCGCCGGAATCCACGCCTTCGGCCGCCATGACGCGATGAGCGGGCTCGACCAGGGCGTCGTCGCCGTAAGGGAAGCCCTGAAGGACGCGGGCGTCGCCTGGGATGACGTTCAGTTCGCGTTCGGCGGTTCCTCGGCGTCAGGCAATGCGGATTCCCTCTTGCCGCGCCTGGGGCTGACGGGCGTCCAATTCATCAACGTCGCCAACGGCTGCGCCACGGGCGGCTCCGCCTTGCTGTCCGGTTATTGGGCCATCAAGTCCGGCGAGTTCGACATCGGGATCGCGCTTGGCTTCGATAAGCACCCGCGCGGCGCATTCAATCCGAACCCGGAGCAATGGGGCCTGCCGGCCTGGTATGGCGAGACCGGCCTCATGCTCACGACGCAATTCTTCGGCATGAAGATCCAGCGCTATATGCAGCTTCATGGCATCAGCCCGCGGACGCTGGCGTTGGTGGCGGAGAAGGCTTTTTCGAATGGCGCCAAGGCGCCCCACGCCTGGCGGCGCGAGCCCGTGGATGCAGAGACCATCCTCCAGGCCGAGACGGTGAACGATCCGCTGACGAAATACATGTTCTGCAGCCCCTCTGAAGGCGCCGTCGCGCTGGTGCTCGCGTCGGAGAAGAAGGCGCGCGCGATGGGCCGCGCGGATGTGCGCGTCATGGGTGCGGCCGTTCGCACCCGGCCGGAAGGCTCGTTCGAAGTGTTCGCCCCCTCGCTCCGCATCGAACGCGGCGGCTCCGCCACCGCACTCGCGGCGGAAGCCGCATTCGCCATGGCTGGCGTCGGTCCCGATGACATCGACGTCGCCCAGCTTCAGGACACCGAAAGCGGCGCGGAAGTGATGCACATGGCTGAGAACGGCTTCTGCGCCGATGGCGATCAGGAGCGTATGATCCACGACGGAGAAACGCGCATCGGCGGCAAGCTGCCGGTCAACACCGACGGCGGCTGCATCGCCTGCGGCGAGCCGGTCGCGGCCTCGGGCTTGCGCCAGGTGTATGAAAACGTCGTGCAGTTACGCGGCGCCGCGGGCGCCCGCCAAGTGGAGGGCGCACGCGTGGCCTACAGCCAAGTCTACGGCGCGCCCGGCCTCTCGGCCGTCGCCATCCTCGGGCGCGCGTGATGGGCGCGCTTTCTGGCAAAGGCGCGATCGTGCTCGGCGCCGCTGGGCGCGACAACATGGGCCAGGTGATCGCGCGGCGCTTCGCGGAGGAGGGCGCCACGGTCTGCGTCGCAGGCCGCCACAGCGAGGAATTGCAGCGTATCGCCGATGAGATCGGCGCCGCCTGGGCGCTGTGCGATATCACCGTCCGCGACGACATGTTCGCGCTGGTCGCCGCCGCGAAGGAAAAGCTCGGGCGCGTCGATATCGGCGTCAACGCCACGGGGTGGGGCTTCGTCAAACCGTTTCAGGAGACCACCGAAGACGAGCTGCGGCGCATGTGCGACCTGCAATTCATCGGGCCGTTCTATTTTCTCCAGGCGATGCTCGGTGCGATGGAGGACGGCGGATCGCTGATCCAGATCTCAAGCGCGACGGCGACCATCCAGCTCAATGATCACGCCGCCTACATGGGCACGAAGGCGGGGATCGACCATGTGATCCGCTGCGTGGCCAACGAGTTCGGCCATCGCGGCATCCGCGCCAATTCGATCTCGCCGGGCCTCACCGACACGCCCATGACCGCGCAGGCGAAAGCCACGCCGGGATTGTTTGACGCCTTCACGTCCGCCTATCCGCTTGGTCGGATTGGGACGTCGCAGGACATCGCCGCAGCAGCCGTATGGCTCGCGAGCGACGAATGTTTCATGACCGGCCAGAATCTCCAGGTGAACGGCGGCCTGACGCTGCGCCGCAATCCCAATCGCGAAGAGATCCAAGGCGCCGTGATGAAGGCGATGGCCGCGCGCGGCTGATGAATGCGCCGGGCGACGCGCCGGCAGGGAGGATGCTGATGACGCGAGAGCGCAAGCCGATCGTGTGCCGCGTATGTCATGCGCAATGCGCGCTTCTCGTCGACTACGAAGACGGCCAGCCCGTCGCGGTGCATGGCGACAAGGATAATCCCGCGTTCTTCGGCTATTCCTGCATCAAGGGCCGCCAGATCGCGGCGCTGCCGTATCTGCCGTCCCGCCTCACACATTCGCTCAAGCGCCAAAGCGACGGGAGCTACGCGCCCATCGCCAGCGACTCTGCCGCGGCGGAGATCGCCGACAAGATCAAGGCGCTTGTGGATGAATACGGCCCGCGCAGCGTCGCGCTCTATATCGGCACGTTCGGCTTCAACAATTTCAGCGCCCAGGGCTTCGCGCTCGCCTTCATGCAGGCGATCGGCTCGAAGATGGTGTTCACCAGCGTGACCATCGATCAGCCGGGCAAGGGGATCGCCACCGGCCTGCACGGGCCGTGGATGGCCGGCGTGCCGGATGTCGATGAATGGGATGCGCTGCTGCTCGTCGGCACCAATCCGATCGTGTCGATGAACGGCGGCCTGGGCTTCAATCCCGCGCGGCGCCTGCATGAAGCCAAGAAGCGCGGCATGAAGCTCGTCGTCATCGATCCGCGTGAGACCGATTGCGCTAAGCACGCCGACATCCACCTCCAGGCGCGCCCGGGTGAAGACCCCGCGTTGCTTGCAGGGTTCGCGCGCCTCTGGATCGAGGAGGGCCTGATCGATCGCGCTTTCATCGCGGAAAACGCCGATGGCTTCGACGCGCTGCGCGCGGCGGTGGCGCCGTTCACGCCGGAGGCGGTCGCCGCACGCGCCGATGTGATGGCGGAAGACCTCGTCGCCGCCGCGCGCATGCTCGGCCGCGCGGAACGCGGCGCGATATCCGCCGGCACCGGCCCGAACATGAGCGGACGCGGCAATCTCGTCGAATATTTCGTCCGCTCCCTGACGACGCTTCGCGGCTGGTGGCGCAAGGAAGGCGATATCCGCCGCAATCCCGGCGTCCTGATCGAGCCGACGCCGGCGATCGCGGCTTCGCCCGGTCCCGTGCCGGCCTGGGGCTTCGGCGAAAAGCTGCGCGTGCGCGGCCTGACCGAATGTATCTCCGGCCTGCCGACGGCTGGCCTGGCCGATGAAATTCTCACGCCCGGCGAGGGGCAGATCAAGGCGCTCATCTGCCTCGGCGGCAATCCGATGTTGGCCTGGCCCGATCAGCTCAAGACCCATGAGGCGATGAAGGCGCTCGATTTGCTCGTCTGCTTCGATCCGCGGCACTCCGCGACCGGCCGTCTTGCGCACTACAACATTGCGGTGAAGCTGCCGCTGGAGCTGGAAGGAAACACCGCGCTCAGCGAATTCATCGGCACGATCGGCGCCGGCTGGGGTTATCCGATCCCATACGCACAGGCGACGCCCCCGCTCGCCGCCCCGCCGCCGGGGTCGGACGTGGTGGAGGAGTGGGAGACGTTCTACGCGATGGCGCAGCGCCTTGGCCTCAAGCTGCGCGTCAAGAGCTTCGCGACGTTCGATCCAAAGCGCGCGGCGGAGCTTTCGACAGACATCGATATGGACGCCAAGCCGAGTGAAACCGACATCTGGCGTGTCGTGCTCAACGGCTCGCCCGTGCCGTACGACGAAGTGCTGAAGCATCCGAACGGCCACGTGTTCGAGCGCCAAGGCGTGCCGGTTGCGCCCAAGCCGCCCGGCTGGACTGGAAAACTGCAGATCGGCGCCGGCGTGATGATGGAGGAACTCCGCCAGATTGCCGCCGCGCCCCCGCCCGCCGCGGGCGATTACCCGCTGCGCGTGATCAGCCGGCGCCTGCACGATGCACACAATTCGAACTGGCATGAAGCGCCCGCGCTGCGCCGCCGTCAGCCGACCAATCCAGCCTACATGAACCCCGAGGACATGGCCGCGCTCGGCATCGCCGAGGGCGATGTCGTCGACGTCGAATCCGCACGCTCAACGATCCAGTGCGTCGCGGAAGCGGCGCCGGATGTGCGGCGCGGTTGCGTCTCCATCACCCACGCCTGGGGCGCCAATCCCGACGAGACGATCGATCCGCATACGGACGGCGGCAATACCGGACGGCTCTCGTTCGACGACCGCGACTTCGACCCGTATTCCGGGATCCCGATCATGAGCGCAATACCTGTCCGCGTCCGCCGCGCCGGCGCGCTCGCCGCGGCGGAATAGCGCTCACGCGCTGAAGAAATCCGCCCGCGGCTTGCCCGTCTCGTCATAGACCGGCTCGCTCAGCGAAACCCTATGCTTGCGCGTGACGGCGCTGCGAATCTCCACGCCCTGCATATGCCCGAGCATGCCGCGATATTGCGGGCCGGCCAGATGCGCGGCGAACGAGGCCTCGTCCGTCCACTCTTCGAACACGTAGATTCGGCCGGGCACGGTGAGATCGGCGGTCCAGGCGTAGTGCAGACAGCCCGGTTGGGCGAGGGCGCCGTCGATGAACGGCTTTGCCGCCACCAGCGCCGCGTCGCGCCGGGCGGGATCGACGTCGACGACGCCGGAGACAAGAATGCTCATGAGCCGCTCCCAGGTTCATCGATGAGAACGCGATAGGCGCGCCGCGCGAACAGCCATATGCCGTCGCGCCGCACGAAGGCGTCGTCATAGCCGCCGGCGATGCGGCGCACGCCGCCGCCCTTGGCTTTCAGCACTTCCTGCGTCCAGCAGCGGCCGCTCGCGTAGTCGCCGTCGATCGTGATGACGCCGGGCTGGACATAGAACGCCGCGACCTCGAATGCGCTCATCGCCTGCGTCCACAGCGCGACGATCGCATCGCGGCCGTGCACGGTCTGTCCCATCAAGGTCCACGCCCCGTCATGCGCCCAGAGCGCGCCCCACGCGTCGGCGTCGGCGCGAAAGACCGCATCGGCGTAGGCTTCATGCAGCTCGCGAATGGCGAGGCGATCATCTTCAGCGCGCGCCATGCCGCTTCACCGCGCGAGATAGCGATCGAGCATGATGTGATGCTGGCGGATGCGCATCTCGGAATAGCGTCCGAAATGCACGAGGCCGGACATCGAGGCGTTAAGGCCCTCCTGCACATAGGGAAGGTTGGCCATGTCCTGCTCGAAGATGTCGCACAGCGGCCCGAGCTCGGGCGCGTCGCGCCAGCCTTCCGTTTCGGAGAGCATATGCATCGGCGCCGGCCGCGGCCGCGGCCCGGTCTTGGGGATGCGCTTCAGGCGGATCACCTCCATCAGCGTCTGTTCGTGCGACAGCCCCACCGGGCGCCAGCGATAGACCAGATTGGGCGCAAACCCCGCCCAGAAGCTCATATTGGGGAAGACATTGTAGAGGATCGCGTCGAGCATCTCCGCGTCGGACTTGTCCGAATAATCGTGGCCGTCCTCGGCGCTCATCGTCTGGCGGAAGATGTCGGCGGCGTAGGCGCGCGCGGTCGCGCCTTCGGGCACCTTGATGGTCGCAGCGTCTGCGCCGGTCGTGCGCCCGGACGTCGAGAACATCGCCGCGATGATGTCGTCCTGCGAGATTTTCTTCTGATCCACGAACGGGCTCGGCACACCGCTTGCCGAGATGTGGCGCGTCACGTGATCGGAGAGGATGTCGTACTGCGAGTTCTCGTCCGCGAGATAGGGGAGGATCTGCGGATGCGTGGTGAGGCTGTGGTGCGATTCCATGAACGCTTCGCTCACGGCCTTCCAGTTCGCCGGAATCATTTTCGCGACGTGGACCGCCTTGTAGCAATCCTCCAGCCGCCAGCGTTCGAAATGGCGCGGCAGCGGATCGAGGACGCTCTCCAGCGGCGCCGCCGCCTGATCGAAATTGATGAACACGAAGCCGCCCCACAGGCCGACCTTCGCTTCCGGCAGCGAGAGCTTTTCAGGCTGCGCCTGCGGAAAATCCCATGGCATCGGGTTTTCCGCGAACGACCCGTCCTTGTTCCAGGTCCAGCCGTGATACATGCAGCGGAAACGCTCTTTGCAGCCGCCGGCGGTGGCGAGTTTGCGGCCGCGGTGGAGGCAGGAATTGGCGAAGGCTTTCACCCCGCCGTCCGATTGCCGCACAATCAGCAGCGATTTGCCGACGACGTCGTAGAGCACATAATCGCCAGGATTGGGGATCTCCTCTTCGCGGCAGGCGTATTGCCACGTGCGCAGCCACAGCTTCTCGACCTCTTCGCGAAAGAACGCGGGGTCAGTGTAGCGCGCGATCGCCACCGGCGCCGTGCCGAGGTCGGGAACGCTCTGCTCGCGCAGCACGGCCGGCACGTCGCGTGTGTCGAGGTCGAGAACCTCTTGGTAGGTCAGGCCCTTGCTGCGCTCTTTTCCCTTGCGCGCCTTGCCGACTACGCCCGCTCCGTCCATGGCCCTCTCCCTGCGCGCGCTCCCACGGCCGCGGGCGGCGCTTGTTGGTCGCCGGCGCCCGGCGACGGACAAAAAACATTCCAGCTTGTTTTTTTTACGCACTTGGTTGTAGCACGCAAGGGCCTGTGGCGGCCAGCGCCAAGGCGCGCCCTGGGAGCCCCGATGTCCGCCGACGCGATCACACCTATCCGAATGCCAAAGTGGGGCCTTTCCATGCAGGAAGGCACGATCGTCTCTTGGGCGAAGGCGGAAGGCGAGGATATCCGCGAAGGCGACGAACTCGTCGACGTCGAAACCACGAAGATCACCAACGTCTTCGAGGCGCCGACCGGGGGCGTCTTGCGGCGGATCGTGGCGCAACCTGGCGATACGCTGCCGGTCGGCGCGCTGATGGCGGTGCTGGCCGCGCCGTCGGTGGCCGACTCCGCGATCGACGCCTTCGTCGCCGATTTCAACGCCGCCTTCGTGCCGGGCGCGGACGAAGACGGAGACGCGGGTCTCGACACCCGCGAGATCGACGCTGGCGGCGCGACGTTGCGCGTCGGCGTGGTGGGCGCCGAGAAGGGCGGAACGCCGGCTGTTCTCCTGCACGGCTTCGGCGGCGATCTGGAGAATTGGACGCTGACGATGGGGCCGCTCGCCGAAGAGCGCGCCGTCTACGCCATCGAATTGCCCGGGCATGGTCAGTCGCAGAAGGCCATTCCCGATGCGACCGTCGCGGGCGTGGCCAAGACCATCGCCGCGGCGCTGGACGCGTTGGGCGTCGAGCGCGCGCACCTTGTCGGCCACTCCTTCGGCGGCGCCGTGGCGCTCGCGCTCGCGCTTGAGGCGCCTGACCGCGCCGCGTCGCTCTCGCTTATCGCCAGCGCCGGCCTGCCGGGGACCAAGGTGAGCGCGGACTACATCGACGGCTTCATCGCCGCCCGCCGGGCGCGAGACCTGCAGCCGGTGGCCGAGATGCTGTTCGCAGACAAAGCGCTCGCGACGAAAGAGCTGGTGGAGCAGCTCTCGCGCTACAAGCGGATCGACGGCGTGGAGGACGCGCTGGCGGCTTTGCGCCACACGATGCTGGAAACCGACGCGTTCTCGCGCCTTGCCGCGCGCGTGGGCGAGGTGAGGGCGCCTTTGCTTGTGATTTACGCAGAGAACGACGAGATCGTCACCGGCCTCGACCTAGCGGCGCTGCCCCATACGGCGGAGACGGTTGCGCTGCAGAGCGGCCATCTTCCCCAGATCGAAGCCGCCGACGCCGTCGTCGAAGCGCTCCGTAGGCGGATGGCTTAGCCCTTCATCGCCGCGTCGCCGAGGTCGCCGTCGCGGATCATCAGGATCGCGAGCGACACCACGCGCCGAACCGATTGGCGCCGCGTGCGCGGCTCCCAGATGTCGCGGTTGAGCATCAATCCTTCCATCGCGGAAATGCAGAAATCGACGGCGAGCCGCAGCTTGTCGCGCTTGTCCGCCCATTCCGGGAAGATCGCCGCGATCTCGTCGCTCCACACAGCATCGAAGCGGCGGGCCTTCGGAGTGAAGATCGTGCGCAATTCCTCATCCGTCCGAGAAGCGACGGCAAGCTCCAGATACGCCTGATACTCCGGCGTCAGCAGCGTCTGCCAGAACAGCTCGATGCCCGCCTGCTCCACGATGCGCTCATGTTCGCTCAACGTCCTGATGCGCTCGGTGAGGTTCTCAAGCCGGCGATAGAACGTGTAGTCGATGACGCTCTCGATGAGCTCCTGCTTCGTGGCGTAATGGTGCATCATCGCGCCGCGCGAGATGTTCGCGTGCTGCGCGATCAGCTGCGTCGTGGTCCGCGCGTACCCGAACGACGCCAGGCACTCAACGGCCGCCTGCAGGATCGCAATGCGCGTCTGCGCGCTCTTGCGTTTCTGCCAGCCGTCGTCCTCGCTGGCCATGCCGGCGGGCTCCAGCGCGCTGCGGCGCGCCCCGGCCTCCCTCAAAGTGATGTCTTCGCTCATTCGTCACAAACCCAATGTCTTCGCGAGTATGTTACGCTGAATTTCGCTTGAGCCGCCATAGATGGTGGACGCGCGCGCGTTGAGGTATCGCGCCGCAGCGGGAACCGCGTGGTCCGGGCCGGGGCGCCAGTTCGTATGCGCGCGCCGCGCCGGGGCGTAGTCCGGCGCGGCGTAGACGCCGGCCGCCTCCAGCGCCAGCTCCGTGATCCGCTGCATGGTCTCGGTGCCGCGCGTCTTCAGCATTGAGGAGGCCGCGCCCGGATTGGCCCCCGCCGAGAGCGCCGAGATGATCCGCCGTTCCGTCGCCCCGACGCCGGCGATGTCGATGTCGAGGTCGGCGAGGCGGCGCATGAACGCCGGATCGTCGGTCATGCCTTCCTCTACGGCAGTTCGCCGGACCTTGCTGAGCGCGCCTTCGAGCCGCGCCGCATACGCGCCGCCGCGCTCGAATTCGAGCAGATATTTGGCGACCGTCCACCCGTCGTTCTCCGCGCCGACCAGGTTCGCAGCCGGAACCCGCACGCCGTCGAAGAAGACCTGATTGACCTCATGATCGCCCGACGTGGAGATGATCGGCGTCACAGAAAGCCCCGGCGTCGCCATATCCACGAGCAGGAACGAAATGCCCGCCTGCGGTTTGCCCTCGCTGCGCGTGCGTGCGAGCACGAACATCCAGTTCGCGAAATGCGCGTGCGTCGTCCAGATCTTGGTGCCGTCGAGCACGTAATCGTCGCCGTCGCGCACGGCCTTGAGCTGCAGCGATGCGAGATCCGAGCCCGAGCCCGGTTCGGAATAGCCCTGGCACCAATAATGCTCGCCCGACAGGATCCGTGGCAGGAAGAAGTCCTTCTGCGCTGGCGTGCCGAACCGCATGATCACCGGGCCGCACATCTGCAGCCCCATCGCCGGGATCGTCGGCGCATTCACCGCCGCCAGTTCGCTGTCCCAGATGTAGCGGCGAACGACGCCCCAGCCGCAGCCCCCATGCGTCGTCGGCCAGGAGGGCGCAATCCACCCCTGCTCGTAAAGGATCGCGTGCCAGCGCCGCACCAGCGGGCCGTCGGAGAAGACGCCGGCCGAGCGCGCTGTCTCCGCGCGCATATCGGGCGTCAGCTTCTCCGCCAGAAACGCGCGGGCTTCCGCGCGAAAGGCGGCGTCCTCGGCGCTGAGCTCCAGGTCCATGTCCTTCCTCCCAAGCGCCGGTTGCGCAGATTCCGTCCGCCGTGCGCCTGTACCACCCTGGCGCCATCGTCGCCCGATGCTATAGTCGCGCCGAGAAAAAACAATCTAGCCGGTTTTATTCCGGCCCAAGCGGAGGCGCGCGGTATGGATCTCGGTTTGAAGGGCATGAAGGCGGTGCTGGCCGGCGCCAGCCGCGGGATCGGGCGGGCGACGGCGAAGGCGCTCGCAGCGGAAGGTTGCGACGTTGCGATCTGTGCGCGGGGGCAGGAGGGCGTCGATAAGGTCGTCGCGGATCTCAAAGCGGCCGGCGCCAAGAAGGCGATCGGCGGCGCCGTCGATATCGCCGACGCAGGCGCCTACAAGGGCTGGGTGGATTCCGCCGCCAAGGAACTCGGCGGCTGCGACATCTTCATTTGCTTTTCCTCGGCAGGCGGCGGCCCCGCCAACGAGGACACCTGGAAGAACACTTTCAATCTCGATCTGCTCTCCACTGCGCGCGGCATCGAGGCGGCGCTGCCGCATCTGGAGAAGTCGAAAGCCGGATCGGTCGTCGCGATTTCATCGACCGCCGCGTTGGAGGATTTCTTCGGCGCGCAGGCCTATAACGCGATGAAGGCGGCGGTGATTGCGTTCGCGGCGGCGCAGAGCCAGGCGTTGGCCCCAAAAGGCGTCCGCGTGAACACGATTTCGCCGGGTCCGATCTATGTCGATGACGGGCCCTGGGCCTACATCAAGAAGAACATGGCCGCGGTCTACGAAGGCACGCTGAAGAACATCCCGACCGGGCGGATGGGCAACGCCGAGGAGGTCGCAAACGCCATCGCCTTCGTCGCCTCGCCGGCATGCCGCTTCATGACCGGCGCGAACATCGTGATCGACGGCGGGCTGACCAAGCGCATCCAGTATTGAGGAGGCGCGTATGCCCGAGAAGGCGGCCGCGAAGAAGCGTATCAACGCCGTGCTCATCGCCGGCGGCAAGTATCACGACATCGATTTCGCGCGCTTGGAGCTTCTGAAGCTTCTGGCGGAGGATGAACGCGTCCGCGTCCGCGTGTTCGAGGATTATTCGAACGTCGCCGCGATTCAGGCGGCGGATTTCCTCGTCACCTACACGTGCGACGTGATGCCGAGCTTGGAGGCGCAGGAAGCGCTCAAGGCGTTCGTCGAAGGCGGCAAGCGCTGGTACGCCCTGCACGGAACCAATTCGATCCTCCGCTTCCTCTCGCCGGAAGGCGCCGGATACGGACAATTGTTGGTGGATTCCCCGCGCTGGGCGCCGCTTCTGATGGAGACGCTCGGCAGCCAATTCATCGCCCACCCCCCGATCGCGCCGTTCCGCGTGGAAGTCACCCAGCCCAAGCACAAGCTGGTCAAGGGCGTGGCGCCGTTCGACACCGACGACGAACTCTACCTGATGGAGACCCACGGCGAGCTGGACGTCATGCTGCACTGCGAGTTCGCCGGCGAAGCGCCCGGTTTCGTGGAAAAGGAATGGGCGCACGCCCGCCACCCGGTCTTCTACACCCACGCGATCGGCAAGGGCGCGGTGCTCTATCTCACGCTCGGCCATTGCCGCGGGCACTACGACATGCCGGGCATTGCGGACTACTACCCGGCGGTGGAGCGCTGCGCCTGGAATCTGCCGGTCTTCTATGACCTGCTGCGCCGCGGGATCGCGTGGGTGAAAGAGCCGATCGAGGCATGAGCGCGCGCTACGTGCTCTACGGCACGGCGGCGTCGCCGTTCGTGCGCAAAGTGCGCGTCGTCCTGGCGTTGAAGAACGTGGCGTACGATTTCGAGCCCGTGAACGTGTTCGATCCGCCGGACTGGTTCAAGGCGATCAGCCCGCTCAAGCGCATCCCGGTGCTCAAGGATTGCGAGCGGAACGCCACGCTCGCCGATTCCTCCGCGATTGCGCTTTATCTGGATCGCGCCCATCCCGCGCCGCTTCTTATCCCGGACGATCCCTGGCTGGCGGGCCGCTGCGCATGGCTGGAGGAATACGCCGACACCGAATTCGCCTATCGGATCGGCATGGGCGTCTTCCGCGCGCGCTTCTTCAATCCGCGCATCGGCAAGCCAGTGGACGAAGACCTCGCACAGAAAACCCTGCGCGAGCACGCCCCGCGCTTCTTTTCCTATTTCGAGAGCCAGTTGGGCGAGGGCGGCCATTTCGTCGGCGACGCGCTCTCGCTCGCCGACATTGCCATCGCCACACACTTCGTGAATTTCGGCTACGGCGGCGAACGCGTGGACCCCGCGCGCTGGCCGAAACTCGCAGCGTTCGTCGATCGCACGCTCGCGCTGCCGGCGTTCGCCGCGCTGATCGAGGAAGAGGCGGCGGCGCTGGGGATCGCGCGCTGACACCGTTCCCCGGACGACGCGCAGCCCACGGCGCGGAAACCTACGCCATCTGCCGCTGGAAATCGGCGAGATCGAAATAGTCCCGCCACTGCGCGATAAGCCCATCACGCAACTCGAAAATTCCCATCACCGGGATCGCGAGGCGCTTGGGGCCGAACTCGAACTCGTCGAGCCGTTCGGTAAGCACTGCGCCGTCGGCGGCTTCAGCGATCGCGCGCACCGCCCAGCGTACAGCCGTCGCGGGCGTCAGGAACGGCGCAAGCGCCTGGCGCATGGCGTCGCGGCCGGTCACCGGCTGCATCGGGATGTTGTGATAGACGACGTCTTCCGTCACCGCCGCGAGGATGGCGTCGAGATCGCGACGCTCCCACGCGGCGATGAAGGCGAGCACGAGATCGACGTTCCGACTCATGGCGTCAGGCCGGGTCGAACGCGATGTGCAGCTCCGCCAGCCCGCGCATCAGGATGTTGGGAATGAAGCGATAGGACTCCGCCCCGCGCGCGAAGCGTAGATTGCTCAGCCGTTCGATCACGATCGGGAACGCGATCTGCATCTCTTTGCGCGCCAGATAGGCGCCCAGGCAATGATGCACGCCCGCGCCGAACGCGAGATGCTCCTTGGCGTTCTCGCGCGTGATGTCGAAGCGGTCAGCCTCCGCGAACTTCGCGTCGTCGCGATTGGCGGAGCCGTAGCGCAAGAGCACCAGTTCGCCCTGCTTCACCGGCACATCGCCGATCTGGTGATCCGCTTTCACCACGCGCCACATATTGTTCGTCGGAGAAAGCATCCGCAGCGTCTCTTCCACGAGATTGGGATAGAGCGAGGGATCAGCCCTCAGCTTCGCCATCTCGTCCGGATTGGCGATGAGATACATCAGTCCCGCTGTCAGCGTGTGCGCCGTCGTCTCGTTGCCGGCCACCAAGAGCTGCTGCAGGATGGAGAGCAGCTCCGAATATTCCATCTTCCGGTGATCACCTTCCTCCGCCAGATCGGCGTGCACCAGATCGGAGATGACGTCGTCGGTGGGGCGCGCGCGCTTCTCTTCGATCTTGTCGACGAAATAGCGCTGGAATTCTACGATGAGGCGGGCGCACTCGCGCCGGCGCTCTGGGCTCGCCATGCCGCCCAATTGATCGATGAATGCGTCCGACCAGGTGCGGAACGTGTCCATGTCGCTGCGCGGCACGCCCAGCGCGTCGGCGATCACGATCATCGGCACGTGCGCCGCGAACGCGGACTTGAACTCGCACGCGCCCTTGCTGATGAAGCCGTCGATCAGTTCGTTGCACACCTGCGCGATGTACGGCGTCATGCCCTCCACGCGCTTCATCGTGAAGGCTTTCATCGCCAGCTTGCGATAGCGCGTCTGCTCCGGCGGGTCGGCGGTCAACATCGTGTCGACGATCTGCACGCCTTCTTTCATGATCCGCGCTTCTTCCGGATCGATGACGATGCCGGCCCCGGTGCGCAGCGTCTCGCCGAACTTGTTGGAAAAGATGCGCGGCTGGCTGTTCACCTCCACGATGCGCTCGAAGGTGGAGACGTAGACGATCCCGGTGTTGGGATCGCGATAGACCGGCGCCTCCGCGCGCAGCCGTGCGTAATAAGCGTAGGGGTCCGCGAGCGTGTCGGGCGCGAACGCGGGGATGTCCTTCAGCGCGGGTTCGGCGCGCGGCGCGGTGCTGGCCATGGGCTCTCCTAGGCGATGAGCAATCCGCCGTCGACGGCGAGTTCGCCGCCCGTGCAGAAGCTCGATTCATCGCTGGCGTAGAAAAGGATGGCGTCGGCGGCCTCCTGTGGGCGCCCGAGACGCTTCAGCGCGTGGGCGGCGGCGAAGCCTTCGATCACCTGGTCGCGCGTCGCGCCCTGGGCTTCGCCGGCGGCGATGTAGCCCTCGACCATCTCGGTGTGGATGGCGCCGGGAAAGATCGTGTTGACGCGAATGTCATAGCCCTGCGCCGCACAATGCAGCGCCACCGCCTTGCTCAGCATCCGCACGCCGCCCTTGGAGGCGCTGTAGGCGGTGAAGACCGCGCCGGCCTTCACGCCGAGCGTGGAGCACACATTCACGATCGCGCCGCCCTTGCCGTCCTTGAGCGCCGCCACCGCGGCTTTGCACCCGAGGAACGTGCCCTCCAAATTGATCGCGATGGTCTGCCGGAAATGATCGAGCGTCGCGTCCTCGATGGTCGCGGGGACGCTGATACCGGCGGAATTGACCACGGTCGTCAGCGACCCGAACGCAGAGCGGGCCGCCGCTGCTGCATCGGCCCATTGGCGCTCGTCGCGCACGTCGAGCGCCACGCTGCGCGCAGACGCGCCCAATTCGGCCGCCAGGCGCTCGGCTTTCTCAGTCTGCACGTCGCCCAGGACGACCCTGGCGCCCTCCGCCACGAACCGCTTCGCGGCCGCCGCGCCGATGCCGCTCGCCCCGCCGGAGATGAGCGCGACCTTCCCTTCAAGCCGTCCGGGCATCGCCCAACTCCTCTCCTGCAGCAAACAAAGTGCTGTTTTTTATTGTTTTTGTGGCGCCCAATGAGAGCGCGCCAAATTTGTCGCGATAATAAACAGAACAGGTTGTCTGGAACAAGCACGCTTGACTTTTTTTCGGCATCTTCGATCCTCTTTCACAATGACGCGAGCATTGCGCCGCCGGATTCCGGAGGACGCTGGCCGTTGAGGGAGGGAGAACCCATGAAGCGAATTCTGCGCGATGGTGCGTCAGCGGCGGCGATGCTGCTGTCGGCGGGGGCGTTCTGGGCGGCGAGCGCGCCGGCCTACGCCCAAACCGCTCAAGTGTCCGAGTCCGAAACGATCGTGGTGACGTCCACAAGGCGGGAAGCCGAACTTCAGGACGTGCCCATCGCGGTGACGGCGATCACCGAAGCCCAGATCGCGGAATTGGCGCCGCGCACCCTGGAGGATCTCACCGGCCAGGCGCCCAACGTGTTCATCGGCATGAACACGGCCGGCCCCGGCGCCAGTGCGATCTACATCCGCGGCCTCGGCTACGCCGATATCGAGAAGACGCAGAACCCCTCCGTCGGCGTGATCGTGGACGGCGTGTTCCTCGGCACCAGCACCGGCCAGCTGATCGATGCGTTCGACATCCGTCAGGTGGAAGTGAACCGCGGGCCCCAGGGCATCTTCTTCGGCAAGAACACCACCGCCGGCGTCATCAACGTCTCGCGCTCGCTGCCGACGCGCGATTACGGCTTCCGCGGCTCGGCCTCCTACGGGACGGAAGACGAAGTCCTGCTGCGCGGCATCGTGAACCTCCCGGTCGGTGAAAACGCCGGCCTGAAGCTTGGCGGCACCTACCGCGAGCGCGACGGATTTTTCGACAACGTCTTCACCGGCGACAGCGCCGGCGAACGGCAATACACCGGCCTTACTGGCGCGTTCGATTGGGACGCGACCGATTGGATGAACGTGCTCTTCAGCGTCGACGTGATCCGCGCGGAGGGCGGCGGCACGCCTGTGCAATTCGGCAACGTTCTGACGGCGAACATTCTTTCCGGCGGCAATCCGAGCGCGGTCTTCGGTCCGACTTATAATCCTGCCACTGGCAGCCCGGCCGGGCTTGGCCCCCGCGAGATCGCCAATAATTTCGGCGACGCCGACGAATACGACGTCGATCTCTACAGCCTGGTGCTGACCTTCGACACGCCCTTCGGCGAACTCGTGTCGCAAACCGCGTTCATGGATTCAACGGACATCGTGTTCCAGGATTTCGATGGCACGTGCGCCGGCTCGGCCGGATGCGCGCCGCAATTCTTCAACCCGCTGCTCGCCTCCACCGGCTCCACGCTGCATACAATTCGTGATCAAACCTACGAGCAGCTCACCCAGGAGTTTCGTCTCAACGGCACGATCGGGCAATTCGATTATCTGCTCGGCGCCTATTACTACGACCACGAGATCGGCCTGCAGCAGACCACCAACGGCGCAGTGCTTCAGCTGTCCGGCGAAGAGAATGATTCCTGGTCGCTGTTCGGAAACCTCGATTGGCGCGTCACCGACGCGGTCACGTTGTCGGCCGGCGTGCGCACCATCGACGAAGGCAAGGACTTCTTCACCTCCTACGGGCTCGTCGGCGCGCCGGGCGTAATCATCCCGCAGATCAACGATTCCGATGATTGGGATGATGTGATCACCCGCGTCGCCGCATCCTGGCAGGTCACGCCGAACAATCTGCTCTACGTGTCGCGCTCCGAAGGCTTCCGGTCCGGCGGCTTCTCCATCCGCGGCACGCTGTCGGAGCAGGTCGAAGGCCAGACCAATTGCGTGCCGAGCGACGGCGACGCAACACCGAACGAGATCCTGTGCCCCGACAACAACTTCCTGAGCTATCAGCCCGAGAGCGTCACGGCCTGGGAAATCGGCACGAAGAATGCGTTCCTCGACAACAACGTCATCATCAATCTCGCGTACTTCCAGACCGAGATCGAAGACTTCCAGATCAACAACGTCGTGGTGACGCCCGGTTACGGCCCCGGCACCAACACCTACATTTCGAACCTGCCGAAGGTCGAGATCGAAGGGATCGAAGGCGAGGTCACCTTCCGCCCGGTGTTGCTCTCCGACGCGTTCGAGGGTCTTTCGCTGTCGGCGGTCTTCGGCGTGCAGGAAGGCGACATCAGCAACGGCCAGATCGACGGCCGCCGCGCCGCCTCGCCCGCGGGCACGGCCGGCGCGCCGGGCTCCACGGCTGACTTCACGGGACGCCCCCTGACACGGCTCGCCGAGTACAATCTGGCGTTCCGCGCGTCATATGAGCGTGAGATTGGTCCAGGCGTGCTGCACCTCGGCGCGAGCTACACCTACATCGACGATTTCGTGCTCGGCGGCTTCGGCACCGCGCAGGACATCGAGCCTGGCTACGGGCTGCTCGATGCGACAGTGGCCTACGAATGGGCGAACTACCGGCTGAGCGTGTCCGGGCAGAATATCGAGGACACGCTCTATCGCAATCACTCGCTGCCGACTGTGTTCTTCCAGGGTTACGGCGATCCCGAGACCTGGTCGGTGCAACTGGAAGCGCGGTTCTAACGCGCAAAAAACATTGGCAAGGGCGGCGGCGCGTGCGCCGCCCTTGTCATATCATGGTGGGAGTTGGCCGTTGGACCTGGCCGATCGCGTCGCCCTTGTCACGGGCGCGAGCCGCGGGATTGGGCGCGCGGCCGCAGAAGCGCTCGCCGCAGCGGGCGCAAGCGTTGTTCTGACGGCGCGCAGCGCGGACGGCGAAGAGGCCGCCGCCGGAATTCGTGCACGCGGCGGGCAGGCGCACTTCATCCGGCAGGACGTGACAGACGTCGCGAGTTCGGCGCGCGTCGCGGATGAAGCGCTGCAACGCTTTGGGCGCCTCGACGTGTTTGTCGCCAACGCCGGCGTATCGTTCAGCAAGCCCACCGCAGAGATGAGCCTCGCGGAGTTCCGGTCGCTTCTCGACGTCAATCTGAAGGCTGTGTTCTTCGGCCTGCAGGCTGCAGTCCGCGCCATGCGCGCGGGCGCGCGAGGCGGCTCGGCGATCCTGATGTCCTCGATCATGGGCAAGATCGGCGCGCCCGGTTATGCCCACTACACCGCCGCGAAAGGCGGCGTGCGGCTGATGGCGAAGGCGGCTGCTCTTGAGCTTGGGCCCGAGAAAATTCGGGTGAACTCGATCCATCCCGGCTTCGTGCGCACCGAGATGACTGCCGCATTTCCCGAGCCCTACATGAAGAGCCTCGTGCCGATGGGGCGCATCGGCGAAGCCGATGAGATCGCGCGCGCCGTCGTGTTCCTTGCGTCCGACCGGTCCCGGTTCATGACCGGCGCCGAGCTTGTGCTGGACGGCGGGCTGATCACGCGATGAGCGGGGGCAAGCTTTCGGGCCGCGTGGCCGTCATTACCGGCGCGACGCGCGGCATCGGCCGCGCCGCAGCGCGCGCGTGCGCCCGCGAAGGCGCCGCGGTGATCGCAACCGGCCGCGACCAGGCCGCGGGCGCGGAAACCGAAGCGCTCGTGCGCGGCGACGGCGGTCAGTGTGTGTTCGTCCGGCACGACGTCGCCAGCGCGGCGGACTGGGCGCGCGTCATGGGCGAGGCCAAGCGTGCATTCGGCGGCGTCGACATCGTCGTGAACAATGCCGGCGCCTTCTTCGTGAAGCCGCTGGCCGAGACCACCGAAGCCGATTGGAACGCCGCCGATCGCGTCAATGTCGACGGCACGTGGCTGGGCGTGAAGCACGCCTTCGCCGCGATCGGCGAAACCGGGCGCGGCGGCGCGATCGTCAACGTTTCGTCGCTGATGGGGCAGGTAGGTTATCCCGGCGCGGTCGCCTATTGCGCCACCAAAGGCGCGATCACCGGCATGACCAAGTCCGCCGCCATGGAAGGCGCCGCGATGACGCCGCAGATCCGTGTGAATTCCTTGCATCCGGGCGTGATCTGGACGGAGATGATCACCTCGCAATTCGGCGACGCCCAGGAATTGTCCGACGCGTTCGCCGCCGAGACGCCGCTCAGAATGATCGGCCTGCCCGAATACATGGCCGACGCCATCGTGTTCCTGGCGTCGGACGAAAGTTCATACATGACCGGCGCGGAGCTGACCGTAGACGGCGGCCGCGGCGCAGACTGAGGAGACGATGATGGCCGACGCCGGCGCCCAAACGCTGCAGATGAGCCGGGACGAACTGCGCCGCGCCTATCGGCGCATGAAGACGATCCGCCTGTTCGAGGAGCGGGTGGAGAAGGAATTCGCCGCCGGCAACATTCCTGGCTTCGCCCACGTCTATATCGGCCAGGAGGCCTCCGGCGTAGGCATCTGCCACGACCTGACGGACGAAGACTATATCGGCTCCACCCATCGCGGCCACGGCCACTGCATCGCCAAAGGCTGCGATGTCAAAGGCATGATGCTGGAAATCATGGGCAAGCAGGGCGGCCTCTGCAACGGCAAGGGCGGCTCCATGCACATCGCCGATCTCTCCAAAGGCATGCTCGGCGCCAACGCCATCGTCGGCGGCTCGCCGCCGATCGCCGTCGGCGCCGCGCTGACGGCGAAGACCAAGAAGAACGGCCGCGTTTCCGTCGCCTTCTCCGGCGACGGCGCGTCCAACCAGGGCACCAGCTTCGAAGCCATGAACATGGCCGTGGTTCTGAACGTGCCGGCCATCTTCGTGTTCGAGAACAACGGCTATGGCGAGCACACGGCCGCAAGCTACGCCGTCGGCGCCAAGTCGATCGCAGAGCGCGCCGCCTCGTTCGGGCTGGCGGCGGAAAGCGTCGACGGCTCGGACTTCTTCGCCGTCGTCGAGGCCATGCGCGCAGCCCTCGAGCGCGGACGCACCGCCTGCAAGCCGTCCGTCATCGAAACGCGCTGCGTGCGCCACATGGGCCACTTCATCGGCGATCCCCAGCCCTATCGCAGCGCCGAGGAACTGGCGGCGGCGCGCGCAATCGATTGCATCGAGAACTTCCGCAAGCGCGTGCGCGACGTGCGCCTTCTCGATGCGGCGGAACTCGACGGGATCGATTCCGAAGTGTCCGCAGAGATCGAGGAAGCCGTCCAGGCCGCGCTGGCCGCGCCGCAGCCCGACATCAGCGCGCTCGAGAAGGACGTCTACGTCCGCTACTAGGGTGCTGGGTCCCGAGATTGAAATGCGGAGCCCAGCCGGAACATCGCGGCCAGGGAACGTGCGCTAAACAAGGAACGCGAGATGCCGAAGAAAAGCTACAGGCAGGCGATCAACGAGGCGATCCGCGGCGAGATGAGGCGCGATCCCTCCGTGATCGTACTGGGGGAGGATGTCGCCGGCGGCCAGGGCGGCACCGCCGGCGTCGGCAAGGTCGGCAACATCTTCGGCGTGCTCGCTGGGCTCTACGATGAGTTCGGCCCCGAGCGCGTCATCGACACCCCGATCACGGAAAGCGCGATCATCGGCGCCGCCGGCGGCGCCGCGATGACGGGCCTGAGGCCGATCGCAGAGATCATGTTCGCCGATTTCGTCGGCGTCTGCTTTGATCAGATCTACAATCAGGCCGCCAAGTTCCGCTACATGTTCGGCGGTAAGGCCAAGACCCCGCTCGTCATCCGCACCACGATCGGCGCGGGCTTCCGCGCCGGCGCGCAGCATTCGCAGACGCTGCATCCGCTCTTCACCATGGTGCCCGGCCTTAAGGTCGTGATGCCCACCAACGCCTATGACGCCAAGGGCCTGATGATCGAGGCGATCCGCGACGACGATCCCGTGATCTACATGGAATCCAAGCTGCTCTACGATGTCGAGGACGAGGTGCCGGATGAAGCCTATCGCGTGCCGTTCGGCGAAGCCAATGTCGTGCGTCAAGGCAAGCACGTAACCGTCGTCGGCATGGGGCTGATGCTGGCGCGCGCGCAGGCGGTGGCGCAAGAGCTGGCCAAGGCCGGCATCGATTGCGAAGTCATCGATCCGCGCACGACGTCGCCGTTCGATGAGGAGACGCTGCTGGAATCCGTTGAGAAGACGGGGCGTCTGGTGATCGTCGATGAATCCCCGCCGCGTTGCGGTCTCGCCGCCGACATCGCCTCGATCGTCGCGGAGAAGGCGTTCAAGGCGCTGAAGGCGCCGATCCGCAAAGTGACGTGCCCGCATACGCCGGTGCCGTTCGCGCCCGCGCTTGAGGATGAATACATGCCCAATCCGCGCCGCATCGAAGCGGCGATCCGGGAGGTGCTCGCATGAGCGCCCGTCCCGAAGCGTCCGCGCGCGACCACGCCGCCGAGACGCGCGCCCACCGCCGCGAGTACCTCCGCCGCGCCATCACCCACCTGAAGAACAAGACGAGCGACCTGGCCGACGCGCCCATGAGCAATCCGGTCAGCGTCTATACCGATCCCGCGCGCCATGCGCTTGAGCGCCAGAAGCTCTTCCGCGAGACGCCGTTGCTTGTATGTCTCTCCACCGATCTCGCCGAGCCCGGCGCCTTCCGCCTGTTCGATGAAACCGGCGTGCCGATCCTGGTGACGCGAGCGAAGGACGGGCGCGTTCGCGCTTTTCTCAATGTGTGCCGCCATCGCGGCGCGGCGCTGACGCACGAGCGCGAAGGCAAGGCCAATCGCTTCACCTGCTGGTTCCACGGCTGGACATACTCCAACGAAGGCAAGTTGATCGCGGCGCCGCAGAGCAAAGCGTTCGACGGCGAAATGCAGGGCCGCGATCATTTGATCGAGTATCCCTGCGATGAGCGGCACGGCCTCGTGTTCGTGATCGCGACGCCCGGCGCCACGCTCGATCTCGACGCGCACCTCGGCGCCTTCGGCGACGTGCTGGAGGTGATGGACCTCAAGCAATGCGAGCGCGTGAAGGCCGGCGCGCTGCCCGTCGCCGCGAACTGGAAATATGCGCTCGACACCTACGGCGAAGGCTATCATTTCGCGACGCTGCATCCGCAGACGATCTCACCGAACACGCGCAACGACGTGGTGATCTACGATCATTTCGATCCGCACCATCGCGTCGGCTTCGCCGAGCGGGCGCTGGAGGCGATGGTCGATACGCCCGAGAGCGAGTGGGACGTCCGCTCCGAGCCTTCCGGCATCCATTATCTCTTTCCGAACACGATCCTGTTCGCCGGCTCGATCACGCCGGGCAAGATGTATCTCACCACGTTCCGTCACTTCCCCGGCGAAACTCCGGGCGAGACTGTGACCCACAAAACTGTCTACGCCTATGGCGGCGTGCGCTCGTCGGAACATCGCGCCGAAGTGGAGGCCGCCTACGATGGCGTCGCCCACGTCGTCGCCAGCGAAGATTATGTCGTTGCCGCCGAAGGCTGGCGCAATCTCACGCTGCTGCCGCCGGATGCGACAGTCGTCTATGGCCGCCAGGAGGTGGCGCTCCAGAACACCCACCGCGCCATCGCGCGCGCGCTGGGGCTCAGCGCGTGAACACGATCGCCGCGCTCGGCCCTGTCATGCAGAACGCCTTCGTGCCGCGCGACTTTGATGCGGCGCTCACGTTTTGGACCAGGACGATGGGCGTTGGCCCGTTCTTTCTGATCGAGCACGTGAAGCTGGACGACGTGCGCTACCGTGGCGCGCCGAGCGACATCGATTTCTCCATCGCCATCGCTTATTGGGGCGATCTCCAGATCGAGCTCATCCGCCAGCACAATGATGCGCCCTCGATCTACAAAGCCTGGCGCGACGCCGGCAAGGAAGGGCTCCACCACGTCTGTCTGCTCACGGACGATTTCGGCGCCGCACGCGCTGCTGTGGACGGGATGGACGTGCTGCAGGAGGGCAAGGTCCCCGGCGGCGGCGAGGTGATGTATGTCGACGCCGGCGGCGGCGACGGGACCATGGTGGAGATCCTGAAGCCCGGTCCCGGTTCACACGAGCTTTTTGCAATGATGCGCGAAGCCGCGCGCAAGTGGGACGGCCGCGACGGCGTCCGCAAACTCGGATGACGCGACCGCTGATCGCGATCTTCGGCGCCTCCGGGCGCCAAGGTCTGGCGCAGGTGCGCCAGGCGCTTGGCGCCGGCTATCGCGTGCGCGCGTTGTCGCGGCGCGCCGATCCGTTCCTCGGCGAGCGGTATGACGAAGTCGAGATCATGCCTGCGGATGCAGCCGACGCAGCATCTGTCGCGAACGCCGTGCGCGGGGCGGATTATGTGTTCTACACCCATCCGCTGTCCGCGCCGGACCGCGATCAGTGGATCGGGCGCGTCGGCCGCGCCGCGGCTGAAGCCGGCGTCAAGCGCGTCGTCTGGAACACCTCGTCCTGGATCCCCGATCGCCCCGGCGATCCCGGCACGTACGCAGGAAACACGCGCGGCGTGAATGCGCTCTGGCGCTCCGGCGCGCCGGGCACCGTCTTCGGCTCGGTCCTGTTCATGGACAACCTGCTGACCAATTTCGCCTTCCCCTCGATCGCGCGTGACGGCGTCTTCGCCTACGGCCAGCGCGCCGATCTCGAAGCCAACTGGATTAGCCTCGACGACGTCGCGCGCTTCATGCTGGCCTCGCTCGAGCGGCCGGACATGGAAGGCGCCTGGATGAACATCGGCGGGCCCGAGCGGCTGACGCCGCCCGATGTCGCCGCCGCGCTCTCCGCCGCCATCGGCAGGCCGATCCCGTACAAGGCGCTCACGCCGCATGAATTCGGCCGCGTGCTGGCGGACGGTTTCGGCGACGCGATGACGAAGGAGATGAAGGACGTCACCGCACAGCGCATTGGCGATTTCTACGTCTACAACAACACCGCGCCCACGCGCCCGTTCGAAGTGAACGTCGATGCGATGCTCGATCGCATCCCGCTCAAGCTGGAAACGATGCGCGAATGGACTGCGCGCCAGGACTGGACGTGGTCGAACCGACCGCGCCCGCCGGTGGGTTAGGAGCACGCGATGGGACGCCTCGACGGCAAGATCGCGATCGTGACAGGCGCCGCCTCCGGCATCGGCGCTGCGACCGCACGCGCCTTCGTGCGCGAAGGCGCCGACGTGATCCTCACCGACGTGCAGGACGAGAAGGGCCGCGCGCTGGCCGCCGAGATCGGCGGCGACTATCAGACGCAGGATGTCTCCGACGAAGCGCGCTGGATCGCCTTGGTGGACGATGTCGTCGCACGCAAAGGCCGGCTCGACGTGCTCGTCAACAATGCCGGCGTCTTCATGGGCGCCACGATCGAAGATACCGATCTCGCGCTTTGGAACAAGGTGATCGCGGTGAACCTCACCGGCGTCATGCTCGGCTGCAAGCACGCGGTGCGCGCGATGAAGGCCAATCCCGGCGGGCCCGCGGGCTCGATCGTCAACATCTCCTCGATCACCGGTTATGTCGGCCTCGCCAATGGCGCGGCCTACACCGCCTCCAAAGGCGGCGTGCGCCTCCTGACCAAGTCCGTCGCCGTGCACGCCGCGCGCGCCTACAAGACCATTCGCTGCAATTCCGTGCATCCCGGCGCGATCGATACGCCGATGAACCAGGCCGCGTTTGACGCTTCGGGCGATCCGGCCGGCATGCGCACGTTCTTCTCTGCGCTGCAGCCGATCGGCCGCATGACGACGCCGGACGAAATCGCCGCCGCGTGCCTTTTTCTCGCCAGCGACGAAGCGAGCTCCGTGAACGGCGCAGAATTACTGGTCGACGGCGGCTGGCTCGCCGCGCCTGGCCCAATTTGAGGAGACCACGATGAAGAACCGCCAATGGCTGATCGCGGCCCGCCCCCTTGGGCGCGGGCTTCTCGACAGCGATTTCACGCTCACGGATGGCGAAGCGCGCTCCCCCGAAGACGGCGAAGCGCTCGTGCGGACGCTCTATCTCGGCTTCGATCCCGCGCAGAAGGGCTGGATGGAGAACATCGGCGGCTATGTCGCACCGACCGAGATCGGCGACGTGATGCGCGGCTCCGGGATCGGCGAGGTTCTTGAATCGCGCCATCCAAATCTCAAAGCCGGCGACAAGGTCTCCGGCCAATTGGGCTGGCAGGAATACGCTGCGCTCAATGCGCGCGATCTCGTGAAGCTTGAAGACGACGATCTCCTCACCGCCAATCTCGGCGCACTCGGCACGACGGGGATGACGGCGTATTTCGGCCTCCTGAAGCATGGCCGTCCGCAGCCTGGCGATGCCGTGATCGTGTCCGGCGCCGCCGGCGCGACAGGCTCCATGGTCGGCCAGATCGCGAAAATCGCGGGCTGCCGCACGATCGGCATCGCCGGTGGTCCAGAGAAATGCGCGTGGCTGACGCGCGAGTGCGGCTTCGACGCCGCCATTGACTACAAGAGCGAAAAGAAGCTGCGCGCCAAGATCAAGGAACTGGCGCCCGGCGGCGTGGACGTCATCTACGACAATGTCGGCGGGACGATCCTGAACGATATGCTCGCGTGCATGGCCATGCACGCGCGCGTCGTCATCTGCGGCGGCATCTCGCGCTACGAGACCGGCCAATTGCCCGCCGGCCCGGAGAACTATTTCAACCTCATTTTCATGCGTGCGACGATGGAGGGCTTCATCGTGCTGGACTACATGAACGAGTACCCCAAAGCGCGCGCCCGCATGCGCCAGTGGATTCGCGATGGGAAGATCACGTTCAAGGAAGACGTGCAGGAAGGCTTCGAGAATGCGCCACGGACGCTGATGCGTCTTTTCCGCGGCGAGAATTTCGGCAAGCAGATCCTGAAAGTGGCGTAGGCGGGCGCCGCCGATGCCCGTCGTCCGCTATGGCGCGCCGCTCAATGCGCTTGTCGCCGCAAAGGGCCATCCCTACGAGCGCGATGCATTCATGGCGGCGTTCGACGGCCTGGACGACATCGCCTCCACGCTGGTTGAACAGCCGGCGGCCGCGCTGCTGATGAATCCTGAGGCGATGGCGCGTTTCGATGCGCTGGTGCTTTACGATATGCCCGGGCTCGATTTCGCCGCGACGGGCGGGCCGGCGTTTGTTGAGCCGGACGCATCGTTCAAGGATGGCTTCCGCCGCCTGCTGGACAGCGGCAAGGGCGTCGTCGCGCTCCATCACGCGATCGCGGGTTGGCCGGCATGGGAAGAATACGCCGAATTCCTGGGCGGCCGGTTTCTCTACAGGTCAGCCGCGCTGCGTGCGCAGGCGCGCATGGATTCCGGCTATCGCCACGACGTGACGCACGAGGTGCGCGCCGCTGCGCCCGGTCATCCCGTCCTTGCCGGCCTGCCCGAGCGTTTCACCCTGACCGATGAGCTCTATCTCTTCGAAGTATTCGAGGACGCGGTGATGCCCCTGTTGCGGTCATCGCACGCGTTCACGGCGGAGAACTTCTACTCCGCAGCGCACGCCGTGGCCGGGAAGATGTATTCCAATGAAGGCTGGTCCCATGCCCCGGGCAGCGATCTCGTCGGCTGGGTGAAGCGCGCGCGGCATAGCCCGCTCGTCTATCTGCAATTCGGCGATGGGCCCCAGACCTACGCCGATCCGAATTTCCGCAGGCTCGTCGCGAACGCGATCCGTTGGGTCGCGTCTCCGGCGGCGCAGGAATGGGCGCGCGGCTGAAACAGGGAGGAGACGATGGCCGATACGATGGAGGCGATCTTCGCCAACACGCTGACCACGAAGGGCGCCGACGGCGCCGTGACGCGCTGGCGTTTCAATCGCGACGGGACATATGCGATGACAGCGCCGGATGGATCATCCGGAACCGGAACGTTCAAGGTCGACGCCGGCGGATTTCATTTCAAGCCGGACGGCGGCGAAGGCGCGACGGTGGCCGCCCCGCCCGCAGGCAAAAGCGTCGGCGATTCCTGGGAGACCGCCGGGCCGGACGGCGCCGCTGTGACGGTGACGATCGTCGCCGGGCGCTAAACGGCCTGCTCGTCGGCGAGGTCGCGCCGCAGCGTACGCGCTGCAAGCAGGAAGTGCGCCGCCGCCCAGAGATTGAAGAACGAGAGCGTCACGATCGCGCTGCGGATCGCGGACGCTTCCGCCGCCGCGCAGCCGGCGGCGCGCCCTTCGCCGAGCGCAAGCGCGCAGGCGTCGGCGAACGCGCGCGCATCGACCTGCGCGAACGCCTGCGCCGCGAACGTATCCGACAGCGCGCCGGCGAACACCGGGCCAAGCCCCATGCCGATCAGGCTGGAGATGAACACGAACACCGCCGCCGCCATCGCGCGCGTGTGCGGCAGCGCCAGGCCCTGCACGCTGGAGAACGTCGGCCCGTAATAGAAGGTCGCCGCAATCGTCGGCGCCGCGAGCAGTGCGATCGACGCGTACTTTTCTTCGATGTAGAGCCCCGCGAGGAAGAACGGCGCCGCCGCGATGAGGATGATCCCGGGAATCGCCAGCACAGCGCCCACGGCGCGCTTGCGCGCGCGATCCGCGACCACGCCGCCAAGCCATGCACCGAGCGCGCCGGAGATGCCGACCATGACGCCGAGCGCCACGCCGAGCTCCCCATAGCCCATGCCGTGGATGCGTACGAAGAACGCGCCATAGAAGCTGGCGAATCCGTAGGCGACGAACGCGACGAGCGTCGCCCCGGCGACGAGATGCCAATACGTCGACTTCTGCGCCAGCGCGCGCAACGCGCCAGGCGGCGGGGCAGGGGCGGGAGCGCTTCCGGCCTGGCGACGCGGCTCCTTCAGCGTGAGCGCGACCAGCGCCGCCACGATCAGGCCGGGCGCGCCGGCGAGCACGAACGCCGTGCGCCAGTCGAAATTCTCCACGATCCAGCCGCCGCCGGCATAAGCGACGAATGCGCCGACCGGAATCCCAAGCCCGTAGACTCCGAATGCGCCGGCGCGCCGCTCAGGCGGAAAGAGATCCGACAACAGCGAATGCGATGCGGGCCCCGAGCCGGCTTCGCCCACGCCCACGCCCACGCGCGCCAGGAAGAGCTGAAAGAAGTTCCCGGCCATGCCGCACAGCACCGTCATGGCCGACCAGAGCGCGATCGAAATAGCGATGATCTGGGGCCGTCGCCAGCGGTCGGCCAGCCACGCCAGGGGAATGCCGAGCGTCGTGTAAAGCAGCGCAAAGGAAAGCCCCGCCATCAGGCCCACCTGGCTGTCCGTGAGGTTGAGGTCGCGCTTGATCGGCTCGGCGAGAATGGCGACGATCTGGCGGTCAAGGAAGTTGAGCAGAACCACCAGCGTCAGCAGCGCGAGGGCGTAGTGTGCGCTGCCTTTGCTTGTCGTCATGTGGCGTTGGGTCCTCAACAGGCATCGTGGGCCAAGTGCAGCGCGCGCGCAAGCTTTAGGGCGTCCCTGATTGAGACGCGCGCGTCGCTTTGGTACGTCAATTGTGAAGTGATGTCTGGAGCAGGGCGGCGGCGATGGCGAAGCGTGCGACGAAGTCCGTGCATGTGCGTGACCCCTTTGCGGCGGTTCTCCCGTGAGCGATAGGCCCGCCGGCTTTGTTGAGACGACTTTCTCGTTTCCGATACTGGGCGAGACCGGGCCCTACTTTGTCGCGATCGACGGCGGCTCGCCAATTGTCGGCTTGCACGTGCGCCCGCCGCACTGCCAGGCGCGAGGGGCCGCGCACGGCGGGGTGCTGGCCACGCTCGCCGACGTGGCGCTCAGCTATCAGATACATGTTCAGCTTGCAGAAGGCGTCTTCGTCTCGACCACCAGCCTGACCATCAATTATGTCCGGCCCGCACGCCTTGGCGCCTGGATCGAAGCCCATTGCGTCCTGGACCATTTGGGGTCGCGGAACGCGCACGCCCACGGGCGCATCGTCTGCGAAGGCGAGACGCTGGCGACAATGTCGGCGGCGTTCGCCATCGTGCGCGAGAAGCGCGGCTGATCCGCGGCGTCGTCCAGACTTTCGTGCGTTCAGCCCGCAGGATCGCCGTCCGCTTCGATCGCCGGTTCGATCATTTCGTCGTCCGTGATCGGCGCGCTCTCGCGCCCAGCGGCGTAGAACTCGAGTTCAGCGTTGAGCGCACCGCCGAGCAGAAACAGCAGCGCCGTCGCATAGAGCCACAACAAGAGCGCCACGATGCTCGCGAGCGAACCGTACGCCGCGCCGAACGCCGGAAACTCACGCAGCGCGAAGGTCAGCGCTGTGGAGACGACCACCCAAAGCGCCGGCGCCGCCACAGCGCCCGGCCACAGCCAGCGCCACGGCGGCGGCTTCCGATGCGGGCCCCATCGATAAAGCACGAGCGCGACCGCGATCGCGGCGCCGCCAAGGATCGGCCAGCGCAAAACCAGCAGCGCCGTCTCCGCCGCGCGCTCCATCGGCAGGAACGCGAGCGCGACAGGCGCGACCCCAAGGATGAGGATTGCAAGCGCGCCAAGGCCAAGCCCATAGAGCGTGAGAACGCCCGCAATGACAAAGCGCCGCAGAAGCGCCCGCGGCTCGGCGCGGCGGTTGACGCTGGTCAGCGCCATCAGCGTCCAGCGCGTTCCCTGCAACGCGCCCCAGAGCGCAAGCGCGAGATTGAAGAGGGCGCCCGCGAGCAGGCTTTCGCGGCGTGCGTCAAGCAGGCGCGTCACCTCTTGATAGATGATGCTGACGACGGAATCGGGCGCGACGCCGCTCAGCATGCGAATCTGCTGTCCCACCCACGCGGGCTCCCCGAACACGCCCACAATCGCAACCAAGGCGGCGACGCCCGGGATTGCCGCCATCAGACCGAAGAACGCGACGCCGCCTGCGATCAGCGGCAAGTTCGCGCGTTCGGTTGCGGCGTATGTGGCGCGCAGCACGCTCCGCCACTGCGTCAGCGATAGAGCAAGTGGGCCCGAAGCGGCTCGAGAGGCCATTGTGTCCTGAACACGGGTCGCGCACGAAAGTTCCACCCTCGCCCAACGCGCCCTCGCCGACGGCGGAACATGCGCCGTCCGCGCTTCGTTACGATTATGAGGCTGGCGACACGCGCGGCGTCGCACCGAAAACGGAGGTGATACATGAGCGCACCATTCAAACGCGTTATGGCGGCGATTGATCCGGGCGATGACCTGGCGCCGGCGGTGGTGCGAACAGCGCTGAATGTAGCCGCCGATGGCGCACGTCTCTTCGTCGTATCGAGCATCAACACCGCGCCGCTGGCCTATCCCGCGCCTGAGCCTGCAGCGGCCGCCGCATTCGAGGCGGCCCGGCAATCGCTGAACGATGCACACGACGTGGAGAAGCGCTTGCGTGCAATGGTGGAGGAAGAGGCCCCGGGCGCGCAGTTTGAGACTGCCGCGGGCGGCGATGTCGACGCCGTGCTCGAACGCGCCGACGCGCTGGACATCGATCTCATTGTGCTGGGCACGCACCGGAAAGGCTTCTGGGAGCGACTGCTGTCCGGGTCGCGCTCCAATGAAGTTGTGCAACGCGCCAGGACGAGCCTCCTTCTCGTCCCAAGCGGCGCCGATGCAACGGTGAGCCGTTAGCCGAACGTTTCAGAGTCCGAGCGCACGCGCCATGGCGGCGTCACGCCCCGCGGCGATATCGTCGGCGGTCTCGGGCGCAAACACATCCGGCGCCACGCCCGAGTCCGGCATCGGCGTGCGCGCAAAGAACCCGATCAGCGGAAGATCGCATTCCAGCCCCGATGCGGGGAGGCGCAGAAAGAAGAAGGCGCCGCCATTGATTCCGCGCAGATTGCCGCCCGTCGGCTGCCCGATCAGCGTCCCCAGCCGCCGCTCGCGAACAATGGTCGCGAACTGAAACGTCGCCGAACTGTTCGCCGGCCCGATCAGCACCGCGACGTCGCCGGTGAATCGCGGCCCCCGCGGCGCGATCACGACCTGCCCGTCTTCCGCGCTGCGCGGGCGATAGAACCCGTCCTCCGCCGGCTCCACGATGTCGCCCCAGTCGCGGAACGAATCGTCCCAGGTGTCGAGATGCGGATTGAGCCGATCCGGCACGCGCTGATAGCGCACACGCCGCTCATAGCCGGAAAGCGTCAGCGGCGCGTCGATCAGATGCCCGATCGTCGCGTGCCCGCACGCATCGAGGCCGCCTTCATTGCCGCGCAGGTCGATGATCAAGCGCCGCACGCCCTGCGACGCGATCTCCTCGAACCCCGCGTCGAGGAAGGCGCGCCAATCCCAGGTCGAATTGTAAAGCGCCCAGCCCGGCATCGTCAGCCGCGCGACATTGGTTGCAGGATAGTCCAGCCGCCATGCCGGCGCATCATCGCCGGCGTTCGCGTCGGCCATCGCCGCCTGTCGCGTCGCCAGATCGATCGGCGCGACGTCGATCGAGATCGCCTGACCGCTTCGCGCCGGCCTCACGCGCAACGTCAGCCCGCGCGCCGCATCGGGATGGCGTAGGCCGTGAAAGATATCGAAGCTCTCGAACCGGTCGCCCCCGCGCACCTCCAAAAGCGAAACGCGCTTGGCGTCGTTGCCGCCGTCCGCGCGCATGTAGGGCAGGAGGTCGGCAAGCAGATGCGGCGCCGTACGGCCATTGATCGAGAGAATCTCCGCACCCGGATCAAGCCGCGCATCGCCGGAAAAGTTGCGCAACACCACCATGCGCCGTTCAAGCCAGGCGAAGTGGAACGGCGGCCGCGTCCGTCCCGCAAACAGCGACTCGATGACGGCGTCGGACTGGTTGTAGAAATTCGCATGCGTGTGGCCGCAACGTATCGTCGCGAGGAAACGAGACAGCGTCAAAAACGCATCCCCGAGGCTCTGGTCCCGCGACCAGGCGTCCGCCAACGCGTCGAACCGCGCATTCGTCTCGGCTTGGGTGGCGTAGCGATAAAGCCCCGGGTGCAGCGTCTCATACGCATCGCGGAGGAGCGCGATATCCCCGGCGATGTCTGCTCCGCGTAAGGGCGTTTGCGCCCAGCTTGTTCCGGCGAACGCGGCAGCGCCCGCGAGGATCGCGCGCCGTGTCAGCATGCTTCGTCCCGCCTCACCGCATCCTTACGCGGACTAAGGCGCTGCAGATCATTCCGGAGGCGCTCCCGCCAAAGCGCGGAACTAATACGTCGCCGGCGGGTCGCTCGCCGGGAACGATTCGTCCGAGGCCTGATCAACCTTGTCCCATTTCCGCGGCGGCGCCGACATCGCCTCCGGACCCGCGTCCCGAACTTTCGGCGCACGCCGCCCCCCGCGGCGCAGCGCGTAAAGCACAGCGGCGCCGCCGATCATCGAGGCGCCGATGGCGAGGGGGCCGACGATGCGCGTGATCGTGCGTCGGGGTCTGTCGGGGGTTCTGGTCATGATCCGTCTCCTTGAGGGCGTGTCCGCGTGCGCCGCGTGCGTCCATCATCATCGGTCAGCTCGCGCGCGCGGCTGCGGCCGCCGTCGTCCGCGGCTTCATCGCCGTAAGGCGAAGGCGAGAGGCCGCCGGGCTTCTGTTCCTCATCATGCGGTCCGCGCATCTCGTCTGCAGAAGGCTGAGGCTTCGATGGGCGTTGCGTAGACGGTGGACGCGGCATGGCTGGGGAACGCGTGCGCGCGCGCGCCAGTTCCCCTCAATCAGTTCCCCGCTGCGTCTGAAGGCGTCCTCAGGCGGATGCGGCCCCGAACAGAGTCGGGCGCACATAGAGCGCCGGCATGTCGTCCGCTGAAGCGCCGCGGATCCAACTTGTGGCCTCCGCGATCGCGTTGATCGACACCTTCGTGATCTGCGCCGCGATCATCGGATCGACCGCCCGCACCGATCCCTCCGCCACGCCGTCTGCGATCATCGCCGCAAACCGGTCCACCACGCGGGTCATGCGATCGCTCACGCGTGTGCGCAGCGGTTCCGGCAAAGTCGTCATCGCATTGGCGCGCAGGAGCGGCCCTCCTGCCGACGTCTGGAACCGCACCAGCCCGTTCGCCGCGCGTTGGATCGCTTCCCACTGCGTCTTGCTCTGCGCGGTTGCGCGGTGTTGCGCGCTGCGCATGAGATCGTGGGTTCGCTGGAAGCAGGCCTCGACGAGGTCTTCCTTGGCGTCGATGTGATGGTAGAACGATCCCTTGGTGACGCTGAGCTCCGCCGAAATCTTCTCCACCGATGCGCCGTGATGGCCGACGCGATTGATCAGCCGCGTCGCCGCAATCAGGAAATCATCGCGCGACATGTCCGCGCCCGGGGGCCGCGCCCCGCCGTCCAGGTCGACGCTCAGCTCCGCGCGCCACGCCGCGCCTTCCGGCGCGAAGCCGTAAGTGAACACATCGCTCAGACGCGTCACGACGCGTGGATAATCCTCGACATCGTAGCGGTGCAGCCAGGAGGTGGACCAGAAGATCTGCTCCAGCAGCAGATGCGCGCGGGCGGACCGCGCCATGCGGTTGATATGCGCCAGTTCCGGACCATCGAACAGCGCCCGCGCGTTCGCCACCATCTGCGCGAACGCCGTGTTCAGCACGCTGCGATGCGGCTCCTCCAGCGCGCGCATGTCGCCGAACGCGACGACCTGCGCCTCCTCGCCGAGCCGCGCCCGGCGATGCCGCGCGAGGTAGCCCGCGAAGGCGCCGCGGAGCCGCTCCGTCAGCGTCGTTGCGCGCGCGGCGTCAGCGAAGAGCGCGTTCAGCCGCTCGATGCCCGCCAGATAGCAGGCCGCCGCGAGGTCCTCTTTCTTGCGGAAATAATAGGTGACCGCTGTCGCGTTGAGCCCCACCTGCGCAGCCACATCCGCGAGCGTCATGCCCTTGAGGCCGCGCCGGTAAAGCGCGTCCTGAGCCGCCGAGAGAATGATCTCCCGCTTGCGTTCGTACCGCTCCGTGGTCGCAGCGCTCTTTGGTTCGCTCATCGCCTTGCCCCCGCTAGGGGAGGGGCGCTCGCGCGCCGCGGCGGCATCGTACGCGCGGTGCGCGACCGGGCACAAGCGCTCCGGCCTCAGTGGTTTCCGCCGCCGCTCCGCGGCCGCACCGGCAGCGACGCCTCCACCGCGCCGGCGTTCTCGAACACCAAAGTCAGCGGCACGCTGTCTCCCTCGCGAAACGGTCCCGCGATGTCCATGAACATGATGTGGGCGCCGCCCGGTTCGAGCGTCACTGCGCCGCGCGCCGGCGCAGTGAACGACGCCCATTCCCGCATCTGCATCACCGCGCCGTCCATCACCATCTCGTGGATCTCGACGCGGCCCGCCATCGGGCTGCTCGCGCCGATCAGCCGGTCCGGCGCTGTGGCGTTGTTGCGAATGACGCCATAGCCGGCCGCGACTGACGCCCCGTTCGGCGTGACGGCGGCCCAGCCGTCTTCGATTGTCACCGCCGCCGCCGCTGCCGCTGGCGCATCCGCCGCCGTCTGCGTCGACGTTTGCCCGCATGATGCGAGCACAACCGCCGCCATGCAGGAATAGATCAAGCGCCGCATGCCAAGCTCCTTAGCGTTCGCGCACGCTACTACATCGGCGATTGCAAGATCGCGGCTACACGATGTCGCGTCACGCGGCGGCGGACGGCCGCGCCGCGACGCGGTCGCGCCACGCGACGAGGTTTAGGAGCGCGGGATCGATCGGCTGCCCTACCATCGCGCCGAAGGTCGTAAAGCCATAGAGGTGGATGTCGGCGAGCGAGAAGCGATCCCCGCACAGCCAGGTGCGCCCCGCCATCTGCTGATCGAGCCAGCCGAGCCGATCCCGCGCGATGCGCTTCAGGCCGTCCGCCGCTTCCGGCGCCGTCACCATCCGCGGCGAGAACAGCGCCAGCCCTTCAGAGAACCGAAATCCGCTTGTCATCGGCTCGCAGATATTGAGATCGACGCGCCGCGTCCACATTCGCGTCTCCGCCCGTTCCGCCGGCGTCCGCCCGATCAGCGCCGGTTCAGGGTGCATCTCTTCGAGGTACTCGCAGATCGGGATGATCTCGGAGAGAAAGCTGCCGTCGTCGAGTTCGAGCGTCGGCAATTGCCCGTGCGGATTGCGCGCCAGATGCGCCGCCTCGCGGTTCTCGTCGGAATTACTGAGGTCGATCCGATCATCCATGGAACGCTCTTCAGGTCCACCTCCACGAGCGGGATCGTCACGCCTTTCTCAGCCAGGAACATGCGAACGACATGGGGGTTCGGCCCGATCGAATTGTAGAGTTTCATCAGCTGTCCTCCGCGCTCCCCGCGACGCGGTGGAAGCCGCTTTCGCTTAGCGCGCCCGCCGCGCGTCTTCAATGCGCCCCACCTCATGCTACTCCAGCCTGGCGAGATCAGACGACGTGTTGATATTCGCGAACGGCGCGGCGTTCTCGAACACGGCCCGTCTGGCGCCCTGGGCATCGAGAAATCCATGGATCGAAGGGTGCGCGCCAGCGCGCAGCGCCGTCGTCAGCGGGCGCAATAGCGCAGCACGCCAAAGCGCAACCAAAGGCTCCGCGCCGTCGGCCGTGACCGCGTAGACGGCGCACGCGTCGCCCCGCGCCGCCTCAAGTCGAGCGAACGTTTCCGCGCCGATCAGCGGCGCATCGCACGGCGCCGTCGCCAGCCACGCGAGCCCGAGCGCCTGTGCCCATGCGAGACCCGACGCGATCCCTGCGAGCGGTCCTTTCGGAAGGGCAGGATCGTCCCCGAGCACGTCCAGCCCCCGCGCCGCGGCGGCCGCGGCCGCACCGCTCTGCCGCCCGGCGCTGACCGCGACCGCGGCGCACGCCGAAAGCGCGTCGTAAGCATGGTCGAGCATCATCCGCCCACGGAAGATCGCCAGCGCCTTTTCCGCGCCGAACCGGCTTGAGCGCCCGCCCGCAAGGATAAGCCCGCCGACCTCTCGAAGCGCATCGGCCACGGTCGCGCCTCAGCCCAGCGCGCTGAGGATCGCGTCCCCCATCGCCCGGCAGCCCAAGGCGCCGCCGATGTCGCGCGTCCGCGCACCCGCGGCGAGCGCGTCGGCGACGGCGTTCTCCACCGCCTCCGCTTCCGCCTCCAGCATCAGCCCATGCCGCAGCATCATCGCCGCCGACAGCGTCATCCCGATCGGATTAGCCAAGTCCTGGCCCGCAATGTCCGGCGCCGAGCCGTGCACGGGTTCAAACAGCCCCGGCTTCCCCGCGCCGAGCGACGCCGACGGCGCAAGCCCCAGCGACCCGCCGATGGCCGACAGCTCGTCCGTCAGGATGTCGCCGAACATGTTCTCAGTCACGATCACGTCGTAGCTGCGCGGCTGCCGCAGCACATGCATCGTCATCGCGTCGATCAGCACGTGCTCCAGCGCGACGTCTGCGAACTCGGTCTCGCCGATGCGCGTTACGGTCTCGCGCCACAGCCGGCTGGTCGCCATGACGTTGGCCTTGTCGACGCTCGTCACCTTCTTCCGGCGCGCCCGCGCCGCTGTGAACGCCGCGCGTGCGATCCGCTCGATCTCGCCGACCGTGTAGATGCAGAGATCGCTCGCCTCCGTGGCGCTCTGGCGCTTTTCCCCGAAATACGATCCGCCCGTCAGTTCGCGGAAGACGATGAGGTCCACGCCCTCGACGATCTCGCGCTTGAGCGGCGATTGCGCGATCAACGCCGGCTGCAGAATCAGCGGACGTACATTGGCGTAGAGCCCGAGCGCCTTGCGGATGCCGAGCAGCCCTTGTTCCGGGCGCACCGCGCCTTTGTCCCACCGCGGCCCCCCGACGGCGCCGAGCAGCACCGCGTCCGCGCCGCGGCACGCATCGAGCGTTTTCGCCGGCAGCGCCTCGCCGGTCGCATCGATCGCCGCGCCTCCGATCAGCTGCTCGTCAAACGAGAACGCATGGCCGAACCGCGCCCCGGTGCGCTCCAGAACGGCGCGCGCAACCGCGATGACCTCGGGCCCGACACCGTCGCCAGGCAGCATCACGATCCGAAACGCGCTCATGCAGCTTCGCCGCGCGCGCGTTCGAACGCTGCGATGTCGGCGGCCTTGCCCGCCAGCCAGCCGAGCGTGTCGACGCCCTCCATCAGGCATTGCCGCGCGAACGGCTCGATCGTGAACGTCGCGGGCGCCCGATTGCCGCGCCGGATTTCGCATTGCTCGAGATCGATCGTCACGTCCTGGCCTTCGTGCGCGACCAGATCGGCGTGAGTCTCCCCGTCGACGACGATCGGCAACAGCCCGTTCTTCAGCGCGTTGGAGGTGAAGATGTCGGCGATGTCGGTGGAAATCACCACGCGGAAGCCATAATCCATCAGCGCCCACGGGGCGTGTTCGCGCGAGGAACCGCACCCGAAATTGTGGCCGGCCACCAGGATGCGGCGCGCGCTGGGGTCGATCTCGTTGAGGATCGAGTTCGTCTCGCCGCCGTCGGCGTCATAGCGCCAATCGTGAAACGCGTGCTTGCCGAGCCCGTCGCGGCGCGTCGTCGTCAGGAAACGCGCCGGGATGATCTGGTCGGTGTCGATGTTCTCCTGCGTGAGCACGAGCGTCTTGGACGTCAGCGTCGTGAATTTCTCAGGCATGCGCCGCCTCCTTGGTCGCATCCATGAACTCGCGCGGATCGGTAAGCAGGCCGCGGATCGCCGACGCTGCAGCCGTTGCGGGGCTCGCCAGGATCGTCCGCGCGCCCTTGCCTTGCCGTCCCTCGAAATTGCGGTTGGACGTCGACACCGCCAATTGCCCCGGCGCGACGAAATCGCCGTTCATGGCGAGGCACATCGAGCAGCCCGAGAGCCGCCATTCCGCGCCCGCCTCGCGGAAAACCGCGTCCAGCCCCTCGGCCTCGGCCAAGCGCCGCACGCTCTCCGAGCCCGGCGCCACCACCATGCGCACGCGCGGCGCAATCGTCCGTCCACGGAGAATCTCCGCCGCCGCGCGCAAATCGCCGAGCCGCCCGTTGGTGCAGCTTCCGATGAAGACGACGTCCACCGGCTCGTTCGTCGTCGCTTCGCCCGCTGCGAAGCCCATATAGGCGAGCGCCCGCTCGTCCGAGGTCGAGCGCGCCTGCGGCACGCGCGCGCCGATCGCGATGCCGGTGTCGGGCGTGGTCCCGTATGTCGCCATCGGCGCGATCGCGGCGCCGTCGATCCGCACTTCCTTGTCGTAGCGCGCCCCGGGATCGCTCGCGAGCGCGAGCCACGCGTCCGCCGCCGCTTCGAACGCGGCCCCCTGCGGCGCATGCCGCCGCCCTTTGAGCCACGCAATCGTCTTCTCGTCCGGTGCGATCATTCCCGCGCGCGCGCCCGCTTCGATCGACATGTTGCAGAGCGTCATCCGCCCCTCCATGTCCAGTCCGCGGATCGCCGCGCCGGCGTACTCGATCACGTGTCCCGTGCCGCCGCCGAACCCGAGCGCCGCGACCGCTGCGAGCGCGACATCCTTGCCCGACACGCCCGCCTGCAAAGCGCCGTCCACGGTGACGCGCATCGTCTTCGGCTTGCGCTGCAGCAGGCACTGCGTCGCCAGCACATGCGCGACTTCCGACGTGCCGATCCCGAACGCCAGCGCGCCGAACGCGCCGTGCGTCGCGGTATGGCTGTCGCCGCACACGACGGTCATGCCTGGCTGCGTCAGCCCCAGTTCCGGCGCCATCACATGCACGACGCCGCGATCGGCGCTCTCCCATCCCGCGAGACGGATGCCGTGCGTCGCGCAATTCTCTTCCAGCGTCGCCACCTGCGCCTTCGCCGCGGCGGATACGTAGGGACGCTCGCCCTGCGCGTTCGGCGGCAGCGTCGGCGTCGAGTGATCGAGCGTCGCGTAGGTCCGGTCAGGCCGGCGAACCTTCAGGCCGCGCGCGGCGATCTCGCTGAACGCCTGCGGGCTCGTGACCTCGTGCACGAGGTGGAGATCGATATAGAGCACCGCCGGCGAAGCCTCGCTTTCCGGCGTCGCCACATGCGCGTCCCACACCTTGTCGAACAAGGTCCGCGGGGAATTCGATTGAGTCACGTCGCTCACCTCTCGCGGCCCCGGCGCAAGCCGGCGGACCCAGGAACCTCAATAGTACGACCGATCCCTCCCTCCGTCATTCCGGACAGCGCGAAGCGCCGATCCGGAACCCAGGGGATCATGGCGCGCTGCCTCGGGATACCGGGTTCGCCGCTGCGCGGCGCCCTGGAATGACGTAAGGGGTGCGCTCTAAGCGAAATTCAGTTCGCGGCTGCATACCGCTGCGGCGGCGGCTCGTTCTCCGCATACGCCGCCTCGATAATCGCCACGAGCTCGGAATCGCTGATCTCGCCGATCTCGTCGGCCCGCCGCTTGAACCCGGCGAACACCGCGCCCATCAGGTTCTCGCTGATCTCATGGCCAAGCACGGCCGCGCGCTTGGCCACGGCGTGGCGCCCCGAATGCTTGCCGAGCACGAACGACGTGCCGTCGAAGCCCACGTCCTGCGGCAGCATGATCTCATAGGTCCGCGCGTCCGCGATCACGCCATGCTGATGGATGCCGGCCTCGTGCGCGAACGCATTGATGCCGACGATCGCCTTGTTCCGCACGATCGGAGAATCCGTGAGACGGCTCAAGAGCCGGCTGACGCCGACGAGCTTGGTCGTGTCCACGCCCGTCGTCACCCCGAACTGGTCCGCGCGCGTCCGCAGCGCCATCACGACTTCCTCCAGCGCGCAATTGCCCGCGCGCTCGCCGATGCCGTTGACCGCGACCTCGACCTGCCGTGCGCCGCCCTGGATCGCCGACAGCGTGTTCGCCACCGCCATGCCGAGATCGTCGTGGCAATGCGCAGACAGCACTGCGTCCGGAAAGCGCGGCGCGATGCGGCCGTGCAGATACCGGAAGAGATCGCTGATCTCCGCCGGCGTCGAGTACCCGACCGTGTCCGGCACATTGAGCGTCGTCGCGCCCGCTTCCGCCGTCGCCTCCATCACATCGCCCAGGAATGCGCGCTCGGTGCGGATCGCGTCTTCCGCGGAGAACTCGATGTCGTCGAACAGGGTGCGCGCAAACGCCACCGCGCGCACCGCCTGCGCCAGCACCTCGTCCGCCGTCATGTTGAACTTGGCTTTGCGGTGGATCGGGCTGGTGCCGAGGAAGATGTGGATGCGCCGCGCCCGGTTGTGGCTGAGCGCGCGATGCGCGGCCAGGATGTCGCTTTCGGTTGCGCGCGAGAGCGAGCAGAACACCGGCCCTTCCACTTCGCCCGATACGATCCGCACCGCCTCCTCGTCGCCGGGGGAGGCGGCCGCAAACCCCGCTTCGATCACATCGACGCCAAGCGCGGTCAGCGCCCGCGCCATCTCCAGCTTCGCCGCCGCGCCCATCGAAAAGCCCGGCGCCTGTTCGCCGTCCCGCAGCGTCGTATCGAAGATCACGACGCGGTTGGGATCCTTTTTCGCGTCTACGCCGTGCATGATACCGCCTCCGTCTCGACGCGCGGCGCCGCGGGCGCGCTCATCTGCGCAGCCGCCGCATGGATGCGCCGCACGCCGACGAGCCGGTCGATCTGGCGCCCGAGCACGTCCATGCAGCGCGTCGGATCGCGCGGCGAAACGCTCACGCGCACGTCGCGATGCGCGCCTGCATCGGCGATGGTCATGCGGTCGATCTGGAAGCCGCGCCGCTCGATGAGGCCGATCAGCCGCTGCAGCGATCCGTCTGCGCGGTCGATCAGGATCTGGATCGTGTCGGTCACCTTACGCTCCTTCAATCATGTCTGAATTGCTTTTGCCCGGCGGCACCAGCGGCCAGACGTTTTCCTTCGGGTTGATCAGCACGTGCGCGAGGCAGGGGCCGGGCGCGGCAAGCAGCCGCGTGATCCCGGCGGATACCTCCTCGCGCCGGCTAATTCGGAACGCCTCGATCCCGAACGCCTGCGCTACCGCGACGAAGTCCGGATTGTCGGAAAGATCGATCTCGCTGTAATTCTGCTCGAAGAAGAGCTCCTGCCACTGTCGCACGAGGCCGAGCGAGGAATTGTCCAGCAGCAGGATTTTCAGCGCGATGTTATAGCGCTTGAGCGTCGCGAGCTCCTGGATGTTCATCATGAAGGAGCCGTCGCCGGAGATGGTGACGACATGCGCGTCCGGCCGCGCGAGCTTTGCGCCCATGCCCGCGGGCAGGCCGTAGCCCATTGCGCCCAGGCCCCCGCTGGTCAGGTGCGCGTGCGGCGCGGCGAAGCGGCAATGCTGCGCGGCCCACATCTGGTGCTGCCCCACGTCGCACGCTGCGACGAACGCATCTCCCGCCGCCTCGGAAAGCGCGCGCAGCAGCGCAGGGGCGAACACGCCCTTGCCCGGCGCATCCTCATAGTGGAAGCGATGCCGCATCGCGTGCGTCGTGCAGCGGATCATCCACGGATCGATCGCCAGCGTCCCCGGATCGAGCGCCGGGATGATCGCCTTCAGATCGCCGGCGATCGACGCGTGCGCGTGCCGCAGCTTCGAGATTTCCGCCGGATCGATGTCGGCGTGGATCACCCGCGCATGCGGCGCGAATTCGACCAGCTTGCCGGTCGCGCGGTCGTCGAAGCGCGCGCCCAGCACGATGAGCAGATCGCTCGCCTGCACCGCTTCGTTCGCGGCGCGCGAGCCGTGCATGCCCATCATGCCGAGAAAGCCGGGGCAGTCGGGCGCGCAGGCGCCCAGCCCCTGCAGCGTGCTGACCACGGGAATGCCGGTGCGCTCGGTGAACGTCCGGAATTCCGCGATCGCGTTCGCGATCCGCACCCCGCCGCCGACATAGATCAGCGGCCGCTGCGCTTCGCGGATCATCTGTGCTGCGCGCCGGATCGCCGTCACATCCAGCCGCGCTTTCGGGTCGCGTCGCATCCGGATCGGCGCCGCCTCGGCCGCCGCCACCTGCACGTCCTTCGGCAGGTCGATCAGCACCGGGCCCGGCCGCCCCGAGGCCGCGAGATGAAACGCCTCCTCGAAGATCGCCGGAATCTCCGCGGGATCGCGCACCACCCAGGAATGCTTCACGATCGGCAGCGTCACGCCCAGGATGTCCACTTCCTGGAACGCGTCCGTGCCCATCAGCGTCGTGGCGACATTGCCGGTGATGCACACCATCGGCACTGAATCCATCGCCGCGTTGGCGATCCCTGTGACGAGGTTGGTGGCCCCAGGTCCGCTCGTCGCCATGCACACGCCGGGCTTGCCGGTGACGCGCGCATAGGCGTCCGCCGCGAACGCAGCCCCTTGTTCGTGACGCACCAGGATGTGCTTCAGCGAAGAGCCCGGCAGCGCGTCATAGACGGGCATGATCGCCCCGCCCGGATAGCCGAACACGTAGTCTACGCCGAGCTGTTCGAGGCTGCGCACGACAAGCCGCGCGCCCGTCATCGGGGCGGCGGCGTCGAGGTCGTCTCGAATGATGGGCACAACGGCGTTCATGTCGGCGTTCCGGCTCGGAGGAGTGTAGGGTTCGGAAGTGTACTTTTTCGTTTACGTTTAGGAATTGGTCGGTGACTTGAGCCACGCCATCCGCTCCCGCAGCTGCGCGCCCGTCTGTTCGATCGGGTGCGTCCGGTCCGCGTTGAGCAGCGATGAATAGCGCGGCTTGCCGGCCTGGTTCTCGAGAATCCAGTCGCGGGCGAAGTTTCCGGATTGGATGTCCTTCAGCACTTCGCGCATGCGCGCCCGGGTCTCTTCTGTGATCACGCGCGGCCCTGAAACCACCGCGCCGTACTTCGCCGTTTCCGAGATGAAATCGTGCATCTTCGAGATCCCGCCCTCGTAGAACAGGTCCACGATCAGCTTCAGTTCGTGCATGCACTCGAAATACGCGACCTCCGGCTGGTACCCTGCGTCCACCAGCGTCTGATAGCCGGCCATCACCAATTCCTTGGCCCCGCCGCACAGCACCGCCTGCTCGCCGAACAAATCCGTCTCGGTCTCTTCCGCAAACGTCGTCTCGATCAGCCCGCCGGTGGCGCCGCCGATGCCTTTGGCGTATCCCATCGCGCGCTCGCGCGCATTGCCGGTCGCGTCCTGCGCCACGGCGAACAGCGCCGGCACGCCGCGCCCGCGTGCATATTCGCGCCGCACCAGATCGCCGGGGCCCTTGGGCGCGACCAGGATCACGTCCATGTCCGTCCGCGGCTTCACCCGCCCGTAATGGATCGAGAAGCCATGCGCGAACATCAGCGTCGCGCCTTTCTTGAGATGCGGCGCGACCACCTCGGCGTAGATGCCTTCGTGCGTCATGTCCGGCGCCAGCATCGCCACGAGGTCCGCGCCATGGACGGCGTCGGCGGGTTCTGCGGTGGCGATCTTGTCGTCGCTCGCGTGCTTCCAGCCGCGCCCGCCTTCGCGCACGCCCGCCACCACGTCGAAGCCTGAATCGCGCAGGTTTTGCGCGTGCGCGCGCCCCTGACTGCCATAGCCGATGATCGCGATCCGTGCGCCCTTCAGCGCGTCGCCGGTCACGTCGTCGTTGGTGTACACTTTCATCACGAGGCCTCGCGAACTGGGATCGGTTTGCTGGTCTTGAATTTCGGGATCGTCACCGCGCCGTCCGACGCGGAGGAGACGAGCGCGGCGTATTTGGCGAATGTGCCTGTAGGCGTCTCCCGCGCAGGCGGGCTTGCGCGGCGCTTGGAAAGGTCGGCGTCGGTGTCGATCGTCCGTGCACGGACGTCGATGCGGATCATGTCGCCGTCGGCCAGGAGCGCGATCGGCCCGCCGACCGCCGCCTCCGGCGTCACGTGCCCGACGACGAACCCGTAGGAGGCGCCGGAGAACCGCCCGTCCGTGATCAGCGCCACGTCCTGCACGCCGCGGCCCTTCAGCGCCGCCGTCACCTGCAGCATCTCCCGCATGCCCGGGCCGCCCTTGGGGCCTTCATAGCGGATGACGATCACGTCGCCTTCGTTGATCCGCCCGTCTTGCACCGCATCGAATGCGGCTTCCTCGCTGTCGAACACGCGCGCAGGCCCTTCGAACCGCTCGATCTCGTGGCCCGCCAGCTTGATCACCGCGCCTTCGGGTGCGACGCCGCCATAGATCACCGCGTAGGAGCCGCGCGAGATCACCGGGGAGGAGAAGTCGCGCACGACCTCCTGGCCCTTCGTCTCGATCGCCTCGCGCGCCTCCGCGAACAGCGGACGCCCAGACACCGTAGGCGCATCCGTTATCTTGCCGGAATCCATCAGCCGCTTCGCCATCAGCCGCGTGCCGCCGGCTGAATAGAGATCATGCGCCAGGAAACGCCCGCCGGGCTTCAGATCGCAGATCACCGGCGCCGCCGCGCACGCCGCATGGCAGTCCTCGATCCCAAAATCCGCGCCGGCCTCCGCCGCGATCGCGGTGAGGTGCAGCACCGCATTGGTCGAGCCCCCGCTCGCAGACGCCGCGACCGCCGCGTTCATCAGCGAGGCGCGCGTGATCAGATCGCGCGCCCGCACGCCGCGCTGCACCAGCTCCACCACCAGCCGCCCGCAGCGCTCCGCCTCGTCCGCCTTGCTTGGATGCACCGCGGGGACGTCGTTCGCGCCCATCGGCGAGAGCCCCATCATCGTGAGCGCCATCGCCATCGTGTTGGCCGTGAACTGCCCCCCGCAGGCGCCTGCGCCTGGGCACGCCGCGCTCTCCACCGCCTTCAGCTCGTCATCGGACAGCGTGCCTGCGCCATGCGCGCCGATCGCCTCGAACACGTCCTGGATCGAAACGTCTTTGCCGCGCCAATGCCCGGCCATGATCGTTCCGCCATAGAGCACGAGCCCCGGCAGGTTCATCCGCGCCAGCGCCATGGCGGCGGCCGGGATCGTCTTGTCGCAGCCGACGATGCAGATCACGCCGTCGAGTTGGTGGCCCTCCACCGCCAGCTCGATTGAGTCCGCGATCACCTCCCGCGAGATCAGCGACGCCTTCATCCCCGGCGTCCCCATCGAGATGCCGTCCGTCACCACGATGGTGTTGAAGTCGATCGGGAAGCCGCCGGCTTCGCGCACGCCGCGCCGCACGTGCTCCGCCAGATCGCCCAGATGCATGTTGCACGGCGTCACTGAGGACCAGGTGTTCGCCACTGCGATCATCGGCGCCCGCGCGAAATCCGCATCCCCCATCCCCGCCGCGCGCAGATAGGCGCGCGCCGCGGCCCGGTTCGGCCCGCGCGTCACCACGGCGCTGCGGCGCTGGTCCGGCGCTGAGGAGGAGGGGGAGGAGGGGTCGGTCATCGGGGATCCGGGATGCGCGTAACAAGCGCCCCGCTTCCGGAGGGAAGCGGGGCGGTGCGTGCGAACCTGCTAGGGGTGTCAGGTCGCGAGCGACTGCGCCGCTTCGGGGCGGATAATAAGGACTACGCTTAGAAGGAGAGGCGGAACCCGGACGGCCGACCCGGACGCGCGGCCGTGCCCGCCGAGGCGGGCGGCGCAAGATCGTCCGGAAATATGGCCCTTGGTTCGCAAGATTTGCTCCTGAGGCGTTGCTATAGGAAAGCCTCGGGGCACGCAAGTGCGCGTTTCCCCGATTGGGGATGAATTTTCCCGTAACTTTAGCCGGGGCGTCGGCCCGCGCCGTTCTCCGAGGCCGTCGGGATCTCGATCACGTATCCGGCGCTCTCTGGGTCGTTGGCCGCCGTCGCCTGCCGCCGGCGGTCGAGGATCGTCGCCCCCAGAGCCGCCGCGCAGAGGACGATCAGCGCCCCCAGCGACGCCAGCGCCGGCCCAAACGGCTCCGGGCTCGCGGCCGGCGTGAATTGCGGCGCCGGCGCGATGACCGTGGAGAACACGTCGAAATAGTGCAGCCCCGCCGCGATCGCCCCGATCACCAGCGCCGTTGCGGCGCGCAGCCGCGTATCGTCGAGCACGTGCGCCAGCCAGTAGCCGATCGTGATCGCGATCACCGCGCCCGCGCTCGAAAGCGCAAACCAGACCGGCCGGTAGCTGACCTCCGCTTCGATCTGCAGCCCCGCCATGCCGATATAATGCATCGCGATCGCGCACGCCCCGCCAAGCGCCCCCGCCAGGATCAGGCGCAGCAACGATCCATCCCAGCTCACCAGAAACGCCAGCGCGCTGATCGAGATCGCAACCGCGGCAGAAAGACCGGTCAGCTGGAGGTCGTAGCCGTGCAGGAGCGGGCTCTCGAACGCCAGAAGCCCGATCCAGTGCGTGGCCCACACGCCCGCGCCCATGATCGCGCCGCTCGCCAGCATCCAGCCCGCGCGCGTCGCTCCGCGATGCAGCGTGGCGCGCCCCGCCAGCTCCAGCGCCGCGAACGAGCCGATCACGCCCGCGATCAGCGAGAGCCCGAGGATGGCGCGGTCGTGCGCGTAGGGCGCGCTGATCGCGTCAGGGTCGGCGGTGAACGGGATGAGCCCCAGCAGCAATGCCTTCGCCAGCACGTTCCGCCTCCCGCCGGCGCCTCCTCAGCGCGCCGACTGCGTCGCGGCGCGCTCGCTCTCGCGCGGGCGCACCCAGATTTCGACGCGCCGATTGCGCTCGCGCCCGTCTTCGCTTTCGTTGTCGGCCATCGCGCACATTTCGCCGGCGCTTTCCACCTCGATGCCGAACACGCCTTGTTCCTCGAACGCGGTGCGCGCCGCGGCCGCGCGCCGCTGCGCCAGCACGCGGTTCGGTTCGGCGTCGCCCGTAAAGTCCGAATGCCCGATCAGGATCACTTCATCACCCGCCTGCAGCCGGGCGCGCATTTGCGCTGCGTTGGTCGCGATATAGGCCAGGGCGGCGTCGTCGGGCCGTGTCGTGTTCGGCACGAAATTCAGGATGTCCGGCAGCTTCCGCGCCCCGCGCGTCGCGCTCATCACCGCGGCGTATTCCGGCGTGCCGAACCGGCAGCGCGCCAGCCCCGACGCGAACCGCGCCAGACGGCTGTCCGGCCGCAGCGCCGCAAATCCTGCCGCATCGAGCGCATCATACATCCCCGCCGACTGGAAGAACGCGATGAACCGCTGCACGAACGTGTTGGTCTCCATGTCTGCGGGCCGCGCGTAGATGAACACGCGCCGCGCCATCGCGTACGCCTCCTGGCGCATTGTGTCGGGCGAGGGCGGCGCCTCCGCCCCACGCGGCCCGACGGCGAGCATCCGCACATTCGGCGCATTGCGCGCCTTCGACGCCGTGATGTAGGCGAGCCCGCCGCGATCCGCCGCAAGCCGCTGCAGCAGCTCGTCTTCCGTATCGACGATCTGCGCGCGCGCCGCGTTCTGCTCCCACACCGGGCTGCGGTGCATGATCAGATCGTTGGGGTAATCCTCGGGCATGGAGGTGTCTTTAGGCCCGTAGAGCGTGATCGGCAGGTCTTCGGTTCCCCCGATCTCGGACCAATTTGTCTTCGTGCTCGTCGCCACGTCGCGTGCGTCGTCGAGCGAAAGCGTCCGCACCGGATTGGCCGCGTTGACCGCGATCGCCATCGCGTCGAAGGCGATGATGTGTTCCGCCAGCGCGCGCTCGCGCGTCATGTCGCCGGCGCCGGCCGCCGCCATGGCCTGCACATCCGCCGGCGTCATCGGCCGCAGCGTGAACGCGAGCAGCGCCCGGCCTGCGATGAGATCGGCGATGCCCTGCGCCGCGGTGCCGTGCCGGAACGTGATTGTGCAGCGGAAATCACCGCGCGCGCCGATGACTTTCGTCTCTTCGGCCGTCGCCTCCGGCGCCGGCTCGATTGCGTAGCCGCTCGCTTGCAGAAAAAGCGCGGCGCCCTCAACACCGACGCCCGCCGTTAGCGCCCGCGATCCCGCGATCGTCGCGCCGCATTCCTCCACGATGTCGCGCGCCGCCGCGCTTGGCGGCCCAAGCCCGCCGCTCGCCCACAGCCAGATCATGAAGCCGGCCGATGCAGTCGCCGCGATCGCCGCGCCGACCCAGACCCAACGGCTGCCAGAGCTCCCGCGCTCGCCCATGTTTCCCCGCGCCGCTGACGCCAAGGCGATTGAGACCACCGCTATTCAACAGAGTTGCGCGGACGCGACAAGCGCGCGCGAGATGAAGGTCTCGTAAGTGCGCCGCCGCGACGCGTCGCGCACGTTATCCACAGCCGCGAGAGCGCTTGCGCTAGTTGAAGCGGATTTCCTCGGTATTGTGCGCAATTGAGCGGCGGACGGGACAGCGCCGCAACAGCGCCCCGAAGATGAAGAGAGGCGCGCGACAGTCTTTGACGAGCCGAACCGCCAGAGGCGCGCACGCGACGCGCCGCGCGCGGGCCTGCGCGCTCTGAGTGGGAGCTGGGGTTAAGCCATGACCGCAAATATCATTTCCGTCGCCAACATGAAGGGCGGCGTCGGCAAGACCACCATCGCCGTCGCGCTGGCGCAGCAATTCGCCAAGGGCGTCCGCACCGCCGATGACGCGCCCGTCAAATCTGCAAGGGTGCTGGTGGTGGACCTCGACGCACAGGCCAACGCCTCGTTCTGGCTCTGCGGCGATCGCGCGCTCACCGAGCGCATCGAGCAGGGCAAGACCATTGACGCGTTCCTGGAGGACGTCGTGGTCTTCGAGAAGGAGCGCGCGCTCGCCGATCTCGTCTTCACCCCGCCGGCGCGGGAGGGCGCGGCGCCCGTCAGCGTCATTCCCGCCAGCCCCGAACTGCGCATCGTCGAGCGCGAACTGATCAACTTCCTCTCCCGCCGCACCCGCAGCCTGCGCGAGGTGGAGCGCGTGGTCGCCGAAATTTTCCGCCGCGAGCTGGCCGCGCTGCGCGAGTCCTTCGACGTGATCCTGTTTGATTCCGCCCCGGGCATTTCGGCGTTGACGGAAGCCGCGCTGCGCGCCTCCGACATCGTCATCGTGCCGACGGTGCCGGACTTCATCTCCAATCTCGGCCTGGAAGCATTCTGCAAGTCGATCTGGTGGGCCAACATCAACGACGAAGCGCAGCAGAAGACCCCCTGGGTCGTCGCCAACATGGTCAAGGAAAGCGCCCACCATCGCGCCATGCTGGACGCCATGCGCGCCGAGGCCAACGCGGAGGACGGCGGATTCCGGATGTTCGCGATCGAAATCCCGGATATGCTGTGGATTGAAGAGGCCGCAGCCAGCGTCAACGGCGAGAGCGCGCATGCGTTCGCAGCTGATGCGCTTGGCCTCTATTCCCGGCTCGCCGCCGAGGTCGTCGAGGTCACGAATGGTGAAGCGCATTGATGGGTGGGCGCTCCTGAAGCGCATGGCGGCGAAGCCGAAAGCGTTCGCCGCCAGCGACAAGACCGCCGAACTCGCCGCGCAGCTTCTCATTCGCAATCAACTGGTTCAGGGCGTCACGACGCCGTCTGCTCTTGTCGCTCTAGCGGATGTCGTCGGCGCCGACGCCCTGATCGAAGTGATCGAAAATCTCGCCACCTACGAGGCGCTTCGCGTCGCCGCCAACATCGACGGCGATGCGCCCCCCGGCGCGAAGCGCGCGCCCGACGCCGTGCGCCGTCGCCTGGTCGAGATCGTCCGCGCCCATGCCGATCACGAGCCCGAGCCCGGCATTGCCGATATCGCACAGCCGGACGGCGCCGGCGTCGTGCGGATTCTGCGCCGCCACAGCGCGCTCGCCGCGCGCCGCATTCGCCCGCAATAAGGGCTTGCGCACGGGGCGGAAGCGCGTCGTAAACAATGCCAACGGGTCGCTTGGGGGTCTTGCGCGTCGCGCTGCGCCGTGGGGGAAGACGTGAGGATCGATCTGGGCGCGCTGCGCCGTCTCGCCGGCTTCCAGGGCGCCGCCGTCGTCGACAGCGAGACCGGCCTCGTGCTCGGCAGCGCCTCGCCGGACGGACGCGACCTGGAGACCGCTGCAGCCGCCAGCATGGATGTGGTGCGCGCCGCACGCGCGATGGTGCACACCCTGGAGGTCGATGACGACGTCGAGGACGTCATGGTCTCTCTCGGCGCGCAATATCATCTGGCGCGCACCGTCGCGAAGAGCCCGGCCATCTTTCTCTACTGCGCGCTCGATCGGCGCACCGCCAACCTCGCAGTCGCCCGTCTCACGCTGAAGAACGTCGAAGAAGCCATCGAGATCTAGTCAGTAGTCAGTTGTCAGATCGTCTTGAGCCGGCGGCCCTCCCGATCTTCGACGACTGCCTGCTGCCTGCCGGCGACTGACTAGACCTTCTTCCGCGCCGCGCGTTGCATCGCGCTGAACGTCGAAAGCGCCTGCATCGCCGCCGCCAATTGTGCGCGGGGATCGTCGCCGCACTTCTTCTCGAGTTTTCCCTCGATCAGCAGCGTGGCGATCCCGTGCGCGAGGCCCCAGCTGGTGATGGCGAGCGCGTCGTCCGCCTCGCCGATGCCGCCGACAGCCGCATCGTGCGCCGTCCGGATCAGCAGGTCGAACGCGGATTCTCCCTTTGCCATGATCTCGTCGTGCCGCGGCGCCGAGACGTGCTCGGAGCGGAACATCAGCTTGAAGTGCGCCGGCCGGCGCATCGCGAAGCGGATATAGGCCTGCCCGCACGCCTCCAGCCGCGCGATCGGGTCGTCGATCCCCTCGATCGCCGCCCGGCAATCGGCCGCCAGCTCGACGAACCCTTCCCCGACGATCGCCGCGAGGATGCCCTCGCGGTCGCCGAAATGGTGATACGGCGCCTGATGGCTCACGCCGGCCCGTCGCGCCGCCTCCCGCATCGAGAGCCCCGCCAGCCCCCGTTCCGCAATCAGCGCCAGCGATGCGTCGAGCACGCTGCGCCGCAGGTCGTCTGCGGGCTTCATCGTCATGTCTCTCGCGCCTGCACGCCGGGTTGACCCGACATTGTTTCTTAACTTGACACTGTCTAGTGATCCATAGACAGTGTCAAGTCGGAAGAGGGGGAAGCCCCCTCGGGCCCAGGATAGAGGAGTCGCGCGTGCCGGTCCGTTCGCTCATCGCCGCCGGCGCGCTTTTCGCCCTTGGCGGATGCGGCGGGTCCAATGCGCCTGCCGCGGAATCCCCGCGCGCCCCGCTGGTCGGCGTCGCCGCCGCCGCGCCTGCCTCCGCGGCCGGGGCCGTCCGCGCTTCCGGCGTCATTGGCTACAAACGAGAAACCCCGCTGTCCTTCAACGCCCCCGGCATCGTGACGGCGTTGACGGTGGACGAGGGGGATGTCGTGCGCGCCGGCCAACGTCTGGCCGCCGCGCGCCGCACCAGCGTCGGCGCCAACGCCGACGAATCCGCCCTGGCGCGCGAGAATGCCGAGCGTCAGCTCGCTCGCACGCAGGCGCTGTTCGATCAGGGCTTCGTCTCCCAAGCCGCCCTCGACGACGCGCGCCTCGCGGCCTCGCGCGCCAGGGCGGGATCAGCGATCAACGCACCGGCGGCGGGCGTCATTCTGCGCCGCCTCGCGGAGCCGGCGCAGGTGGTCGACGCGGGCCAGCCGGTCCTGCTTCTGGGCGAAGTGAATTCCGGGATCATCGTCCGCGCGTCGGTCTCCGCCGACGACGCCGCCCGCATCAGGCTGGCCGATGTCGCCCATGTCCGCATCGCCGGCGAGGCCGCGCGCCCCGGCCGCGTCGCCCGCATCGGCGCCAAGAGCAATGACGCCACCGGCGCCTTCGAGATCGAGATCGCGTTGCAGGAGGCCGATGGCGTACGCTCAGGCCAGGTCGCCGACGTCGAGATCGAAGCGGCGGCGCCGCCGGAAGCGCGCGCAGCACTCATCGTGCCGGCGCTGGCGCTACTCGACGCGCGCGCCGACCAGGGCGTTGTCTTCGTCGTCGACGCGCGCGGCGTCGCGCGCCGGCGCACGGTGGAGACCGCGGGGCTCGTGCAGGATCATGTGCTGATCGTGTCGGGCTTGCGCGCGGGCGAGCGCGTGGTCGCCTCCGGCGCCGCCTACGTGCGCGACGGCGAACCCGTCCGCATCGCCGACACGCCCTGACCCATGCAGGCGATCACCCGCTTTTTCGTCGAGCGCTGGCAATTCACGCTCGTCATGTTCGGGCTGCTGATCGCGCTCGGCGCTGCCGCCATCGTCGCCATTCCGAAATCCGAAGATCCGATCACGCGCTTCCCGTTCGTCGGCGTGGTGGTGGTGCTGCCCGGCGCCGACGCCGAACAGATGGAGCGCCTTGTCGCCATCCCGCTCGAACAGGCGATGAACGGCATCGAAGACGTCGTCGCCATCAATTCCTCCAGCCGCGCCGGCGTCACCAGCCTCGGCATCGAGTTCGTCTACGGCGTCGATCCAGAACGTAAATTCGATGAAGTCGTCCGTGAACTGAACGTCGTCCGCCCCAACCTGCCCGACGGCGTCACGCTGGCGCGCGCCGACCGCCGCAATCCCGCGCAGGCCAATGTCGTGCAGATGGCGCTGGTCAGCGAGGACGCCTCGTTCCGCCAGATGGAATCGTACGCCCGCGGCCTGCGCGATGCGATCGAGCGCGCCCCGGGCGTCCAGCAGGCCGAGATCTGGGGCGCGCCCCCGACCGAGGTGCGCGTGAGCGCCGACATCGATCGCCTTGCCGCCTACCGCCTGCCGCTCACCGCGGTCGCGGATGCGCTGCGCCGCGAAGGCGCCGATGTGCCGATCGGCGCGGTGGAGGCGGGGGGGCGCCGGCTCAATGTCGAGGCCACCGGCGGGTTCGACAGCCTGGAAGAAATCCGCCGCGTCGTCCTGCGCGTCGCCGACGGCGTCATTGTCACGGTCGGCGATGTGTCCGACGTCGCCTGGGCCAACGACCAGCGCGCCCACATCACCCGCTACAACGGCCAGCGCGCCGTCATCGTCACCGCCCGCGCCAAGCTCGGCGAAACCGTGTTCGACGTCATCCGCGGCGTCCGCGGCGAAGTGGACGATTTCGCCGAGCGCCTGCCCGAAAACATCACGCTCGAGCGCGGCTTCGATCAAGCCGAGACCGTGGCGCATCGGCTGAGCACGCTCGGCCGCGATTTCTGCATCGCCATCCTGCTCGTGCTGGTCACGCTTCTGCCGCTGGGCTTCCGCGCGTCCCTCGTGGTGATGATGTCGATCCCGCTCTCGCTGGCGATCGGCGTCTTTGCACTGAACATGCTGGGCTACTCGCTCAACCAATTGTCGATCGCCGGCTTCGTGCTGGCGCTCGGTCTCCTGGTCGACGATTCCATCGTCGTGACGGAGAATATTTCGCGGCGCCTCCGCGAGGGCCTGCCCCCGCGCGATGCGGCCATCGCCGGCGTGAGCGAGATCAACATCGCCGTCATCGGCTGTACCGCCACCTTGCTTCTCGCCTTCGTGCCGCTGATGGCGCTGCCGGAAGCGGCAGGCGATTTCATCCGCTCGCTTCCCGTCGCCGTCGTCGTCACCATCACCGCCTCCCTCGTCGTCTCGCTCACCATCATCCCGTTCCTCGCCAGCCGCATGCTGCCCAAGAGCGCCGCGGGTAAATCCAACGCCGTGCTCGACGCCGTGATGGGCGCCATCCACACATTCTATCGCCCGGCGCTGCACGTGGCGTTGCAGCGGCCGCTGCTCACCGTCATCGTCGGCCTCGCCGTGAGCATCGCCTCGCTCGGCCTCATCCCGCGCCTCGGCTTCTCGCTCTTCCCGGAGAACGACAGCCCGTATTTCATGGTCGACGTGGAATTGCCCGAAGGCGCCGCGATCAGCGAAACCGACAAGGCCGTCCGCCACGCCGACGCCGTCCTCGGCGCGCACGAAGAGATCGGCTGGCGTTTCGCCAATTCCGGCCGCGGCAATCCGCAGGTCTATTACAACCTCTTTCCCGAGGAGCAGCGCTCCAACATCGGCCAGATCTACGCGCGCTTCGAACACTGGGAGGCTGGCGATGGCCACGCGCTGCTCGAACGCATTCGCGATGAATTGAACGTCTTCCCCGGCGCCAAATTCACCGTGCGTCGTTTCGAGAACGGCCCCCCGATCGAAGCCCCGATCGCCGTGCGCATCCGCGGCGCCGATCTCGCAGCGCTCGGCGAAATCGCCGGCGCGGTGGAGCGCATCGTTCTGGAAACGCCCGGCACGCGCGACGTCTCCAATCCCCTTGCCGCGCGCCTCGTCGATCTCGACATGAACATCGACATCGCCGCCGCCAGCCTGCGCGGCGTGCCCCCAGGCGCGGTCGACGACGCGCTGCGCATCGCTGTCGGCGGCGCGACCGTCGCCAGCTACCGCGATCCTGTCGGCGATGCGTACCCGATCGTCCTGCGCGCCCCGCGCGACGACGCCTTGCCCGCATCGGCCCTTCAGCGCCTTTTCGTTTGGACCGAGAGCGGCGCGGCCGCGCCTTTGTCGGAAGTCGCCGATCCGCGCTTCACCTCCGGGCCCGCGCGCATCGATCGCTATAAGCGCGAGCGCACCGTCACCGTGGAAGCGTATACGCAGCCCGGCTACCTCACCTCTCGCGTCACCGCCGACGTCGCCGGGCGCCTCGCCGCGATCGACCTGCCGCCGGGCTACGCCATCGAGTTCGGCGGCCAGGCCGAAGCGCAATCGGAGAGCTTCGGCGGCCTTGGTCCCGCGATCATGATCGCCATGTTCGGCATCATCGCGGTGCTGCTCTTGGAGTTCAAATCCTTCGCGGCCAGCGCCGTCGTGGCGTTCGTGATCCCGTTCGGCGTGATGGGCGGATTGATCGCGCTCTTTCTCGCCGGCCAGTCCTTGTCGTTCACCGCGGTGATCGGTTTCGTCGCTCTGATCGGCATCGAGATCAAGAATTCCATCCTGCTGGTCGAGTTCGCCAACCAGGAACGCGCCCGCGGCGCCACGTTGAAGGACGCGATCGAGAAGGCGGGGGAAGTGCGCTTCCTGCCCGTGCTGCTCACCTCGCTCACCGCCATCGGCGGCCTCACGCCGCTGGTGCTGGAGAATTCCCCGCTCTATTCGCCGCTCGCGCTCGTGATCATCGGCGGCCTGGTGAGCTCAACCCTCGTCGCCCGCATCGTGACCCCGGCGATGTACTTGCTGCTCGCCCCGAAGGACGGCGAGGCCGATGCGGCCGCGCCCGCCGCCGCCCCGGCTGAATAGGCTGCGATCTTTACGGAGATGAGGAGCCCTCGTCCAAGGGCGTGGTCGCCTGGTTCACTTCGGCAGCCGTGCCAGGCTCCACATAGGGCCCGTAGGCCGGCGCCAGCGCCAGCGGGCCCAGCATCATCACCGCGATGAGGAGCACCGCGGCGGCGTCAAGAATGCGCATCGCTTTTCTCTCGGTTGACTGATGTCTTCCGCATGTCAACGCGCACGCCGCGCCGATGTTTCGCAAAGAGCTGATGGTGAGGCGCACAGCATCCAGGCGCCAGCGACGTCGTCGCCGTGCGCGCGGATCAGATCAGGCCGCGCGTTCGTCCGCCGTCGGCGCGCCGTCGGTGCGGAATCGCGCAAGCTCGCGGACGTTCACGCTGTTGTCCGCGCCGCAATGCGGGCACGCAAAGCCGAACTCGCCGCGGATCGGCGTTTCGGCGGGTCCGCGGCCCTCGCCTTTGTCTCGAAACAGCGCGATACGGCGTCGGCATTTCGCACAGGCGCACCCCAGCGCCCACAAGCCGCGCTCTCCATCGTCCGACGTCCGCATTGGGATGCCGCCCTCTATCAGCCGCTGTTCATCAACCATTGATGCAGCGGAGAAACAAGGCGAAGCCCAGCGCCCGCGCGAAGAAAAACGCGCGGTCGGTGAAATCGGTGGCGCCGAAAACACGCATGGCGGCGGCGTTTTGCGCGCCGCCACGCCTGTCGGAAGTTTAACGCGGGCTCAGATCCCCGATCAGCCGGTCGATCACGCCGACAGGGCGGTTGAGCCCCGCGCCCGAGCGATTGCGCGCGAAGAGACTCTGGCCGCCGAACGCCATGCGCGCCCCGATCCCGATCGAGCCGGCTGAATCGCCGTCGAAATCAACATGTTGATACCCGGCATGCACCGAGAAGGGCGTGCCTTCGATCTGCACTTCGCCGCCGGCGCCGATTGTCCAGCCGTCTCCGTCGGCGCCGCTCCCGCCGTCGAGTGTGAACGCGCCCGCATTGCCTTGCAGCGAGAACGCGTCCGTCAGGAAGTGCCGCACCTCGCCATCGAGCGCCCATTGATCGACGTCGATGAAAAAGTCCGCGTTCGTGTAGCTGACCGCGCCGCTCCAGGTCGTACGGTTCATGTAGAGCGCGCCTTCGAGCGCGGCGATGAACTCGTCGACATCGAATCCGCTGTCGTCGTCCACCGTCTGGTAGCCCAGATAACCGCCCAAGAGATGCCCTCCGCCGCGCTGAAACAGGTGGCCGCCGATGCTGATCGCGTCGCCGTCCCCGCCGTCGCTTTCAAGGTAGGCGTAGCGTCCGTCGATCTGGATGTTGTCGCCCAGCGCCGCCGCGCCGCTGATCGCGAGCGAGTCGACGTCGGCGTCATCCAGATTCTGATACGAAATTCCGGCGTGTCCTTGCGCCAGCGCCGGCGCAGCGAAGAGCGCGCCGGCCGCGCTCAGCCATGCGATCCGCTTCATGGTTCAATCCTCAAGTCTGAAGAACGCGCGTGGCGCGCCCCATTCCCCGCGCGGACGATGCGGAGGTTCGCGCTCAAACGCCAAGCTCTTGTGCAGCAGATGACCAAAGAATAATCACACAAAATCGCCACAACGATGAACGCGCGTTCACGCCGTCGCGGCGACGCGGTTGGCTGCCGGCGCCGACGCGCACCAAATCAGAAATTCTTGTAGACGATGTCCGGCGCCGGCGCGGCGAGCAGCACGGTGCTGCCCAGCGTGATCGCGATCATCGCGGTGGCCGTCGCCGTGCGCACATAGCGCGAGGCGAAGAGGGGATCCCCCGCGAGTTGCACGCCGCGCGCCTTCTTGAGCACGAACGTGTAGAGCGCCAGCGCCGGCGTCGCCGCAACGAAGACGATCAGCCACGCAAGCGCGAACCCGCCGAGCCCTTCCGCGTTCGCAAACTCCCCGATCTGCGCCCAGGTGGACCAGAACCAGAGCAGCGTGAACGCGAAATACGTGAACGTCAGCCCGCGCGACGCCGCTTCGTACATCTTGTCGCCCGCCAGCTTCCTGTAGCCCTTCTTCGTCAGCCAACCCTGCATCGCGACCTGCCAGAGCTTGTTGCCGGCCACGCCCGCGCCCTGCAGTACGCCGAAGAACAGGAATTCCGCGGTCTGCCCATGCCACGCGCCCACCAGGAAGAACGTCACGAAATACGCGAAAACGGCGAACCACGGTTCAAGCTTCGCCGACGGCATGCGGCGCATCAGCGTCATCAGCAGCGGCGTATAGACGTAGGTCTTCAGCCAGTTCGAGAGCGTGATGTGCCACCGGCTCCAGAAGGTGATGAAGTTCTCCGCCGTGAACGGGTTGTTGAAGTTCTCCGGCAGTTTGAGCCGGAAGAGCCGCGCCGCGCCGATCACGAAATCCGTGTAGCCGGAGAAATTGGCGTAAAGGAAGAACGGATAGATCGCCCCGATCAGCGCGATCAGCCCGATTCGCGTCATCGGATCGGTTGCGTCGTCCAGCTGCGCGATCAGCCCCTTCTGCCAGAATTGCAGCAGCGCCGAGGCGATCAGCACCTTGAACAGCCCCGCGATGATCCGCTCGGCCGCATACGAGAGTGCGAAGATGTCGAGCTTCTCCGGCTCGGCTTCGGTCTTCTTGTAGTCCTGGTAGAATTGGATCGGCCCCGACACCAGCGCGGGAAAATTCAGCGTGTAATTGAGATAGGAGAGGGGGCTGATGCGCTCCTCGATCGCGCCTTGCCCCACGTCGATGATGAGGTGCAGCACGCGGAAGAACACGTAGGAGAGCCCGATCGCGACGAACGCGAACTGCAGCGTCATGCCGTCCGGGATGAACGTGTACTTCTTCAGCCAGAAGAACGCGAAAATGATCAGCGCGATGAAGCCCACGAACATCGCGCGCGATCCCCCGCGCACCGCGTTCACGCCGATATAGCCCGCGACGAGAAACCCCACGTACGGCAAGAGCGACATCCACCCTTCAAGCGTGGAGAAGCTCGAAACGAACGTCGCGAAGAACGCGAGATTGAGCGCGAGCAGCACGAGCTTTGCGACGATGCCGTCGCGCCCGCCGAACCGCCCGGCCGCAGAATAGAGAACAGCCCCTGCGATCGCGAAGCCGAGAAAGACGAAAGACGGAACGTTCATCGCGTCCCGCCGGGGCAAAGCGGAGCGGGGCCCATGGCGTCCACCAGCGCATCCTTGGCTGCTTCCGCGATGAGCTGGTGGCCCGCCCCGTTCAAATGCCCGTCGGCATTGTAGAACATGTCCCCGGCGTCTTCGAGCTGCTCGAACGCGTCGCTGGCGTCCGCATAGATGACGCCGTCCGCTTCCGCGACGCGCTCCAGCGTGTCCGGCAATTCCGTCGGATCCACGTTCGGCGGCAGCGCGCCGTCTTCCGAGATCAGCACCGCCTGCGCCTGCTGCGGCGTATAGACCAGCATCATCGGCACGCCGGCTTCTTCGAAGCGCTCGTTGTAATAGCTCAGCGCATCATCGACCGCTTGCACGCGGTCGCGCCACGGCTCGGAGAGCGGCGCGCGCATGAAGTCCGCCTTGTCGCCGTTGGTCAGGAAGGCGGGGATGTAGACGTCCGGATTGCGGTAAAGGTAGTGCTGCGCGATCTTGCCGAGGCGGCTTTCCGAGACCAATTCGCGTAGCCATCCCACAAGGCTCTCCGGCGCATCCTCCGCCTGCGCCTGCACAACGCGCGTCGCGGCCTCCGGCGGCACGAAGCCGCCATCGCCGATCTGTTCCAGATCGAGCGGCGCAATCACGAACGCAACGAGATCGGGTTGCAGCGCCAAGGCGTCGTCGATCATGCGCGCATTGCCGTTCACGTCCGCGAACGTGACGAAGCTCTGCACGTCATACTCGGCCTTGCCGCACCGTTCCGTGAGATCGCGCGCCAGCCGCGTCGACCACGTCTGTTCGAACGGCACCATGTAGCCCCAGCTGGTGGACGATCCCATGACCACGATGCGCGGGCGCCGCCGGTCGGCGATCTCGCACGGGCCCGTCGCCCGCATGCCGCATTCGTTGTAACGGTTCGTCACCCACGGCCCTTCAGCCGTCTTCACCCGGCTGCGGCAGTTCGGCGTCGCCATCGAGCCGTTGGTGCGATCCGCGCGCAGGCATGGGAAATGGTCCTGCTCGGGCCAGATCACGCGCGCGCCGATTTCGGCGCCGACGCCAAGCGCGCCCAACGTGCCCGCCGCGACGAGCGGCAAGAGCCAAAGATCGCGCTTCGGCAGCCGGCGCGGGGGCGCGTCTTCGCTCATCGCTCACTCCGCCGCCTGCGGCAGCGCATCGTTAAGCGCGCCGACGCGAACCACGCGCATCGGCGCGGCTGCCGGCGTCTCCGCATCCGTGGCGATCGCCCAGGTCGTCTCGCCAGCACGCGCCCCGTCGGCCTGCTTGACGAAGCCCAGCGTCTCGTAATGATCCTTCACCATCCCGTTCCGCGCGGTGGGGATGTAGCGGCCGATCAGCCTTGCCACGCCCTGCGCGCGGGCGTGCAACATCAGTTCGCGCAGCGCCATCTGCTCCACCTTGCGTCCGAGCACGCGGCAGCTCATCAGCCAGGTGTCGATCTCCCATGCATCGCCCTGCGCCTTGCACAAGATCACCGAGATCATCCCGTTGTCACCGAACTTGTCCGCGAGCCGGATCTGGAGGGTGAAGCACGCAGGGTCGGCCTCGAACGCGGCGACCTCCGCCTCGGTGTAGCGCCGCGTGGTGAGATTGAACTGGTTCGATTTGTTGATCAGCTGCGCGATCCGCTCGCGACCCTTCTGGTCGAACGGCGCAAAGCTGATCTCCATGTCGAGCGAGGCGAGATAATCGTCGAGGCTGCCCACGGCGCTGGCGAGCGCGGCGCGCTTGGCGTTGTCCTCGTAGAAGCCGGCGCGTTTGCGATCCTCTTCGGAAAACGCGATCGCCTCGAAATATCCCGCCGCCGTCAGCGTGCGCGCATAAAGGGCTGGATCCTCCGGCAGCTCCGGCACGGCCACCTGCGGCAGGAACGCGCGCACCAGCCCCCGCTCCACCGGGTTGTCGTCGAGAAACGCCATCGCATCGAGCCCGAGATTGAGCTCCTCCGCGATCGCCTTGATGTTGGTGGCCTTGTCGTTCCAGTTCGCTTGGAAGACCGCGATGTGGCTCTCCCGCAGGATCATCTCGGGATGCTCGCGGAACGCCGCGCGCGCCACCTCGTCATTGTTCTTGGAGGAGACCGCCAGCACCACGCCGCGCGCGCGCAGCGCAAGCGCGGTGCGCTGCACGTCGCGGAACGCTTCGCCCTCTGCGTCGCCTTCCGCGATCCTGATGCCGTCGAGGCCGTCGTCGCCGATCACCCCGCCCCAGCAGGTGTTGTCCAGATCGAGGATGAGGCACTTGCGCGCCTTGCCGCGCATCGCCCCGATCAGCCGCCCCACATGGTCTGCATAGAGCGCGAGGTACGTGGACGAGAACGGCAGCTTCGCCAGATTCCATTCGCTCGGCGAATGCCAGCGCGCGAGACCCACCGTCTCCGCCAGCCCCGCGACGTCGAGCAGGATGTCGTCGCTGCCGGTCTCGCCCGAGGCCAGCGCGCGGTTGAACGCGTCGATCGCGGCGCGCTGCGCAGCGGCGAGGCGCCGATCGAAACTGCCGAACAGCGCTTCAGCCGGCGCCGCGATCGTCTGCACGATGCACGGCGCGCCGGCGTTCGCCTTGAAGTTCTCTTTCAGCGCGTTGATGTAGCCGATCGCCTCTTTCACGCTCGCTTCGGCGCTGGCGAGGTCCGCAGAGAGCGGCGCGCCGCGATGATCGAGCGCCAGCAGCACCGCGTCGGGCTTCGCCGCATTCACCGCCGAGTGCGGATTGAGCGCTTCCTGGATCACCTGACCGTACGGCGCGGTCACGACGCGCAGCGCAACGCCGTGCCGCGCCGCGCTGGCGACCAGCGCCGGCGCGATCAGGTCGAGCGTGCCGTTGCCGACAAGTCCCAGCGTGAACGGCGCCAGCGGCGCGAGATCGGCGCCGCGCGCCTGCGCCGCCGCGATCGTTTCAGCCAGCTGCGTCAGCTGGGTGGCGTTCAGCGCGTGGCGCGCCAGCGCCTGCACGCCCGCGCCGACTTGCGTCGCGTCGTCCGCCATGAGCGCGCGCCGCCGCGCCCGGAAATCCTCCGGCGCCGGCAGCAGCCAGGCGAGATCGGCATAGAGATCCCTCGTCACCCGCATTCCCCCGAACGGCGGCTTCCCGAATGGCGGCTTAAGGTCCTCGCGCGGGCCGGCGCGGCCCTGGATGACGCTTTAGCCGCCCGCCAGCTTGGCCGAAATCGAGTTCGCCAGATCGCCGACATTCTTCATGACGTTGATCTCGGCGGCCTTGAACTTCACGTTGAACGCCTTCTCCACCGCCAGGATCACGCGCACATGCGCGAGGCTGTCCCAGCCGTCGACGTCCGCCGCGGCCAGATCCGGCGTGGCGACGATGTCGTCATCGTCGAATACGTCCTGCAGCAAGGACGTTAATTTGTCATAGACATCAGACATTTGGATCTCGATCGCCGCGCCGGCTCTTCAATTTCCATACCAGCACGCAGGGGCGCCTTAAACCAGGGCAAGGTTGCGGCTTTGTGCAGCGCTGGGACGCCCCAAGCGCCTGGAGGAGGGCCCGGAAGACCGCCCGGATCCCAAGCCCGCCCTGGGCGGGGCGCCGCCTCCTGGCGCGGAACATGCTTGTGCCTTGCTGCGCTGCGACGGGGTGGTTAAGCCCCCGGCCAACGGTGGACGCCGCCCGGGGCGTCCCGGCGCGCGATGAGAAGGGCCATGCACATCAACAAGCGGGTTCTGGTGACGGGCGGCGCGGGGTTCATCGGCTCCTACATCTGCGAGCGCCTGGTGGCGCAGGGCTGCGATGTGCTGTGCGTGGACAATTTCTTCACCGGCGCGCGGGCGAACGTGCGC
>WGOB01000044.1 GCA_016124255.1 Alphaproteobacteria bacterium | reverse complement strand
GCCTGGTTGATCGCGGTCTGGCGATCCTGACCGGCGCGCACAACGTCGTCGAACGCGGCGATGACCTGCTGCGGCGCGACCGAGCTCTGCAGCTGCACAGACTGGACGAGGACGCCGGCTTCATAGGAATTGAGGATGTTCTGCAGCAGCGTCTCGACGGCGCCTTCCACTGCGGCGCGGTCGGTCGTGATCACGTCTTGCAGGGCCCGCTGGCCGACGACTTCGCGCATCGCGCTTTCCGCGACCGCGCGCACGGCAGCCTCCGGATCATCGACGTTGACGACGAAATCCTCGGCGTCGGAGACGCTCCAGAGCACCACGAAGGAGATGTCGACGATGTTGCGGTCGCCGGTGATCATCAATCGATCGGAGGCGCCTTCTTCCTGGTTCTGCGGGATTTCCATGCGCCGTTGCGCCTGCACATTGACGATCGTGCGCGTCTCGATCGGCGCCGGCAGATGATAGTGGAGGCCCGAGCCGCGGGTCTGATGCAGCGTCCCGAACTGGCGGATGACGGCCTGCTCGCCGGCGTCGACGACGTAAACGCCCGACGCCGCCCAGACCGCGGCCAGAAGCGCTGCGCCCGCGCCGAAGAGGTTCAGGCGGCGGCCGCCGCCCTCGCCGTCGGCAGGGCCGCCGCCACGACCGCCACGGCCTGACCCCATGCGCTCGCGCATGCGGCGGAAGAAATCTTCGAGGTCACCGCCCGGCGGGGGGCCGCGCGGACGGCGCGGCGGTTCGCCCCAGGGCTGGCGAGGGCCCGAACCCCACGGACCGCCGCCCGGCTTGCCCTTATCGTCCTGCGGACCGCCGGTTTGGTCGTTCCAAGGCATCGTTCCCCTTCTGGCCCGTTCTGGGGCCCTCGCTTGCCGCATCTCGCGCGGCCTTGCGCGTTCTTCGCGCGCGCCGGATATGTGGACCAAGTTTCTAAGGATCAAGCATGAACAACCGGTTGGCGCCTGAGCGAAGCGCGGTCCTCGCCGCGCTCGACCGCATTAAGGACCCGGAAACTGGCGAAGGGCTGAACGCGGCGGGACGCGTACATGGACTGACGATCCGACCTGACGGTCGCGTAAGTTTCACCATCGACGCGCCGAGCGCCCTGATTGATCGGTACACGGAAGTTCGCGATGCGGCCGAGGCCGCGGTCCGGTCGGTGAAAGGGGCCGCCGCCGCGACGGTGGTCCTCACCGCGCATGGCGGGCGCAGCGACGCACGAACGGTCGCGCCGCCGTCGCCGCAGGAGCGCCGCGCGGAGGGCGTCGAGGGCGTCGGGCGCGTGATCGCCGTCGCCAGCGCCAAGGGCGGCGTCGGCAAGTCGACGGTCGCCGTGAACCTGGCGTGCGCGTTCGCCAAACTGGGGTTCAGGACCGGGCTCCTGGACGCGGACGTCTACGGGCCCTCCGTGCCCACTCTGCTCGGCGCGGTGCATTCCAAGCCGCAGCAGGCCCGGGGCCGCAAGCTGGAGCCGGTCGAGGCCTGGGGGCTCAGGACGATGTCGATCGGCTATCTCGTCGATCCTGAGCGGGCGATGATGTGGCGCGGGCCGATGGCGACCAGCGCGATCCGCCAGATGCTGGACGACGTGAACTGGGCGCCGCTCGACGTGCTGGTGCTCGATCTGCCGCCCGGGACCGGCGATGCGCATCTGTCGCTCCTGCAACGTCTGCCGCTCGACGGCGCGATCATCGTCTCGACGCCGCAAGAGCTGGCGCTCGCCGACGTGCGGCGCGGCATAGCCCTCTTTGAGAAGACCGCCGCGCCGCTCGTCGGGGTGATCGAGAACATGGCGTGGTTTGACGGACCCGACGGCAAGCGGGTTCACATCTTCGGCGAAGGCGGCGCGCGGCGGACTGCGGAGCGGCACGGCGCCCCGTTCCTGGGCGAAATTCCGCTCGACCCGGTCCTGCGCGAATCCTGCGACGTGGGGGCGCCGTTCGTCGCCGAGAATCCGGAGCATCCGCTGGCGCAGACCTTCATCGCCATGGCGCGCACTGCGCTGGCGAACGCGGAGGGCGGACACAAGCCCGCGCCTTCGATCCGTTTCGAGTGATCTTGCAGGACCGAGGCTTGTTTGTCCCACGCCTGCGCGACGGCTATATTGTGAGACGATGACGCGCGCGCCGAAGAAAGCCAAACGCTCTGTGGTCCGGAGGACCGCGTCCAAGCGCGGCGCAGCGAAAAAGTCTGCGGTGAAACGGGCGAAGGCGCCGCGCGCCGCGCCGTCGAAGAAGAGCGCCGCACCGAGCGTCGCCGGCGCACGCCCGCGCCCCGCATCCACGCGCGCAAGCGCCGCGCGCGCCATCGCCGCGATCGACGCCTTGGCGCGGGCCTGTTTCGGCAACAGCGCCGCGGCGCGCTCCTGGCTCGATGCGCCCAAGCGCCGCCTCGACGGCGCCGCGCCAGCCGAACTGCTCGTGACCGCCAAGGGACGGCGCGAAGTGCGCGCATGGCTGGAAGAGATCGCCGACGGCGGCGTCGCCTAGCCGATGCAGCTCTTCCGCGTCGCCGCGGCAGACGCGTTCGCGGATTCATCACCGAAGACGTTCGAAGGTCGCTGGCACCTGCCTGGCGATCGGGTGATCTATTTTTCGCTCAGTCCCTCCTCCGCGCTCAATGAATTCGTGGCGCATGCGGAGATGGAGGCCGCGACGCTGGCGGCGGCGAAGCTGACGCTCTGGGCGTATGACGCGCCCGATGATCTTGCCTGCGACGTGATCGACCCCGCCGCGCTGCCGGCTGGATGGCGAGAAGATTGGGCGCTTTGCCAGCCCCACGCGCGGAACTGGCATCGCCGCGGCGCGGCGGCGTTGCGCGCGCCCTCCGCGATCATGCCGGCGGAGACCAATCTCCTTGTGCACCCCGCGCGCCTCGCCGCGCCGTTCAAGCTGGCGCGCAAGCTCGCGTTCGCGCCGGACGCGCGCCTGATCGATCCCAAGCGCCGCCGCCTGGGCAAGCCTTAATCGCGTGGGCCGAACGCGTAGACGCCGCCCTTCTCCAAAGCGCGCCGATACGGTTCGCGCGCCTGCATCGCCGTAAGGTAGCGCGCAAGGTCCGGATAGTCGCCAAGCCGGCCGAACGCGTTGGCGGCTTCCAGCGTGAAGCTGTTCTGCACATCAGCGGCGGTGAACCGGTTCGCGACGAGAAAATCGCGACCTTTCATGTGCTCGTTCATGTAAGAGAGATGATTGGCGATCTCGCTGGTGATGCGCGGCTGGAGCGGGGCGCCGGCTTCGCCCAGGCGACCCGTGTAGAGCGAGAGCATGAGCGGCAGCATCGCCGAGCCTTCGGCGAAATGCATCCAGTGCAGATAGTCCACCCAGGCCGGATCGGATTGCGCGACAGCGAGCTTCCCGCCGCCGTGCTTGGTCGCGAGATAATCGATGATCGCGCCGCTTTCGGCGATTACCTTGCCATCGTCCTCGATCACCGGCGATTTGCCGAGCGGATGGATCGCCTTCAGCTCCGGCGGCGCGAGGTTCGTGGTCGCGTCGCGCTGGTATTTGACGATCTCATACGGCGCCGCCAGCTCCTCCAGGAGCCACAGGATGCGCTGCGAGCGGGAATTGTTGAGGTGGTGGACCTTGATCATGGTTTCACTCTCTGGGTTGCCGGTTGGTGCTCCCCGCCCCCTTGCGGGGCGGGGAAACTTGTTGCGCTAATCACGCGGCGAAATTCAGTTTCAGGCCCGGGCGCGGCCAGCGGGCTTTCACCAATTGTCCGGTTCCGGACAATGTAATGAACGCGTCCTGCATGTCGGCCCCGCCGAAGCAGATGTTGGTGACCAGGAAGTCCGGAAACGGCGTGTGTTCCGCTTGCCCGTCGGGCGTGATCGCGGTGATCCCGCCATTGACGATGGTGGCGACGCAGACGCGGCCGGACGCCTCCACCGCCAGGCTGTCGAAGAAAACATGGCCGGGCGCTGTGTAGACATGGCGTCCGAGCATGCCGGGCGGGCGCGGCGCAGCTTCGCCGGGCGAAGCGATGTCCCAGGCCCAGAGCTTGCCGGTGTGGGTCTCGGCCGCGTAAACGGCCTTTTCATCAGGCGAGAGGCCGACGCCGTTCAGCCCGATCGATCCGTGCGCGATCTCCTTGAGCAGCGAGCCGTCCGGCTTGGCGTAATAGAGCCCGCCCAGTTCTTTGGTGCGCGCATGGCCTTTGCCGAGATCGGTGAACCAGAAGCCGCCTTCACGATCAAACACGATGTCGTTGGGGCCGGAGAGACGCGTTCCGTCGATGGCGTCGTAGAGACGCTCGACCTTGCCGGTGGCGAGGTCGACGCGCTCGATGCGGCCGGTGGTGTAGTCCTTGGCGCAATAGCCGGGGATGGTGAGCCCGTCGCGCGTGTGCCATTCGAAGCCGCCATTGTTGCAGACATAGACCGCGCCATCGGGGCCCAGCGCCGCGCCGTTCGGACCGCCGCCGATGTCGGCGATCACTTCGGTCTTGCCGTTCCAGACCCGCGACAGTGCCTTGCGCTGAATTTCGACCAGGATGACCGAGCCATCGGGCATCGCGATCGGCCCCTCGGGAAATTGGAGCCCGGTCGCCAACACTTCCATCGCGCGCCTCCTCTTGGTTGGCGCGCACTCTAGCGAGGCGGGGCGGCGATGCTAGTGACCCGGATTTGAGGTTCGCCCAAAATCGGAAACTCGCTCACGCCCGCCATAGAGATGGGGCGAATTTCAGCTTCGCCACACTAGTTTCCGCTGCGTCGTTCGAGCGTCCGGACGACAAACGCGGCGTCGTCCTTGGCGCCCTTCTCGACCTGCTCGCGCGCGGTTTCGCGCCAATCGCTTTCATCGAGGGAGAAGCGCACGTCGCCCTCCGGTTCGAGGTCGATCTCGGTGAGGAGGATGCGGTTCGCGTCCGCCAGCGCCGCCTGAAAAATCTCCGCGCCGCCGATGACGCACGCCTCCCCTACGCCGGATCCAGCGGCGATTGCGCGCGCGGCCTCAAGCGCAACCGCAAGATCGGAAAAGACATGCGCGCCTTGCGCCATGAAGGCGGCGTCGCGGGTGACGACGATGTTCGCGCGGCCCGGCAGCGGCGCCTTGGGCAGCGAGGCCCACGTCTTGCGGCCCATGACGACCGGCTTGCCCATCGTCGCCGCCTTGAAGCGCTTCAAATCCGACGGCAGCCGCCACGGCAGCGCGCCGGCGTTTCCAATCACGCCGTTCTTGGCGCGCGCGAGCACGAGCGTGAGCGCCGGCGTGCGCGACGACGTCACGGCCTCCCTCCCGGTTGCGGCCCGAGACAAAACCCAGCAAGCGAACGCAGCAGCATCGACTCCCATGCTAGAGGACGCGCGCACATGGCGAAACCACGCCGCCACGATTGGGCGGTCATCGGGACGCACGAGCCCTATTACGGCGTGCTGACGGCCCCGGAATCCCGGGCCGCGGCGATGGATGCGGACGCCCGCGTGCGCTTCTACGCATCAGGGCGCGACCAGGTGGCGGAAATCACTGCGTTCGCGACGGCAGATTGCGGCGTCCGCCCGGGCGGGCGGGCCCTCGACATCGGGTGCGGCGTGGGGCGGCTGACGCACGCGATGGCGCCGCTCTGCGATGCTGTCGTCGGCTATGACGTCGCCGAGCCGATGCTGGCGATTGCGCGGGCCGGGCCGCCGGAGGGGCCGGCGGCGAACGTGCGCTTCGTCTCAGCCCTGCCCGATGGTCCGTTCGACTGGATCAATTCGTTCATCGTGCTGCAGCACATCCCGCCGCCCGAGGGCATGGCGCTCCTTGACGCCTGCCTCGCGCGCGCGGCGCCGGGCGCGCTGGCGACAATCCAGACGACGCTGTGGCGAGACCCGCATCTTTCGCCGCCGTCGCGTCTGGGCGGGCGCGTCGCGGGCGCGCTGCACCGCTGGCGCGCCAAGCAAAGCGGCGGCGATGTGGAGCTGCTGATCCAGATGCATGATTACGACATGTCCGCGCTTGCACGCGTCTTCTCGACGCACGGGTTCGACCGTTTGTGCCTGCGGCACACCGATCATGGCGGCCATCACGGCGTGTGGATCATTGCGCGGAAGGCGTAGTCACACCGCGATCGGCGCCTTGATGGCGGGGTGGGCTTTGTAGTTTTCGAGGGTGAAGTCCTCGTAGTCGAACGCGAAGATGTCCTTCTTCGTTGGGTTGAGGCGCATCGTCGGGGCGGGGTGCGGCGTGCGCGCCAGCTGCGTTTTCGCCTGCTCGATATGGTTCAGGTAAAGGTGCGCGTCGCCGAGCGTGTGCACGAAATCGCCGCCTTCGAGATCGCAGGCCTGCGCGATCATCATGGTGAGGAGCGCGTAGCTCGCGATGTTGAACGGCACGCCGAGGAAGACGTCGGCGCTGCGCTGATAGAGCTGGCAGGAAAGCTTCCCCTCGGCGACGTGAAACTGGAACAGGCAATGGCACGGCGGCAGCGCCATCTGATCGACGTCGGCCGGGTTCCACGCGCTCACGATGTGGCGGCGCGAATTTGGGTTCGTCTTGATCGCTTCCACGACGGCGCGGATCTGATCGATCTCGCGGCCATCGCGGGTTTCCCAGGAGCGCCACTGCTTGCCGTAGACGGGGCCGAGTTCGCCGTCGGGATCGGCCCATTCGTCCCAAATGGTCACGCCGCGGTCCTGCAGCCAACGCACGTTGGTGTCGCCGCGCAGGAACCAGAGCAGTTCGTAGACGATGCTCTTCAGGTGCAGCTTCTTTGTCGTCAGCAGCGGGAAGCCGGCGGCGAGATCGAACCGCATCTGGCGGCCAAACACGCCCAACGTGCCGACGCCCGTGCGATCGCCGCGCTCGACGCCAGTGTCCAGGATGTCGCGCAGAAGCGCGAGGTAGGTCTCGTCCGCTGCGGCGGGCGCGAGGGGTTCAGTCGCGGGCATGGCCATGGACCGAATGTAGCGCGGCGCTGCGATTCTCCTAAGCCGGCGCGATCCTGATCCGCGGCGGGGGGCAGCGCGGGCCGTTGCGAATCTGGCGCACGACGCTGGCCGCCGTCCACGCGCCAAGCGGCGAGACCGGCAGGCCCGCGGCGCGAAGCCCCTCCGCGACCCATTGGTTGCACAGGCGGAACACATGGAATTGGGCCCCGCTCTCCACGAAGACGCTGTCGGGGCGATAGCCCTCGTCGACGCGGATCAGGCGGCCCCGGGCGTCGATGCGCAGCGTGCGATCGATGTGCGCGACGAGCGCGCGGGCGCCATCCTCCGAGATCGCGACGAACGGGCCGGTGGCGGGCGCATCGGCGGAGACATGCACCGCCGACGCGCTCGGCGGGATGATCGCGGCGACGTTCAGCCACGGGTCTTTGTCGGCGAAGCGGTATGCGTCGCGATCGCCCCAGCCGACGGAGAAGCGCCGCGCGTCGGGATAAAGCCGGCGGAACGGGTGATCTTCGGGAAAAATCGCTGCGGGCATGACGAGATCGGTGTGCCAGCCGTTGGTGTCGAGGCCGATCTCCGTACACGGACCAACGGGCGTGGGCGCGACGCGGATCGGCGCGGCCATGCGCCAGCCGAGCGCTGCGACGCTAAGCACCAGCGTCAACAGAACCGCAAGGCCGGCCGCGCGCGCCGCCGTCAGGCTTGCGCGCGCGACGGCGGCCCACATCGCGGGCTCAATCTGCGGTCAGGAAGCGCGAGCGGTGCGTGAGACCCGCCAGCGCCGCGCCGATCAGCGGGGCCACGATGAACAGCCAGAGCTGCGCGAACGCGCTGCCGCCAACAATCAAAGCCGGCCCGATCGAGCGCGCCGGATTGACCGATACGCCGGTCACCTGGATGCCGACGATGTGGATGACGGCCAGCGTCCCGCCGATCACGAGGCCGGCGAGCTGATCGGGTTGCCCTGGCTGGGTGACGCCGAGGATCACAAGCACGAACAGGAACGTCGCCACGATTTCGAACACAAGACACGACATCAGCGAATAAATCCCCGGCGAATGCGCGCCATAGCCGTTCTGCCCGAGGCCGTCGTCGTTGATGTTGAACGCGCCGCCTTCGGCGCCGGAAGCGATGAGGTAAAGCAGCGCTGCGCCGACGATGGCGCCCAGCACCTGCGCGATCACGTAGCTGGTGAACTCGTTCACGCTGATGCGGCGGGCGACCAGGAGGCCGAGGCTCACCGCTGGATTGATGTGGCAACCCGAGATTGGGCCGATGGCGTAGGCCATCGCCACGATCGCCAGGCCGAACGCCAGCGCGATGCCCAATTGCCCGACCTGCGCGCCCGCCAGGACGACCGCCCCGCAGCCGAACAGCACGAGCGTAAACGTGCCGATGAACTCGGCCGCCACCTTCTTGGTCATGATCGCTTCCCTCGTCCCGCCCCCGCCCGGATGGGCCCGGGCCGTTGGACGCTAGTACGAGTCCGGACGGGTCCGAAGTGACAAACCGCGCGCGCCGGCCTAGAGCAACATCCGACCTACTGGAATCGCTTTGCGATTCCAGTAGGTCGGATAAAGTTGCTCTTTATTCAAATGTGTAGAGCATCATTTCCGACCATTCGATCGCAGGGGCGATCGCGTATGGTCGAAAGATGCTCTAGGCGCCGGTCTGGCGGCGCAGGGCGCCCGACCAGGTCAGGATCGAGAGCGAGATCACCACCCAGCCGAGCGCTGCATAAATCGCCTTCAACCAGCGCCAGGGCGCGGCCCAGGAATCCGAGCGCACGCCGCAGGTGCTTTCCTGGCGCAGATCGAGCAGCGGGATGAACACGTCGGCGGCGTAAATCCAGGGCGTGATCGCGTTGCCGCACGGGACGTCCGTGACCGGAGGCAGATCGGTGGGCTGCATGCCGAGGGAGATGTCGCCGCCATTCGCCGCCGCCACGCCCTGCACCGGCGTGGAGTCAATCACCAGCGCCGAATAAGACGGGCCGTCGTGCGAGAAATCCAGGATCGGCGCGGGCCGGCCATTATTGGCCCACTCGACCCCGAGCCAGCCGACCGCAAGACACACGACGCAGGTCGCCAGGGCGTGCGGCGGGGAGAGGCCGTAGCGGAATCCGCCGCCCCAGAACACCTTCATGAACCCGCGATAGGCCGTGCGCACCGGCCGCCACATCCGCGGAAAGTGCTTCATCAAGTCGCGTTCGGCCTTGTCCGTCAGGATGCGGATTGAATCGGTGACGTGGCCGTGTCGGCGATAGACCTGGGCGAACATCTCGTGTGGTTGCGGCGACCAGCCTTCGCCGGTCCGGGTCTGAAGCGAGAGCCAGTCGAGCCGGGACTCGGCGCTGTCGGGCGAGAGCTCCAATGGCGCTTCGTCGGGCGCGGCGACGTCATCGACGCCGGTCGGGAGGCCGCTTTTCTCCTTGGCTGCGCGCGTCTCCGCTGCAAAGCGCTGAAACGAGACGCCTTCGAGTTCGAACCCAAAAGCCTTGCCCCAATTCTCACCGTCGCCGTCTTCGAAGGCGGCGAGATCGAGCCCGCTCAGATCCACCTTCGGCGCGATGTAGATGCGCCAGGACTTCGCGATCCGGCGCACGTCCTCATCGCCCAGATCGCGCCAATCGGATTCGTAGAGCGGCGGCAGGTCCTTCAGGACGCCGGGTTCGTCTTTCGCCGAACGGATGCAACGCCAGCCGGGGTTCGTCCGATAGTCGATCTGCGGAGGATCGACATGATAGGCGAGCGGTTCGTCTTCGATCATCTCCACACCGCCGGCGCGCTGAATGCCGAACTGCGAGCGGAAGACGGCGCCCTCATAGGACACCAGCGCGTTGGCCACGATGGGCGGCGGGGGCGGCGCATCCGGCTTGGCCTTGGCGAGGAGCTTGCGCAGCTCTTCGGCGGTGCGCACGGTCGCGGTGGGCCGCGTGCGGTAGGTGCGCTCAACGCCCTTGTCGTCACGGCCGCGTACGCTCGACACGATCCGGAACGCGCCAGCGTCGCCCTGGATGACGCCGCAGAAGAATTTGAGGTAGGCCTCGGCTTCACGGCTCGTCTTGAGGCGCAGGCGGGACCGGCCGCCGCCGGTGCGTCCGAGATTTCCGTCGTTGAAATCGTGCAGCGTCTTGGAGCTGTCGTCGAGCAGCACGACGTCGTCGGCGCCGTTCCACAAGAGCGCGCGGGCCGCCTCCTCGCCCTTGCGGCGGCAATGCACGTCGACGACTGACCAGCCGGGATAAAACGGCGCGGGCGTCACGCGGGCGCGGACGATGGCGTCAAAATCGTCGTTGGGGTCGGTGCGCACGGCGCCGGCGCGCGGCGAGACCTGAAGGACGCCATTGATGCGCGCGTCGCGCAGGCTGAGCTGAGGCACGCGGCGCGTGGCGGCGGTCAGCGTCAGGGAATCGATCCGGAACTCGCCTTGAATGCGCGCGCGCTCGAACGCTACGGCGCCGTTGTAGTCCCCGACGAGAAACACGCTGCGCTCGACGTCAATATCGGCGGCGGAGATCACATCACGATATTGGGTGCTCAAGGCTGCACAGCGGAGCGTCAGCGTGCCGCCGATCGAGGCGCCCGACAGATCGACGACGCCGCGGCTCTCTTCCAGTTCGATATACGCGTTCTGCCTGACGGCCAGGTTGGGGCCGTAGATCGCGAACCGCTGCTCGGGCGGCGTGGCGGCGGGCTGATCCTCGGCGACGGGCTTCGGCGCCAGTGCGCGCTCGAGCTTCGCGCCGCGCAGGCTCAGCGATCCGCCGATCGTGGCGCCGCTCATACTCACACAATCGCCGTCGAGATCGGCGCGCACGACCGCGCCGTCGAGCGTCACATCGCCGCCGACGCGTCCGCTCGTCAGCGCCACACCGCCATCGAGTTGCGCCTTGATCAGGCTTACATCGGCCTCCACCCGCGCGCTGTGCAGGTTGATCGCGCCCTCGGCGCGCAGGCCGGGGGCGTAGAGCTGGCCGCGCAGCTCGACGCCGTAGCCATGAAGCGCGCGCGTCTGTCCGCGCAGCACGGCGTTTTCGGCCCAGATCTGGCCGCCGATGGGTCCCCCGCGCAGACGCACGCCGCCAAGCACGACAAGGTCGGGC
>WGOB01000051.1 GCA_016124255.1 Alphaproteobacteria bacterium | reverse complement strand
TTGGACGACCCGTTTTCTCGAAGGCTCCGGCGGCTTCATTGCCTCCACCGCCGCTCCGATAGCTACCGGCTGGAGCGACTGAGTTAGCCGGGTGGGACTCGCACCCACTGAAGAACCAGACCTTTCCACGGCGCACTACATACTGGATTATTACGGTTCGTGTACGTCCGAAAATTACAAGGTTGGGTGATATGCGTGCAATTGAATTCGTCTATGAACGATACGCCATCGGCAACGGCCGAGTTGAATTCATGGCCCTGGCCAAAGCACGGTTGGAGCGTATCGAAGTCGTCGACAAACGAGCCATTGCGGTCTTTCGACCCGAGTGGTAACGCGCCGTTTCGACGCCGCCTGCCGAGGCGCGGCTCAAACCAAGGGCCGAACCCCGGCCCGAGGCGGAAATCGCTTGAGAACCCCGGAATCCTCGCCCGTCCCGATCGTGTTGGCGACCAGGCGGGTGAAACTGTTGATCGTGGCGTAGAGACCGAGAAAGCGATCGAGTACGCAGGCGAAGAGGAAAACGCCTGTGCCGATGTACTTCTCGCGGTCGAAGTCGATTTGAATTTCGACGCCTCGGACCACGTCGCCCAGACCGTCCTCGTTCGCCAGGCGAGCCACGGCGCGACGGCACCGCACTCCGACGATGCCGTCGATCAGTTGGGTGATGATCCGCGCCTCGGCCCGACTGGTCTCGGGGTCGGAGAAGTCGTAAAGCCGGAGGATTTCCTTGAGCGCGTCGGCGGCCTCGGCGTCGGTGCCGCCCGAGATCGAAAGATGATTCAGACTCAAGTGCGAGATCAAACGCCACATCGCCGAACGCCGGCCGTGCGGACGCCAGGGCGAGCTCGGGGTCCGTAGACAACGAATCCGCCGCAAAGGCGCCGCCATCTCCAGGTGGAAGACGTCGCGCAGGTCCAACTGCTGGAGACGACGCGGACGGTCGCGGTTGGTGCAGGTCGTCCGCACGATCAGGTTCGTCTCGCTGGCCGTGCGCGGGTTGAAGCCGAGGTCGACCGTCGTCAGAACGACATCGGTGCCGCGGTCGCCGGCGCGAACCGAAGGACGTCGGCCCGTTCGGTAGAACGCCCGCGTCTGCTCCGGGTTCCGGCCGTGCCGCACGCTGAAATACGGCTCGAACTCGATCGTCTTGCCCGTCGCCGGATCGACCCCGATCACGTCATCGACGGAGAAGACCTCCAGACCGCTCACATCGGTGATGTCGGGCGTGACCGTGTGCTCGAACTTGGTCTTGGCGTCGATGATCGGCTCGGCGACCTGCTCGAAGAGGTTGATGGCCGTGGTGGCGTGAAGTCGGAAGGTGCTCGCCGAAACCTCTTGCGCCAGGTTCGCCGGCAGGTGGTCGAGATAGATCAGGATGTCCAGCGACGTTCCGAACGCCTGTCCTTGCAAGGCCGAGAAGCCGCAAAGGTCAAAAAACAGGAACTTGGCCGGGAAGGCGAAGAACTCGGTGAGCAGGAGATAGCCGGGGAACGAGCCGGGCGGCGCGGGAATGAGCGCTTCCTCGGGATTGAGGCCGACCGGGCGCAGACACTCGGAAGGCCCGATCCGGATCGGCGGCGGCGGCCAGAGCGGCGAGACCGGACCGCCGGTGTCGGGCGGGCCCGGCGAGGACTCGGCCAGGACCACCTGCACGGTGTGGTTGAACAGGACCTCGTACAAAGCCGCGACCGTCAGGTTCTCGCCCGAGAGGAAGAGGCGGAGGGTGTCGAGAGTCAGCCCCGAGAAGGTGGCGCCGGCCAGGGTCTCCAGCCGAATCCGCAGCAAGGCGCGAGCGGACTCGGGCACCGAGGGGCCGGTCGTCCCCGGCACCGGCGGAAACGGCGGCGGCACGACCCGCGCCTCGGCCACCTTGATCGGATAAAGCCGCACGTCGGCGCCGGTCCGGTAGCGGCAAGGCGTCAATTCCCGGCCGGCGGTCAGGTCGGCCATCGGGACGTAGAGACGGCTCCCGCGCGGGATCAGGAACCCCTCGGCGAAGTCGCCCTGCTCCTCGTCGAGCACGAATTCCAGGATCGTCATCGACGGGACCGGCGCCAGGTAGTGCGGATACAGGACGCCGAGCAAGGCGTCGGTCAGTTCGGGAAACTCGTCCTCGATCTTCTGGTGAACCCGCCCGGCCAGCAGCGCGAACGCCTCGATGAGCCTCTCGACGTGCGGGTCGTTGCTCCGATTCGGCTCCAGGAGGAGGCGGCCGGCGGTGGCCGGGTACGACCGCGCGAACTCCTGCGCCATCTGGCGGATGAAGAGGAGCTCGCGTTCGTAGTTGCGGAACAGGGCGTCGCTCATTCGGTCAACTCCAGGCCCGCGTCCTCTTCCAAGGCATCTTCCGGCGAGGGCTCGGGCGTGCCGAGTCCGCCCCGGCCGGCGTCGGTGGCGGGCCTCTCGCCGGGCCGGATCTCGGCGCGGCCCGAGCGGGTGTCGACCTCGGCCACGAACGCCACCGACGGGCTCGGCTCGACCTTCAGCCGCGCCCGGATCCGGTACGAGATCGCCGGGGTATCGGGCGACGCCGAGGGGTCGATCGTCACCTCGACCCGGTCCAGTCTCGGCTCGAACTGCTCGATCGCGCGAGCAATGGCTTCGGTCAACTCGCGGGGGCGGCCGTAACTGTCGCGCGAAAGGCTGACCACGTCCGGGATGCCGTAATTGAAGATCGAGCGTTCGAGGTTGATGAATTCCGGGGGGATATCGTTCTCGGGCCGACGGGTGTTGAGCAGGTCTTCGAGGTCGCGGCGCACGGTGTCGACGAGGTTGCGCAGGACCATCGTTCCGTCCTTGCTGCCGGAGTAAGCCAGGTTCCCGGAGTTGGGATCGGGTCCGGTGAGACGATCCAGCAACGAAGGGACCAACGGCAGGCGGGCGTCGATCCGGCGCGTTTCGGGTGGGGGCGGCATCGAGCGGAAATTCCTTTCTCGCGGGATCGTCACGACTCGCCCGGTAGGGCCTCGGCGAAGAGGAACGGCGCTTCGCCGGGGAAGATGGCGTCAATCGTGTCATCAGCGAACGGCAGGCTGGCGACCCAGGCGTTGCGACCCAGCCGCGAGCCGGTCGGATCGTCCTCGGGCAACACCCCCTCAAGATGAGCGACCGGGACTTCCTCATGACGGACGACAAGCTGGACCTCGAAATCCAGGCCAGGACCGGCGTAAAGCTTGGTCAGGTGACAGAGCAAATGGAAAGTCTTGCCGTAAGGACGCGGCGACTCGACCGGCAAGAGCGCCGAGAACTCGGTCCCGCTCAAAGGTCCGATCCGCAAGCGGAAGAGGCTCGACATGTCCCAGACCCGCTCGCCGGCGAACACGTCCACGCCGAGCGTCCAGGCTTGCGTCCCCAGGATCGAGCGGTCCTCCGGTTCGAGCGACAGCCATTGGCCCCGAAACGGTTCCAGCGTGACCGGCACGCCGAAGTAAGCCGATAGAAGCCGTTCGAGACCCACGGCCGTTCGGACCGTCGAGGCGAACAAACCGGCGAACGAGAGGATGCCCAGGTCGGGCACGCGGGCCAGAGGCTTCGGTCGATCCTCCTTCACGCCCAGGGAGCGGCCGTCGTAGCGCGGATGGTGAGCCGGGCCCGACCGTAGGTCCGTGGGATGCGCCCGGACCGTCTCGACGTCGAGCAGGGTCAGCCGTTCGCGCAGTCCCGGCGTCCCCAGGCCGACTATGCTCAGGAGCGCCAGGGTGAAGGGGTCCGGGACCGGGTCGAACTGCTCGCCGCGCTCGTAGGCCAGGACGTAACGGTACTTTTCCCAGGAGCGATACAAAAGCGTCGTGAAGCGGTGGACGAACAGGTCGAACCAATCGCGGGCGGCGGCCTTCTCGTTCCCCTTGAAGTCGCGGAGGTGGCGAATCAACCATTCGGTGTAGTGGCGGGGCAAGACGCCGCTCGGTCCGATCAGTCCCAGGAACGGCTGAATGAGCACCGGCGGATCGTTGGGACCGATCAGGATCGGCACCGGCGGACCGCCGGGCACGGTGGGCGTGCGCGCCACGGGCTCATCGGGCGGGGTTTCGCCCGGCATCGTCCCCAGGAGGTCGAGCACGGTCGCCGGAGGAAACGCCAGGGTCACCGCCGAACGGAACCGGACCGCCTCGCGGCGCGGCGAACCCGCTCGCCCCACCGGCTGACGCTCCTCGTCGAGCAACTGGAGCAGGCGAACCGCCTGGAAGAAGTTGAACTCGTAGGGGCGGTCCCAGAGCCGGCGGACCAGCGTGCGTTGAAACTCGATCACGACACGGTCCCCGTCCCCAAGCCCTTTACGCGCCGGTGATGAGCCATCCTACCGCCATGAGCACGCAAGCGACCACCAGTGCGATGAAGCCGTAGCCCCAGGCGGTCGCCCGCCGGTGCCAGGTATCCTCATCAAGGGCCTTGGGGGTCCAGGTGACGTAGTTCTGGTTCTCGATCAGGCGGCGGAAGACGCCGGCGACGAACCCCTGTTCGTGCTCGGGCTCGCGGCCGGTGGCGGCAAAGTAGCAACCGCCCAGCATCAAGGGACCGTGCGCCTGGAGCGCCAGCGCCCGGATCAGGATCCGCGAGAGCCGCGCGCGGCGTGCGCGCATCTGCCAGAGCAGGCGATAGAGCCGGGCGTTGTGGTCGACCGTCGAGGCGACCGTCTCACCCGGCGGCGGCGAGGTCCGCCAGAGTTTGTAGACCAGGCTGGGGAACAGCACGCCGCCGACCCAGTTGATGCCCTTCTCCAGAAGCGCGACCCGCTCCGACAGGTCGAGCTCGGGCACGAGCGGGAACCGGAGACCGAGGAACCGCCGCCGTCTCGTCACGGGCACATGCGCCAGGAGCTCGCGGAAACTGGACTCGCGTTCGAGGTCGCAGACCACCACGAAGATCGGGCAGAGGACGTTCCACTCCGCGAGGAGGACGTCGAGATCGCGGCTCAGGACTTCGCCGTAGTGCTTGGCGTCCTGGTCGGAGTCGAGCGCGGCGTTGGGGACCAACAAGAGAATCCCGTTGATGGGACAGAACGGCTTGCGGTCGGCGGCGATCTTCCGCGCCAGGTGCCTGAGTCGCGCCTGGAGCAGTTCGACCTGGTCCTCGTTGGCGAGCACGCTGGGCCGGATGAACAACTCGTTATCGCCGCTGGCGACCGCCGCCGCGACGACCTTCGATGGCGCCAGCGCGGTCGCGGTGCCTCCCGATCCGCCGGATTCTTCCGGGTCGCCGAGGCGGATCAGGTTTTCGAGTTGCTCGCCCAGGGCGTCCTCGATGGCGTCGCCGAGCTCGATGTCGGTGATCCCGCCCAGCGCCGCCGAACCGAGCATGACGACGTTGTCGGCGCTGTCGGCGACCTGGGACTCGTCGCTGACCCGCCCGCCGTATTCGAGCTCGTTCCGGGAGCGGCGGTTGGGGTCGATGTCGCCGGCCGCGGCCGAGCGATCGGCCTCGTCCTCGTCGGAGATGGCCATGTCCTCGGCTTCGAGGCTGGCGGCGAGCAGCGCCGATTGCCGGCCGGCGAGCGAGGCGTCGGGACAGGTGACGTAGATCGCCTCCGGGTGCGCCGAGATCCCCAGGGGAGCGTCGAACCGTCTCGGCGCCAGCGTAACCTTCAAGGGCAACTGCGCCGCGGCGAAGAGGGCCTTTTCCGAGCCGCCCGGCCGACCGAGGATCAGGAACAAGGGGGTGTCGGTCAGGGTGATCGCCGCCTGGTCGAGCGCCCGGAGTCCTTCGGACCAGGCCGTGTCGATGTCGGGGAACTTGCCGGCGTCGGGCTCGACGGCGGTCAGCCTCCAAAGCGAGTAGGCCAACCAGCCGCTCAGATAGAGGAGGAACGCCAGCAAGGGGAGCCAGATCCGCCGCAAGCCGGGCGTGGGCGCTCGGACGATTCGGTCGAGATCCAGCCAGCGGTTGAGGTAATAGAGACCGACCAGCACCCCAATGACGATCAGAACGTGCAAGACCCAGCCGAGCCAGAAGCGGAACGCGCTGGAAGCGCGGGCGCGGTTGGTGATCGGGACGAACAGCAGGAGCACTCGCCCCAGTCGCTGGAAGAACCAGACGACGTAGGAGTACATCCCGAGGAGCGTGTCGAGCATGGCACCAATCCCTGGGGGCGAGAGCGAGCGGCCCCTCGTCGGGCCGCCGGGCGATTCTCCAACGATCCGGCCGAGGCGTCCAGGCCCAAAATCCGGGCGGGCCCGCCCTTGCGATCGGTCGAGACGGGCGGGCTCGCGTCCGAATCGACGAACTCTTCATGCTTCATCCGCGATCGACTGGTGAAGACAACGGTCTTGCCGGCGAACTTGGCTTTGAACCGGGGACCGTCGTGGCTCCTGACGTTCGTGATCTCGCCGAGGGTGAAGTCGTCATGAGGCGGCCTCGATTCCGCCTGAGCGTTCGCCGATCCCTGGCGCTGGTCGTCCTGATCGCTCTCGGGCTGACCGGCTGGCGAATCTACGTCGACGGTCCGCACACGCACTGGCTAGCCCTCAAGCTCCGCTACGGCGATGCCAAGGCCCGCAGTTCCGCCGCGACCGAGATCCGGCAGTCGGAAATGTTGGGTGTGTTTAACGAGATCTTTTCGGGTTCGGGAATCCCGGGATTTGGGGACGAACCAACGGCCCTGCCGCCCTGGCGCCTGCGACGGCGGGCGGAAATGCTGATCCCGGTCCTTGCCGATGGAGTGTCGGATCCCGACCCAACCTGTCGGGCCCTGACCTTGAAGGCCCTCGTCACTCTGACCGGGTTTCGCGGCTCGGACTTCGAGAAGCAGCAAACCCTACGGCTTGTCCTCACCGCCTCACGGGATCCGAACGAGGCGGTAAGGACTCAGGCCGTGGACTCGTTGGGCTCGATGTTGATCGTCAGCCGGCCTTCGGATCTCGGCGCCATCCTTGAGGCGCTCAAGATCGCCATCAATGATCCGTCCGTCGGGGTCCGGCGAACCGCCGTTCAAGGGTTGGGGATTCTCGGAAGGGTTCAACCGGAGGCTCGACGTAACGTCGCACCCCTCCTTATGCACATTCTGTCCAGCGGCGACGATCCTTCCGTGAAGGTCAAGGCGACATGGGCGCTCTGCGGCTTCGGCGCCGATCACAACCGACTTCCGAACGATGAGGACGTCGTTCCGGCCTTGCTGGCGACCCTCCGCGACTCCGAGGCTGAGGTCCGGCGAAGCACGGCAAGGATTCTGGGCAATACGACGAGCGATGCTCAAGGACGGCGAGTCTCGTACTGGGAACAACGTAAGGAAACAGTCCGGCATGCCCTCAAAGAATCGCTCGTCGATGCGGACATGCAAACGCGCGAGGAAGCCGCCCTGGCCCTTTATTGGTTCGGCGAACGAGACGCTCGGATCATCGAATTGATCAAACAAGGCGATCGGACCCGGCGATATCCGTTCTCATCGGCCCTGGATGAGATTCGCAAAGCCGCTGAAGCGGAGGAGGCGGGGGACGACATGATGGAAACCGAGCCATGAAACGACCTCGCCTCGGACTCCGTACCCTACTCTTCGCGGTCGCTTTGATGGGATTGATATTCGGCGCCTGGCGGATCGCCGTCGATGGTCCGCGCACGCACTGGATCCTTCTGAAACTCCGTTACGGGACAGTTGACGCTCGCCGTTCCGCCGCGATCAGCGGTGGCGTAGGTCAGTTGAATGAACCGGCGTAATTCCTCTTCGCACCGGGCTTTACGGCGTGCCCGGCGGGCCGGGCCGCTGGTCGTCTTAAACTTTTGGCCCCGTTCGACATCGGTTCCTCCATTCAACTGTCCTACGCCACCACTCATCGTGTGGTATTCGCCGGACACGACCTATCTGGATGGGTAACCCTGCTCGCACGTTTCCCTATTCGTCGGAAGTTTGGTCCTCAACCGGCCTAGACAATGCTCAATGCCTTCCAACCGGCTTCGGTGGTCGTCGGAGACGGGAGTCGTGAGGATAACGCGACGGAGGCAATCCAAGGCTTGCGAATAATCCGCTTCGGCTTCCCACAGATGCCCCAAAGCCTCGTGGGTCTCGCCGCGACGATACCACGTGCCGGACAGATCGGCGCTGTGCCCCATGACGTGCGAATGGTCGGCGACGAGTCTCCGACGGTGGACCAGGGCCCGATCGTAAGCCTCGATCGCTTCCTCTCGCCTCGAAAGCTCGGCCAGGCTCCGCCCCAGATTGTGGTAAGTGGCGGCCAGGTCGCGGCACCAGGACTCGCGGTCCGGTTGCTCCGCCACCAGATTCTCCAACACCTCGGCCGCCTTCCGGAATTCGCCACAGGCCCGTTCGTGGTGGGAGCCTTCGCTTTCGAGGGTCCCGACCAGATAGGCGGACCGCGCCGCTCCGAGAAGGGTCGATTCACTCTTCGGGCGGTCGCGCACAAGCGTCGCGTAGCGATCACTTGCGGAGCGGGCGGCCCGGAACGCCTCCTCGTGCCGTTTCAAGATTCGGAGGAGTTCGCCCCGGTGGAAGTCGCACTCGGCCAGGAACTCCGCGAGGTCCGGCCCGTTCGCGGACCCGAAGGTCCAAACGAGGTTCTGAGCGGCCTCATAGGCGCCGAGTGCCTCGGCCAATCGGCCGATTCGCTTGAGGGTACGTCCGATGCGATAGGCAGCCTCGGCTTCCGCGAGACGGTCCCGGGGAACGTCGGCGCGTTCCGAGGCAACTTCTCGGAGTAATGACAGGGCGCGGCGTTCCAGCGCCAGGATCTCCTCGGGACGCTTCCGGTCTCGGCCATAATAGGCCACGCCTTGCAGGCCGGCGGCGAGCATCCGGCGATGGTCCGGGCTGTGGGGTTCGTCCCGGACCATCGCTTCCCAGGCTGCGACCGCCTCCTCCCAGGCCGATTGTGTCTCGGCGGGGTTCTCCGATGTCTCGGCTAAGTGGGCCAGACTGGTGTGGGCCAGGGCCCGCTCGACCGCCAACGAAGGCTCCCCGTGCTCGGCCAGGAACTTGCGGAAGTAGGAGACGCCCAACTCCGTCATCCTCCGCCGGCGGGCCTGGTCCTTGGGGGAAGACGGCCGCCCGGACCCGTCTCGCACCATCGCCAACAAGATTTCCTGGGCCTGCCGGAACGCTCGCCCGACGCGGGACCGCTGAGCGTTCGCCTCCGCAAGATGTTCGAGGGCCTGCCGTCGGTGGACCTCGGCTCGGTGTCCTTGCCAGGCCACGCCCGCAATCCCGAGCAGGATTGCCGCCGCGCATGCCGCCAGGGCCAGGCTCGCCAGGGGCTTTCGACGGGCCCGCCTCCAGAGACGTTGCGCCGGGCCGAGCGGACGGGCCGCGACCGGCCGACCCGCCAGGAACCGCCGGAGGTCTTCGGCGAGGGCGGCGGCGGTCGCGTACCGGCCCGAGGGTTCCTTGACCAGCGCCTTGTGACAGATCGTCTCCAGGTCGCGGGGGATCCGGTCATCGAGCCGGCGAGGCGGGATCGGATCGTCCTCCATCACCTGGACCAGCGCCAGCCGCCCCTGCGAGCGGAACGGAGGCACTCCGGTCAAAAGCGCGTAGAGGATCGCCCCCAGGCCGTAGACGTCGCTCCGCGCATCGACTCGCCGAGCTTCGCCCCTCGCTTGCTCGGGGCTCATGAAGGCGGGCGTGCCCAGGACCTGGCCGTCGAGGGTCAGGGTGGGATCGCTGCCGGCGTGCCGGGCCAGTCCGAAGTCGGTCAGGTAAGGGATTCCCCGACGGTCGATCAGGACGTTCGACGGCTTGAGATCGCGGTGGATCACGCCTTGCGCGTGGGCTTCGTGGAGGGCCTCGGCGATCGCCGCGACGATCTCGGCGACGCGGCGGGGCGGCGGCACGGTTGACGTCTGCCAACTCTCCAGATCGGTGCCGTCGATGAAAGCGCTGACCAGATAGCAATGCCCCTCCTCGACGCCGGCGTCCAGGAGCGGCACGATTCCCGGATGCCGGAGCCGGGCCACGCTCCGAACCTCCCGCTCGAAGCGGTTCCACGCCTCGGTCGGGGCTGTGGGGTCCGCCCGATGGACCTTGACCGCCACGATGCGATCGAATCGAGAATCGCGGGCCCGATAGACCCGAGCCGAACTTCCGGCTCCGACGACGTCGAGGAGTTCATACGGGCCGATCTTCGCCGGGAGCGAGGGGGTCCGCCCGCTCAGGCCGAACCGGCGCGTCGTTTCGGGATCCTCGGCGGCCGAGGGAAACCGGGCCGGGGCATCACCCGGAGACGACGTCTCGCTCCGCTTGACGCGGAACTCGCGTTCGATCAGCAACAACTCGCGCAAGAGCGCCTGATCCGCTCCTTCGCCGGCGAGGAAGGTCCTGATGTCGGGACGTTCCCCCCGCCAGCAGAGTTCCTCGAACCGGGCGATCCGGACCTCCTGATCCGCGGTCAGCGGCTGCGAGAGCCAGGATCGGAGCGGGTCGGACATCACGCGACTCCCGGATCGGAGGGTCAAGCTTCCGAGGCCAATCGGGCCAGCAAGAGGTCTCGAACGGTGCGGCGGACCCGCAGGACGGTCCGCTCCGAACGGCGCAAGCGGACGGCGATCTCGGCCACCTCGTAACCCGTGAGGGTCATCGACAGGATCTCGCCGTGGGCCGGTCCCACCCGCTCAAGGAGGTCTCGGACCAGATCGGCCAGCATGGCGGCCTCGGCGGGCGTCGGCGCGCGGTCGATCGCCGCTCGGACGACCTCACCGATCTCGTCAGCGCGAACCGTCTCGCGTCTCACATCGCGGCGGGCCGCGAACAGGTAATCGCGGCGGTGGGCGCACTTGCGAACCGTCATCACCGTCAGGAGCGCCCAGAGGGCTTCCCAATCCTCGAGCGCGAACTGGCCGCGCGCCTGGCGGGCGAAGAAGCTGCGAAAGACCGACTGAACCACGTCCTCGGGATCCGCCCGATCGTGAATCCGCGCGGGGAACTGGCGGGCGGCCAGCGCCACCAGTCGGCGCACGAACTTGCGAAAGACCTCCGTCGCCGCATCGGCATCCCCCAACCGGAGTCGGTCCATCACGGCGAAGAACGCCGTGTCGTCAGCGGCCGGCATCGACTTCGACGCAAGTGAGTCCATGATCGGGAATTCATCAACGAGCCGGTCGGGGCGACGCACGCCGCGCGGAGGAAATTCCCCCGGATTCACCTTAATCCATCGGCGGCGGCCGTGTCAGGTCGGGAACGCGTTTTCGGCTTAACCCCGTGAGAGGTCCGCGTCGTCGTTTCCCTCGGTTGACGGGCCTGACGATCTCACCATCCTGGGGCTGGCGTCATGAACGCGAAAGCGAGCCGAAACTTCTCCTCGGAGGTCTCTCCCCGCCGGCCCCGACCTTCGCGCCAACGGCGTCCGTCTCTCGAATCGCTGGAAACGCGGGCCTTGCTCTCCTCCGGTCGCGCCGAGGATTCGCTTCCCTGGCGGCGTCCGGAGAGGATCGATCCTCCCTCGGCGCTGGTACGACTCTCGGCCGCCGCCAAGAAGCCCAAGACCCCACCCCTGGCCGTGTCGATCCTCGCCGGTCCCGACGCGACCGGCCTGGTGATGGTGAGCGGAACCACGACGGTCAAAAAGGCGAAGGTTCAGGTCGATATCGGCGGCAACCGCACGATCGAGCAAACGCTCGCCGCCAACAAGAAAGGGCGATTCCAGGCTGCGGTCCGGGTCGATTTCGGCATTACGCCGATTGTGTTCCAGGTCAAGCAAGGCAAGAAAACGCTGAAAGCCACGGCCGTCGTCTTGCGCGCCCGCCCGCCGGTCCCCCCGCCGAATCCGAATCCGAACCCCAATCCCAATCCGACGCCGGAACCCGAGCCGCCTCCGGTCAACCATCAGCCTCCGCAAATCCGGCTCGTGTCGCCGGTCAACGGCTTGCGGACCAACCGTGACGTGACGCTCGTCGGCCAGGCGACCGTCGAGGGCGACGCCCTGTCGGACCTGACGCTCCAGGTCGACGGCGGGCCCGAACGCGCCGTCGGCTTCGACGCCGCCGGCAACTTCACCACGAACGTCGGCCTGGCCCTGAACGGCTCGGCCGACGGCGGCCACGTTCTCAGGCTGGTCGCCCGGAGCACGGCCGGCCTGGCGTCGGTCCCGCTCGACCTGTTCGTCACGATCGACACCCAGGCCCCCGACCTGACGGTGGCGCTCGATCCCGCTTCCGACTCGATGCCGGTCGGCGACGGCGCGACGGTCCTGACCTCGGTGACGCTGGTGGGCCGGACCGAGCCGGGGGCAATCGTCAGCCTCAGCGGCGGCGGAACCCCGAGCGTGACGGCGGGCGCCGACGGCCGCTACGCCCTGCCCGGCGTGGGACTGGTCCTCGGCGCCAATACCCCGGTCGTCACCGCTTCCGACATCGTGGGGAACGCCCGGTCGGCCGCGCTCTCGGTCACGCGCCTCGCCACCGACCTGCCCAACCAGGCGCCGGTGAACTTCGTCCCCGACGCGACAAGTACCAGTCTGGGCGTCCCGTTGGCCTTCCGCGCCGAGCGATCCAATGCCCTGACGGTCGTCGATCCCGACGCCGGCGCGGCGCCGGTCCAGGTGGCGATCGAGGCGGCCGGCGGCACGGTCTCGCTTGGGACCACGGCGGGCCTGACGTTCGACCCCTGGCCCGACCTCAAGCACGTCGGCGCCTTCGGCACCGGCATCGCCGAGAAGGACGCCGGCAGCCGCGCCGTCGCCTTCGACGCCGCCGGCAACATGTACGTCAGCGGCTACCTGGAAGGCGCGATCGACTTCGATCCCGGTCGTCCCGGCGGCGAACTGACCGCCTCGGCCACGCAATCCGGCTTTTTCCTCAAATTCGACCCGTCCGGCGCTCTCGTCTGGGCCCGAAGCCTCCAGGGCACCGCCTCCACCGACGCGACCGGCATCGCGGCCGACGCGCAAGGAAATGTTTACGTGACAGGCCGCTACCAGGCCGGCGCCGACCTCGATCCCGGTCCCGGCGTCCTCACGCCGGCGAATCGAGGCGGCAACGATATCTACGTCCTCAAGCTCGATGCCTCGGGCAACCTCGTCTGGGCGCGGACCGCCGGCGGCAGCGGCTCGGAGAACCCGTTCCGGGTGAAGACGGACGGCAGCGGCAATGTCGTCCTGATCGGGAACTTTCCGGGCACGATCGACTTCGACCCCGGACCGGGCGTCCGAAACCTGAGCGCCGGCAGCCAAACCACCTCGTATGTCTGGAAACTCGACGCCTCGGGGAACTTCGTCTGGGCGTTTGCGCTCGGCGGCGGGAGTCGGGCGCTGGCCAAGGATCTCGCCGTCGACGCCGTCGGCAACATCGCCCTGACCGGCGACTTCGAGAACACCTTGGACCTCGATCCCGCCACCGCCGCCGCCAACGTGACCAGCCTCCGCGACGGCGAAGTCTTCGTCGCCAGGTACGGTCCCGCCGGCAATTATCTCTGGGGAGGCGCCCTCCGCGCCGCCGGCACCGATCCGACCTACCTCGGCAACACGGCGACGGGCGTGGCGTTCGACCCGCAAGGCAACCTGCTGGCGACCGGCTATTACCAGGGCACGATCGACTTCGATCCCGGACCGGGCGAAACGATCCTCCGATCCACCCAGCAAGGTTTCAGCCTGCCCGAGGCCGAAGCCTATGTTTGGAAGTTGTCGCCGGACGGGCGAATTCTCTGGGCGCGGGGGATGCCCAGCACCGACAGCACGTTGGGCGTCTCGATCGGCTCCGACATCAACGGCAACGTCTACCTGATCGGCAATTACAGCGATCCGACCACCATTTCGACGTCGACCGGGCCCTACACGCTCCAGGAAAACAATTCGTTCAGCAACACGTTCGTGGCCAAGCTCGATCCGAACGGGGCCTGGCAATGGGCGCGGGGTTGGGGGAGCACCAGGTACCTGAGCCTCTGGCGTGGTGCGGTCTCGCCGACCGGTGATGTCGCCTTCATCGGCGAGTTCGCGGGCACGGTCGATTTCGATCCCAACCATGACACGGCCTTCCGCACCCCGCCGACCGGGCCCGACGGCACCACCAGCGCCGCCTTTGTGACTCGCGTCGGCGCCGTGATCGGCGACGGAACGAGCGACCACGTCGTCGCCGTGCGGGGGACGCTCGCCGCCGTCAACGCCGCGCTCGACGGGATGCGCTACGAACCGGCGGCCGGATTCACCGGCACGGGCGGCGTGCGCCTCCTCACCAGCGACCTCGGCAATTCGGGCACCGGCGGACCGAAAACGGCTGCGGCGTCGGTCGAGGTGGTGGTCGCCCAGGGCGTCGCCATCCCCGATCCCGGCCTGGCCGAAGCCTTGCGGCGAGCGTTGGGGCTGGAAACCGCCGATCAAATCAACACCGCCAACCTCGCCACCCTGACGACGCTCGAAGCCGACGCCAACGCGGTCCGCGACCTGACCGGCATCGATGCCGCGATCAACCTCCGATTCTTGCGGATCACCCCCTCGGACACCGCCGTCAGCGGTTCTCTGACCGGTCTTGGTGCGCTGGCGCAGCTTCCGAACCTGAGCGAGTTGGTCCTGGTCAACGTCGGGTTGGATCAATCGCATCTGCCGGCGCTGGCGGTCCTGAACGGCGTCCGATCGCTCGATCTGCGCGATAACCGGATCACCGACCTGCCGCCGTTGACGACGATGCGGTCGCTCCAGGATTTGAAGGTCTTCGGCAACGCGATCGGCTCGTATGCTCCGCTGGCCAACCGAGCGATCAAGGTCGACGCGCCGCCGGCCCGAATCGGGCCCGAAGCCACGATCGCCGACGTCGCCGCCGCGCTCGGACATCGTCCGCTCGACCTGGCCGAATGGGTCGTCAATACGATCGCGTATGAGCCGTCGAGCGGGCTCATGAAGGGGGCGCGGGCGACTCTCGAAGCACGCCAGGGGAACGCCTGGGACCAGGCCGGCTTGCTGATCGAACTGTTTCGCGCCTCGGGCATGACGGCGCGGTTCGTGGTCGGCCGGGTCACGGCGGCGGTGAGCGAGGTCGAGGACTGGCTCGGCGTCGTCAACGCCGCCGGTGCGGCTGGCGTCCTGGGCGCGGCGGGCCTGCATCCCGAGGTCAACAGCCTTCTCGCCACCTTCGATCACGCCTGGGTCGAAGTGCAAATCCCGCTGGGCGGCACGCCGACCTGGGTGCCGTTCGACCCGTCCTGGAAGTTCCGCGACCGTCAGCCGGGCATCGCCGGTATCGTCCAGGCCGTGCCGTTCGACGAGGCCGGCTACTTCTCCCAGGTCCGCACTCAGTCGCCGGTCGAATATTACGAGGATCAGGTCACGCAGTACCTCGCCTCCCAGCATCCGGGAAGGTCGCTGGCCGACGTCGCTTACGACGGCCCGATTCGACCGCAACGGATCCCGGCGGCGCCCGGCGGCTTGCCCTACTCCGTCGTCACCACCACGGCGATGACCGACCTGCCGGACCTGGAGCAAGACCGGCTCATCGTCTCGATGGCCAGCGGTTCGACGCCCCTCCTGTCCCGCACGTTCCGCCTGCCCGACATCAGTCTGGGCCGGGTCAGCCTGGCGTGGGCCGATCCCGTCGGCGGCAGCCGGTCCGCTCAACTGCTGCTCGACGGCCAACCGCTCGTCGGCAGCACCGCCGTCGCCGTCGGCGGGACCGTGACGGTGACGCTCCAATATCTGGGTCGGGGCGATGACACGCCCGACACCACCTTCACCGGCACCCTGCCCGTCGGCAAGTACGCCACGGTGGCGATTGATCTGGGGCAGGTGTCCGAGACCTACGTCGAGCGGCTTCAGGCGGCGGTGAACGAGACGGCCTTCGCCCGACTCGCCGGCAGTGTCGTGAGTCGGGACGCCGAGATCGGCGGCTTCCTCCAACTGGCGGCGGCCCGCTACCTGATCGACGACGAGTCCGAATCGCGGCGGCTGGCGGCGCTGGGCCGACACGTCGTCGTCTACGCCAATCCCAGCCTGGGGCTGACCGAGGCCGACACCGAGGTTGACGAATACCCTTCGCTCATGAATCGGTTCGTCCCGCGCAACCCGACCATCGACATCCAAAGCAGCCACACCCCGATTCCGATCGACGGCGACACGTCGATCCGATCGACGCTGGTCCGTCTCGGCCTGATGAACGGCTCGTTCGCCGAACACGCGCTCTGGGAACAGGTGGCCAACTCGGAGGCGATCTCGACCATCAAGTCGCTCCAGATCGCGGCCGAGCGCGGGATCCCGATCCTGGACATCACTCCAGCCAACCGCGCGGCGCTCGTGCCGCAATTGACGCTCTCGCCGTCCACGATCGACCTCATCAACCGGATGCTCGACGAGGGGCGGACGGTCAAGACGCCCCGCGACGCGACCGACCTGAACGCCTGGCGGGGCGTGGGCTTCCTCGCGCTCCGTCCCGACGGTTCCGGCACCGCCTACATCTCCGGCGGCATCCCCCTGGGCGGCGGTTCCGGGACCGGCGTTCGGACCAACATCACGACGCCCCAGGGCAATCTGCCCAACGGGCAGAAGGTCGGCGACCCGATCGAGGTTGCCAACGGCAACGTCACCCGCGACGAGCAGGACATCCTCCTGCCGGGCGTCGGGATTCCGCTTCGCTTCGCGCGGCATTACGGCTCGCAGCTTGACGGCTCCGGGGACCTGGGACCCGGCTGGACCCACACGTTCGGCGACGTCCTGACCTTTGCCGATGACGGCAGCGGCGCCGTCACCTGGACCGACGACAACGGCATCGCCTATCGCTTCACTCCCGACGGCGCCGGCGGCTACCTGAATCCGCCGACCCTCTTCGGGACGTTCTCCGCATCGGGCCAGGCGTTCGCCTACCGGGCCCCGGACGGTCTCACCCACACCTTCGATCTCCAGGGCCGGCTCGTCTCGATCCGCGATCGCAACGCCAACGGCTACGATCTGACCTACGACGCCAACGGCCGACTTCAAACCGTCGCCGATGCCGTCGCGCCCGAGCGCGCATTGACCTTCATCCGGACCGGCGATCGCATCGTCCAAATCCTCGACTTCACCGGTCGCGCCTGGACCTACGGCTACGACCACGCCGGCCGCCTGAGCTCGGTCGATTCGCCGAGCGATGGCCGGACGGCCGCCTACCGCGTCGAATACGCCTATTACGACGACGCGGCCCGCGCCGATCTCCTGCGCACGATCGTCCAGCCCGACGGCGGCGTTTCCTCCTACACCTACTACCCGAATCGCCGGGGATTTCAGGTCGTCGATCCGACCGGCGCCCGCCACAGCGTCTCCTACGACCTCTTCCGCAACCGCACCCGGTTCGTGGATGAGCGGGGCGAGGTCACGCTCCACGACTACGACGCCCAGGGCCAGGCGATCCGCACCGTTCAGGCCGACGGCACGTCGCTCCGCACCACCTGGAACGGCGGTCTCATCGGCTCGCGGGTCGATGCCTTCGGCCGCGCCGAGAGCTTCACCTACGACGTTCTCGGCAATGTCCTGACCAAGACCGACGCCGACGGCAACGTGGATCACTACGAATATGATCTTATTTTCAACCAGTTGATTCGCGCCGAGGCGCCGGGCGGGCGCGTGACCTCGTTCGGGCTGGATGCGCGGGGGAACGTCGTCGCCGTGACCGATCCGCTGGGGTTCGTCACGACGTTCGGCCGCGACGCTCGCGGCCAGGTCATCTCCGAAACGCGGGCGCGGGGGAACGTCGCCGGCGCCGATCCGGCCTCGCACACCACGACGTTCCGCTACGATTCCGCCGGCCGACTTCTGGGCTTCGACACACCTCTCTCCTCCGAGTCCTTTGTCTACGACGCTCGGGGCAATCCCATCGTGCGGACCGACGCCAACGGTCACACCTCGACCTACGAATACGACCTGCTCGACCGCCAGGTTCGCGCCGTCGATCCTCTGGGCGGCTCGCTGGTCCTGAGCTACGACACGATCGGCAACCTCGTCACGAGCACCGACCCTCTGGGCCGGATCACCCGCTACGCCTACGATCTCCGTCAGAGGCTCGTGGGTACGACCTTCGCTGACGGCACGTCGGTGGCGATGGCCTACGATCCCGTCGGCAACCTCGTGACGACGGTCGATGCATTGGGCCGGGTCACAACTTACGCCTATGACGCACGCGGACGCCAGGTGCGCGAGGTCCGGCCCGATGGCTCGGGGACCGTGACCTTCCGCGACGCCGAGGGGCGGCCGATCCGCCAACTCGATCCCAACGGCAACGTCACGACCTGGGATTACGACGTTCTGGGCCGACTCGTCGCCTCCACCGACGCCCAGGGCGAAGTCACCCGGATGGAGTATGACGCCGTCGGCAATCTCATCCGGGTCACGGACCGACGCGGAGCGGTCACGCGCCACGTCTACGATCTCGACGACCGCCCGATCACCACGTTCGGACCCGAGGGCTATGTCCTGACCACCGACTACGATGCCGAAGGGAACGCGATCGCCCTGACCCGGTTCGACGTCACGGGCCCGGCTTCGATTCCCGACGACCCTCGCACGTTGCCCGAAGCCTTGCGCCGCACGACCTCGATGGCCTACGACCTCCTCGGCCGGCTGACCTCAACGACCGACGCGCTCGGCCAGTCGACCACGACCGTCTACGACCCCGGCGGGCGGATCACATCAACAACCGATGTCGCCGGTCACACGACCCTCTACGGCCACGATCCGGCCGACCGGCTCGTGGCCATAACCGACGCGCTCGGATATGTGACGACGTTTGAGTATGATGCCGCCGGCAACCGGATCCGTCGGGAGGACGCCAACCATCACGTCACCCGCTACGAGTACGATGCGCGGGACAGGCTCGTCGAGGTCGTCGATGCTCTCGGGGGCGAGACCCGCACCGCCTACGATGCCAACGGCGACGTCATCGCCGTGACCGATCCCTTGGGACGGGTCACTCGCTACGGTTACGACACACTCGACCGCAGGATCACGGCGATCGGCCCGGACGGCGGCGTGACTCGCTGGGACTATGACGCCAACGGCAACGTCGAACGCGAGGTTGATCCGCTCGGTCGTATCACCCGATACGACTATGATGCCCTCGATCGGCTGTCGGCCGTGACCGCTCCCGACAACGGCCTTGTCGCCTACGGTTACGACGCCGAGGGGAACCTGACCTCCACGCTCGATTCCCTCGGGCATCTGATCCGTGTCGCTTATGACCTGCTGGGCCGCCCGATCAGCACCCTCGACGCGGACGGGCGGACGACGCGGACGACCTACAACGCCCTCGGCGAGATCGTCTCGACCGAAGACGAACTCGGGCGCGAAACTCGGTACGCCTACGACGGCCTCGGCCGGCCGATCGGGGAGACCGACCCGCTCGGGCACACGACGACCTCGACCTACACGGCCGAGGGATGGCTCGAACGCCGGACCGATCCGCTCGGGCATACGACGCAATACCTTTACGATCTCCTCGACCGCCTGATCGAGACGATCGACCCAAGCGGGGCGGCCACAAGCCGGACCTACGATCCGATCGGCAACCTGGCCTCGGTCACCGATCCCGTCGGCAACCGGACGACTTACGAATACGACGAACTCGATCGCCTGATCCGCGAAACCAATATGCTCGAGGCCGCGCGGACCTACGTCTACGATGCGGTGGGCAATCGGATCCGCGAGACCGATCGTAACGGAGCCGTCCGGACCTTCGCCTTCGACGACAGCGATCGTCTTGTCGCCGAGCGCTGGCTCGACGACGCCGGACAGGCGGTCCGAACGCTTTCCTACGGCTACGACCTGGCCGGGCAGCTTGTCTCGGCGCGCGACCCGCAATCCGACCTGACGTTCGCCTACGACGCCGCCGGCCGAATCGCTTCCGCCGACACCCGGCTGACGCCGGGCGTCCCCCGCACGGTCTTTCGGTACGCTTACGACCTGGCCGGCAACCTGACGAGCCGTGCCGATACGATCGGCGGCCAAGCCGCGGCGACGACCGCTTACGGCTACGACGCCGTGAACCGAATGTCCCGGATCACCCGTAGCGGCTCGGGCGTGGCCGAGGCACGGGTCGATCTGACCTACGATGCCGCCGGTCAGTATGGCTCGTGGACCCGCTGGTCCGACGCCGCCGGCACGCGAGCGGTGGCTTCGACCGCCTTCACCATCGACACCGACGGTCGGCTCGGCAGCCTCGTCCATGCCAATGTCCTGGGAACGCTGGCGAGTTACACGTTCGACTACGACGCCGCCGATCGACTCACGCGCCTGACCGATCCCGACGGCACGACCGACTATGCCTATGACGCCACGGATCAGCTCACTGCCGCCGACCACCGGTCGAGCGCCGACGAAGCCTATGCTTACGACCTCAACGGCAACCGCACGTCATCGGGAAATTCGGTCGGGACGAATAACCAATTGCTCGCCGATGAAACCTACCGTTACGCCTACGACGGCGAAGGCCGGCGGATTGCACGCACTGAGATCGCTACGGGCGAGGTCACCCGCTACGTCTGGGATCCACGCGGCCGTCTGGTCGGCGTGAGCGAGACGAATGCCACAGGCACGGTCGTGGCCTCGGTGACGTTCGCTTATGACGCGCTCGATCGACGCATCTCGAAGGCGGTCGATCCCGATGGCGACGGCCCGGCGGTGCCGACCATCGAGCGCTTCGTTTACGACGGCGATCAGGTCGCGCTCCGATTCGACGGTCAGGGCAAGCTCACGAACCGTACCCTGTACGGCCCGGCCGTGGATATGCTCTTGGCTGAAGAGGATGCCGCCGGTACGCTGACCTGGGCCCTAACCGATCACCTGGGCTCGGTCCGCGATCTGGTCGATTCCGCCGGCACTCGCGTCGGCCACATCACATACGACGGCTTCGGGCAGGTGGTCGAGGCGACCGGCCGGGCCGCCGATACGCCGTTCGGCTACACCGGCCGCGAGATCGACCGCGAGACCGGACTGAACTATTACCGGGCCCGTTATTACGATGCCGCAGTCGGCCGGTTCCTGAGCGAAGACCCTCTGGGCTTCGACGCCGAAGATCCGAACCTCACGAGGTATGTCGGCAACGCGCCGACGCAGCGAATCGACCCGATGGGACTTGAGGAGTACGAGGTCGACTGGACCCGCGTTTGGGGCGGGGTCGGCGTCGTGGGCTCGACCTTGCAAATCTTCGGCGGGGCGACGTTCGCGGTGGCGACGGCCCCGACGGGGATCGGCCCTGTCGCGGGGACGATCGTCGCGGTCAAGGGGGCCGACGATCTCCAGGCCAGCCTCCGCCAACTCATCACGGGCAAGGTGACGCACACCTTCACCTACGAAGGTGTCAAGAATCTGACCGGCAACGAGGGGGCCGCGTTCGTTGTCGACGCCGGCATCGACCTGTTCGGCCCCCAGGCGTTCTCCGTCAGGACGCTTCAGACGGGGACCAAGCTGAATCAGATTGTGTCATCCCTCAATCATGTCTCGCAAATCAAAGCCGTGAACAACATCGGGAAAGGGCGCAACGTCGCCATCGCCGAAACGCGGATCGCCGACCAGGAGACGCGGATGCTCATCACCACAAGCGGGAAGGCCCCGCGCAAGGGTATGGTCGAGACCCCGGCCGAGCGTCTGTTCACGACAACATCCGTGGGAGGCCATTCCCGAGCGTTCGATTCCGAGGTCAAGATCCTGGAGAAACTGGCGAAGCAGACCCATCCGGGCACCAAGGGAACCGTCAAGCTTTTCTCCGAGCGCGTCGTTTGCGAGTCCTGTTCGTCGGTCGTCCGACAATTCCGGAACGCCCGACCGAACATCAAGGTCGAGGTGTTGTACGGGCCTCGGAACCTGCCCGGTTCCGTCGGTTGGCGGCAGACGTCGGCGGCCATCCAAAGCACCACCCACTCACGGCATCCCGGCACTCAACTCAATTGCCCTCCAACGGCCGGATCGCCATTCCCACTCGTCGGCCTCTTTCCGAGCGGAAAGATCGCCAAGCCGGAAATCCTTTGAGTATCGGCATCGTCGAGACCCTCGATCGTCAAGACGACGAAAGGGTAGTAGACGACCTCTATTGAGTTGTTGGGTAGAGTCTTCGCAGTTTGATCCGAGCGTCCGCCGTGGTGAACTGCCACTTCACTCCCACCTCACGCTCGTTCCGATCCGCCTCCCATGCTTCGATCTCTCGACGAAGCACC
>WGOB01000055.1 GCA_016124255.1 Alphaproteobacteria bacterium | reverse complement strand
GTCGCGCAACGACCGCATCGGCGATGTCCTCATGCACGAGGAGACGGCGAAGCGTCGTGCACCGCTGGCCCGCGGTGCCTACAGCCGAAAAGCAGATTGCGCGCACCGCCATGTCGAGATCGGCGCTCGGTGCAACGATCATCGCAGCGTTGCCGCCGAGTTCCAGAAGCGTGCGCGTCAGCGTGTTGGCCGCCGCAGCCGCCACCGCCTTGCCCATGCGCGTGGAGCCCGTCGCGGAGACGAGCGCAATGCGGGGGTCGCCGACGATCTGCGCGCCGGCGTCGCCGCCGCCCTGCACCACGCTCACCAGGCCCGTCGGCGCGTCGCCGAACGCCTTTGCCGCGTCGGCGAAAACCTCCTGCGTCAGCGCGCCGCACAGCGGGGTCTTCTCGCTCGGTTTCCATATCACGCTGTCGCCGCAGACCAGCGCCAGCGCAGCGTTCCACGCGAATACAGCGACAGGAAAATTGAACGCGCTGATGACAGCGACAGGCCCAAGCGGATGCCAGCGTTCAATCAGATGATGGTCCGGCCGCTCCGACGCGATTGTGAGTCCATGCAATTGCCGCGAGAGGCCGACGGCGAAATCGCAGATGTCGATCATCTCCTGCACTTCACCGGCGCCTTCAGAGAGGATCTTGCCGCTTTCGCGCGTCACCATCAGCGCGAGTTCGTCCTTGCGCGCGCGCAGCGCTTCGCCCCACAAACGCACGAGTTCGCCCCGGCGCGGCGCCGGAACGGCGCGCCACACCGCAAACGCATCAGTCGCGGCCGTGATCTTTGTCGAAATCGCATCGGCGTCATCGGCAGCGACAGCGCCAAGCGCAACGCCGTCGATCGGGCTCACGGATTGGATCTGCGCCGTCATGCGTCCTCCCTCGCGCTCAGCGCCAGGCGGCGAAATGCTTGGACAGTTTCAGCCCCTGCCCCTGGTAGCTGGAGCCGGTCTCGCCATAGAGCTTGGCGGCCTTCTCCGTCAGCGGCTCGAACACGAGCTTGCCGACGGGCTGGCCGTCCTCCACGAAAAACGGCACGTCGCGCGAGCGCACCTCAAGCACGGCGCGCCCCTCGTGCGGCGAAACCCCGAAGCCGGGATCGAAGAAGCCGGCATAGTGCGCGCGGAACTCTCCGAGCTCCGGCCGGATCGGCGCCATCTCCGCAGCTTCGTCCGGCGGGATGAGCACGTTTTCCTTCGATGCGAAGATGTAGAATTGGCCGGGGTCGAGCACGACGCGCCCATGACGCGCATCGAGCGGCTCCCAATAATCGCGCGGATCGTAGGCGCCGAGGCGATCGACGTCGATCACGCCGGAATGGCGCTTGGCGCGAAAACCGACAGGACCCGAGAGCGACAGATCGATCGTGAAATCGCTCGCGCGCTTCGGTTGCGGCGCCCCGCGGCGCAAACGCAGCTGCGACAGCCGCGCCCCCGGCCGCACCAGGATCGAGAACGTGCACGGCGAAATCTCCGCCCAGAGCGGCCCCACATACCCTTCCGGCACATGATCGAACGCAGTTGCGTGATCAGCGATCAGGCGTGTGAAGACGTCGATGCGCCCGGTGGAGCTCTTCGGGTTCGCCGCGCCGTGCACGTCCTGCGGCAGACGCGCCCGCTCAATCAGCGGGACCAGATAGACGCAGCCGGTCTCCAGAACCGCGCCGCTCGAAAGATCGATCTCGTGCATCACCAGCTCGCCGTCGAGCCGGTCCTGCACGCATGCCGCGCCGGGGAGAAAGCTTGCGCGCAGCCGGTACGCGCGCGCGCCGAGACGAAGATCGAGGCTCGCCGGCTGGACCTGGTCCTTGGCCCAATCGGCGTCGGCGCTGATCCAGCCCTTGTCCATCGCATCGATGAGGGCGCTGTCGGGGAGCACGCCGCGTGCGGCCATGTCGTCTCGCTGAAATGTCCGGGGCGCTCTAGCTGGCCCCCTTCGCGCCCTTTGTCCAGCGCGCGGCCCCGGCTTGACGATGACGCACGCTCTGTTAAGCACCACGTCGCGCCGATTTGATGCTCAGCTTGCGGGCGCGTTAGAAATACTTTGCTAAAGCGAAGTGGACGGCGGTCTCCGCTGTCCGCCGCCGTCTGCAAAGCATCCCCGCAGGCCGTCATCGCGTCGCGCTCATGGACGTGAGGATGCTTGTGACCGACACTGACCCCGCAGAACCCGACGCCTGGGCCCAGGGCCTTCCGGGCCTCGACCTGATGCACGACCTGCGCTGCCAGGCCGCCGATTTCTCAGCGATCGCCGGCATTGTCGGCGCCGCCGCAGCCGCGGGCGCCGCCATCGACGCCGTGCGCGCCGATCGCAGCGCCGAGGGCGTGCAGATGCGCTGCCGCATGCTCGGCATTTCTGCGCCGGCCGCCCGCGCGCTGGCGGAGACGCTGGAACGCGAAGGCTGGACCGCCGGGCGCGCGCAGATTGAACACATGATGATCGCAAGGCGATCGTCCGTACGCTGACGGAGAAACTGATGCCCCGCAAAGACCGGCGCCCGCGCCTCGCCACCCGCCTCGTCCGCGGCGGGCAGACGCGCAGCCAGCACAAGGAGACGGCCGAAGCCATCTTCATGACCAGCGGCTTCGTCTATGACAGCGCCGCTGAGGCCGACGCGCGTTTTGCAGGCGCATCGCCCGGCTATCTCTACGGCCGCTACGCCAACCCGACGGTGCGGATGTTCGAGGAGCGTCTGATGGCGCTTGAAGGCCCAATTCCCGGTCATGACGGCGCCGAGGAATGCCTCGCGGTCGGCTCCGGCATGGCGGCGGTGAACGCGGCGCTGCTCGCGAACCTGAAGGCCGGCGATCGCGTGATCGGCGCGCGCGCCATGTTCGCGTCCTGCCTCTGGATTCTCGACACGCTGTTGCCGCGGCTCGGCGTCGATGTTGTGCTGGTGGACGGCGAGGATCTCGATCAATGGCGCGACGCGGCAAAGCCCGGCGTTGCGCTGGCGCTGCTGGAGAGCCCCTCCAACCCGATGCTCGGCGCCGTCGACATCAAGGCCGTCGCCGACATCATCCATAGCGCCGGCGGCAAGCTGATCGTCGACAACGTGTTCGCCAGCCCACTGCTGCAAAAGCCGTTCGCGCTGGGCGCCGACATCGTCGTCTATTCCGCGACCAAGCACATGGACGGACAGGGCCGCACGCTCGCCGGCGCGATCCTCGCATCCAAAGAGCTGATCGACGGCGGCGTCCGCGAATTCCTCCGCCACACCGGGCCCGCGATCTCGCCGTTCAACGCCTGGGTGCTGGTGAAGGGGCTGGAGACGATCGCGTTGCGCGTCGAGCGGCAATGCGCCAACGCCGCACGCATCGCCGACGCGCTGGCCGGGCACGTGAAGATCGAACGTCTTTTCTATCCCAGTCGCGCCGATCATCCGCACCACGCCCTGCACGCGCGTCAGATGAGCGCCGGCGGCACGATGATCGCGTTCGATGTCGCGGGCGGGGGTGCCGGCGCCTGGCGTTTCCTCGACGCGCTCGAGCTGATCGACATCTCCAACAATCTCGGCGACGCCAAGAGCCTTGCGACCCATCCCGCGACCACGACGCACCGACGCCTCACCGATGAGGCGCGCGCACGCATCGGCGTGCAGGAGGGCTCGGTTCGCCTCTCTGTGGGCCTGGAAGACGCCGATGACCTCATCGAAGACCTCATCCTGGCGCTCGACAGTGTTTGACCGCGCTATCGCGCCGCTGGCCGGTAGCGCGCGTCGACGCTAAGGTTCGGCCATGGTGTACGAAGCCGAGACGCATGCCATCCTTGTCCGCGCCGAGCCCGCATTCGCCCCGGATGAATCCGATCCGGACGAAGCGCGCTTCATGTGGATCTACGACATCGAGATCGAGAACCGCTCGGACGAGCCGGTGCAGCTCATCTCGCGGCATTGGCGCATCGTCGACGCCGCCGGCGTGGAGCAGGAGGTGCGCGGGCCCGGCGTCGTCGGTCATCAGCCGAGGCTCGAACCAGGCGCCAGCTTTCGCTACCAGAGCCGCTGCCCGCTCGCGACCCCGTCGGGCATGATGGTCGGCGCCTTTCAAATGATCCGTCTACGGACGGGTGAGCCGTTCGAGATCGCCGTGCCCGCCTTCGCGCTCGTCTCTCCACACGACGTCGCCCGCGCCAATTAGGCGTCGCCGCGCACCTCGTCCGGCGCAATGCGATAGTCGCGGCCGCAAAACTGACACTTCGCGTGGATGTCGCCGTCGGGCTCCACGAACTCCTGCAGCTCCGCCGGTCCGAACCGCTGCAAGACGGCCGCCAGCCGGTCGCGATCGCAGCCGCAATGATCAACCAACGCCTGCGTCTCGGCCATCCGCACAGCCTCTTCGTGAAACAGGCGATAGAGCACGCGCCCGCTGCCCAGGCCCGGATCGAGGATCTCGGCGTCCTCAAGGGTGGCGAACAAATGCTCCGCGCGCGACCAATCCTCCTGCGTGTCGCCGCGCGCTATGTCGCCCGCAACGCGCTGGATCAATGCGCCGCCCGCGCGCCAGGCGTGGCCGTTCCCGCGCAACTCCCCGACAGCGAGACGCACGCGCGTGGGCGTCTGCTCGCTCTCGCGGAAATAGGTCTCGGCGCACTCCGCCAGCGTCTCGCCGCCGAGCGCGACGACGCCCTGGTTCGTCGGGCGGCCCAGCTCCTGCTCCAGCGTCATGATCAGAGCGCCCGCGCCGAGCAGCGCGTCCGGCGCCATCCGTCCGTGTCCGGACAACTCTTCCGCGACGCCCGGCTTCATCCGCGCATAGCCGCGCAGCGAGCCGTCGCTGCGGTATTCCGCCACCAGCAGCGGCAGCGGTCCCTCCCCCTGCGCCTGCACGATGAGACGCCCTTCCGTCTTCAGCAGTGAACCCACAAGCGCCGCAAGCGCCACCGCTTCGCCCAGCAGCAGCGCCACCGGGCGCGGATAGGCGTGACGGTTGAGGATCGGATCAATGCTTGCGGGCCCAAGCCGCGCAATCCGCCCCCGCACCGGCGCGCCGTCCATCGAGAACGGCGCGACCTGGTCATCGCCGCTCACAGCTTCCCCAGACACCATAGCAGCACCGCTTTCTGCGCATGGATGCGGTTTTCCGCTTCGTCCCACACCGCCGATTGCGGCCCGTCTATCACCGCGTCGCTCACCTCCTCGCCGCGATGGGCGGGCAAGCAATGCAGGAAGAGCGCATCCTTGTGCGCGCGGGCCATCAAGTCCTCGGTGACGGCGTAGGGTGGAAACGCCGCCATGCGCGCGTCTTTGTCTGGATCGCCCATCGACACCCAGGTGTCGGTGACGACGACGTCGGCGCCCTCGACCGCGTCGCGCGGCTTGGCGACGAGCGTGATGTCGCCGCCCGCCTTCTGCGCCGCCGCGATCTCCTGCCCACGAGGGCGATAATCCGGCGGCGTCGCGATCCGCAGCGCAAAGCCCAGCTTCGGCGCCGCGTGCACGAAGCTCGCCAGCACATTGTTGCCGTCGCCGACCCACGCCAGCGTCTTGCCGCGCACATCGCCCAGCCGCGCCTCGATGGTCATCAGATCAGCGAGGATCTGGCAGGGATGCGAGAGATCGGTGAGGCCGTTGATGACCGGGACGTCGGCATAGGCTGCGAAATCCTCGACGTCCTCGTGCCGGTTCGCCCGGATCATCACCGCGTCGACCATGCGCGACAGCACGCGCGCGGTGTCGGCGATGGTTTCGCCGCGGCCGAGCTGCATGTCGGACGCGCTCATCACGACGGTCGAGCCCCCGAGCTGGCGCATGCCGATATCGAACGAGACGCGCGTGCGCGTCGAATTCTTCTGGAAGATCATCGCGAGCACATGGCCGCTCAGCGGCGAATCCTCATCGGCCGCGCCTCTCGGCAGTCCAAGGCGCGCAGCCTTGCGCCGCGCGGCCTCATCGAGCAGCGCGCGCAGATCGTCCCCGGAGAGCGTCCAGAGATCGAGGAAATGGCGCGTGCTCAGCGGCGCTCCCACTAGGCGGCCGCTTCGGCATGGATGGCGTTCAACGCAGCGTCGAGCGTGTCGATCGCCTGCGCGATATGGCTTTCGTCGACGATCAGCGGCGGCGCAAGGCGCAGCACGTTGTCGCCCGCGACGCCGACCAGAAGCTTGCGCGCGCGCGCCGCAGCCTGGATCGGCTTCGGCGCCGTGGAGAGCTTGAGCCCCCGCAGCAGCCCCTTGCCGCGCACGTCGAGAACCAGTTCGGGATGGCGATCCTTCAGGCCTTCGAGCGATTGGCCGAGATGGTTCGCCATTGCGCGCACGCGTTCGAGGAAGTGAGGATTGGACAATTCGTCGAACGCGGCCTCGCCCACCGCCATCGCCAGCGGGTTGCCGCCATAGGTGGAGCCGTGCGTGCCGACGATCATGCCGCGCGCGGCTTCGCGCGTGGCCATGAACGCGCCGAGCGGGAAGCCGCCGCCGACGCCCTTGGCGACCGCCATTGCATCGGGCGTCACGCCGTACCATTCGTGCGCCCAGAGCTTGCCCGTGCGTCCCGCGCCGCACTGCACTTCGTCGAACAGCAGGAGCGCGCCATGCGCATCGCAGAGTTCGCGCAGGCCACGGATGAACTCTTCCGTGCCGGCGCGCACGCCCCCTTCGCCCTGCACCGGCTCCACAAGAATGGCGGCGAACGTGTCGGGATTGATCAGCGCCTTGACGCTCTCCAGATCGTTGAACTCCGCGTGCTTGAAGCCCGGCAGCGGCGGGCCGAAGCCGTCGACGTAATTCGGATTGCCCGCGGCGTTGATGCCGCCATAGGAGCGGCCATGGAAGGCGCCCTTGAAGCCGATGATGTCGATCCGCTCCGGCTGGCCGCCGGCGCTGTGATACTTGCGCGCGATCTTGAGCAAGCCCTCGATCGCCTCGGTGCCGCTATTGGTAAAGAACACCACTTCCGCGAAAGAGCTCACGCAATATTTGTCGGAGAGCCGTTCCTGCCCCGCGACGCGAAACATGTTGGAGAGGTGCCAGAGCTTGCCCGCCTGCTCCGTCAGCGCGCCGACGAGCTTCGGATGCGCATGCCCCAGCGCGTTCACTGCGATGCCGGCGATGAAGTCGAGATAGCGCTCGCCCGTGTCGGTCGTCAGCCACACGCCCTCCCCGCGCACGAACACTTCCTCGGGCGGGGAATAGACCGGGAGGATGTGGTGCGGCGGGTTAGTCATCTCAGCAATCCTGGGGGAGAAAGGCGCGCGTTGTGCGGGCTGCGCCATGCTAGGTCAAGTCGCCCACTGGACCTAGCGCTCCTCAGCGTCGATCCAAGGGGTTACGCGGAAAATCGCGCTTGCGGGCGCGCCGCACAGGGCGCGAAGGTGCCCTCATGCGACGCGATCCGACTATCCCGCAGGGGACGCTTCACCGCCTCCGCCACAGCTCCAAGGTCCTGAAGGACAATCCCCTCGGCGATCCGGCCGACCGCGACCTCCTGGTCTGGACCCCGCCCGGCTGGACCAAGACCGAAAGCCTGCCCCTGCTCGTCGACCTGAAGGGCTATTGGTCTTCCGCGATCGCCCACGCCAATTGGCAGCCGTTCAGCGAAAACGTGCCCGAGCGGCTCGACCGGCTGACGCACGAAGGCATGAAGCGCGTCGTCGTCGCCTTCCCCGATTGCTTCACCAAGCTCTATGGCAATCAATACCTGAACAGCGCCGGTTCGGGGCGCTACGCGGATTATGTCTGCGGCGAGATCGTCCCGTTCGTGGAGAAGCGCTTCAATTGCGGCGGCCCCGGCCGGCGCGGCTGCTTCGGCAAATCCTCGGGCGGCTATGGCGCGGCCTGGCACGGCCTCCACCGCGCCGATTTCTGGAGCGCCATCTCCATCAATTCCGGCGACATGGGCTTCGACGCCCTCTTCATTCCCACGCTCTTCTTCGACGCCGATCGCCTGCGCCCGCACAAATATTCCATCGAACGCTACGTGAAACACGTCGAGGCCAAGCCCAAGCTCGACCACGACGACATGATGGTGCTCATGGATCTGGCCATGGGCGCCTTCTACGACCCCGACCCGACGCAATTCCGGAACATGCGCCTCCCCCTTGATCCGTATACGGGCGAACTCATCCTGGAGCGCTGGAGCAATTGGCTGCGCCACGACCCCGTCAACATGTTCGACGAGAAGGGCGAGGAACTGAAGAAGTTGAAGGCGATCTGGATGTGCTGCGGCGCCCGCGACCAGTTCCGCATCCATTTCGGCATGCGCCGCTTCGCCAAGAAGCTGAAAGCTGCGCGCATAAAGCATGTCTACGAAGAGTACGAAGACGACCATTCCGACGTCGATTATCGGATGGACAAGTTCCTGCCGTTTCTGGCGAACGCGCTGAGCGAGTGATTGGAATTGAGGGGGCGCACATGAGCGAGCGGATTCACGTTCAGAACCACGGCTCGCTGGGGCTGCTCTGGTTCATCGGCTGGCTGTTTTCGATCGGCTTCCTGAAGCTTGGTTTCTGGAAGGGATTTCTCGCGCTCTTCGTCTGGCCCTACTTCCTCGGCGCGCATCTCGCTTCGCCGGAGCGGTCCACCACGCAAGCGCCGGTCGAGCGCCCCATCGCCGCGCCGGAGAATGCCGCGCAATAGACGCGCCCGTACTAGATCTTGCAGTCGGCGCGTGATCCACTAAGCAGGTATGACGGTCTCCTGGGGGAGAGATTGTCGGTCGGGCATGATCACATAAGTCATTACGCGTCCGCACGTCCGGCGTTTCCGGTTTATGGACCGGGCCTGTTTCGCCACCTGGTCTACCGTTTCCCCTCCGACGAGAATCCGCGCTGGCCAGATGTGAGCCCCGCGTACGACTGGATCAAGTTCTGTGAACGGCTGACCTCCTTCGCGAATCGCGCGCGGAGGCATTTCGGGATGGAGCCGAACGTCCGGCTGGTGCGCGGCCAAGCGGATACGACGGCGAACGAGCACTCGATCAACTCCACCGTTCTTCTGCAGCTCTCGCCAGAAAGCGCGCCGCTCTCGTCCGACCGGCCGTCCTGCCGGGCGCGGATGCGCATCGACGTGCACACGGAAATCTACGCCATCACGCTTGCCGTCGATTCATTCGACCTCACACACCAGCACCCGCTGATAGATCGGCTGAACCGGGTCATTGCCGGCGAGGATCATCTCGCAGCCCTGTTCGATGAAGTCTGGGCCGCCACCGGAACGCCCTTCGGACGGACGTTGGCGGATCTGGAGAACGAGCACTTGTTTGGAGCCCGGTTCGCGGATTTTCGCGGCGTCGTTATCCCCGCAACGGTCGACCCCGACGCGGTCGTTCTGTCCAGGCTGCGACGCCTTGACGACCCGCCGTTGCAGCCTGGAATCGCCGCGTACGTGGAGGAACGCCGCGCGCTCCTGCATACTTTTCTAGGCCTCGACGACGAACGCAAACCCCCGCCGCAGGAGCACGCAAGTGAGAGCGTGCTCTGCTCGCTGCTCGATGGACAGGCGCTCTACGCCGCGCCGCTCGTGCACTGGGGCACGGGCGTATTGCCGGTTCGTTACTTGTTGGCCTATGGCCCGGATTGCTCGCCCGATCAACTCGGGCGCCTCGTTCGGCGTCTGCACGTCATGGGAGAATTGCGTCATACGGCGCTGCTCGATTATGACCGCGGCCCAGGCGCTGACGACCTGAAGCGCGCGAGCAAGGAGATCCGCGAGGTCGGCGCGCTCTTCAACAAGAAGATCCACGACGGCGAGATCACCGATTTCTCTCAGCTCAGTGAGATCAGCACCAAGCTCAACGAGCTGAACCGGCATGCCGATGGCGGCATCACCTACAGAACCGAGCAATCGCGCTATTACGCGGACGCATTCAAGGAGCGGCTTCCCGATCTCAGGGTCGGGCGGATCGAGGGCTATCAGCCTTACGACGCCTTCGTGCGCCGCTACGTCTACCAGACCTTTTCGAAGATCGATCAGGTCGGGCGCCGCTATGAGGCGCTCGGGCGCCGGTTGGATCGATGGACGTTCCTGTCAAGCGCGGAGAACGCCGATGCGTTCCAGAGGCAGCTGAAGACCGCGGCTGACGAGATGTCGGCCGTTGTGAAGAAGATTGGCCTGCTCCAGACCACCGCGGAGCGCTTCGCAACGATCTTCGTGGTCTATTACATCGGTTATATTCTGAAGAGCGCCGCGCAGAATACCCCGATTAGGCCATTCTACGACTGGATCTGGGCTGCCGCGGTCGTTGTCGTCGTCATGGACGTGGCCGGCAACGAGTCCAGGATCTCGGGCTGGGTGTACGGACGCATCAGCGCGCTTTCAACGCAGATATTCAAAGGCGTCGCCCTTGTTGGAAGCTTGGTGTTCGGCGCAGATCGGCACGGGGATCGCGCGCAGGCCGACAAACGCGACTCCGGCGCGTAACGCCCTAGGCGAGCCGCTTCGCCATCACCCAATCATCCATCACGTAGCCGTCGCCGATCTCGATCAGGATCGGTTCACGGATGCTGTAGCCGGCGCGCTCATAGAAAGCGATCGAACCCGCGTTGCGCTTGGCGACCTGCAGCACCACCATATCGCAGCTGAGCGTACGCGCCCGCACCTCCACCTGCCGCAGCATCAGCGCGCCGAACCCGCGGCCGTGCAAGGACGGCAGAACGTAGAGCTGCTCGAGCTTCAATTCTCCCGGCGCGGGCGAGAGCGCATAGCTGCAATAGCCGGCGTCCGCGTCGCCGACGCGCAGCATCTCGAACCAGCGATCGTCCGCTTCGAGATAGAGGCGGAGCGCCTCATCGGTGAAGCGCCGCGCCAGCATGTACTCGACCTGCGCCGCCCCGATCATCGGATCATAGTGTGCATGCCAGACTGAGCGCGCCAGCGCGCCGGCCGCCTCAAAATCCGTCTCGCGCAGCGGCGTCAGCGTCGCTCGCCCGCCGCTCATGCGCGCAGCTTGTAGCCGCTCTTAAGCATGAGCCACGCCGCAGCGCAGAGCCCGGCGGCAATGACGCCGACGATCGCGGCGCCCTGCCAGACGGGAAAGTCAGCGTGCCCGATCATGCCGAAACGGAAACCGTCGATCAGGTAGAAGACCGGATTCCAGTGCCCCACCGTCGACCACGGCTCCGGCAGCGCGTCGATCGAATAGAACGTACCCGACAGGAACGTCAGCGGCGTGATCACGAAATTGGTCACCGCGGCCAGATTGTCGAACTTGTCCGCCCAGATCCCGCCGATAAGGCCGATCGCGGCGAACGAGACCGCCGCGGCAAGCGGGAAATACATCGCCGCCGCCAGATGCACCGGCGCCACGCGCGCGAAAAACGTCGCCGCCAGCAAGCTCGCCAGCCCGACGATCAGCCCGCGCGCCACAGCGCCGGTGATGAACGCGATCGTCAGTTCCGTCGCCGACAACGGCGGCATCAGGAAATCGACCGCGTTCCCTTGCACCTTGGCGATGACCAGAGATGAAGACGTGTTCATGAACGCGTTCGAGATCACCGCCATCATCACTAGGCCTGCGGTGAGCCCACTGACGAAGGGAATGTTCGTTGCGCCCCACGGCCGCGCGCCCCACGCCAGCGAAAAGATCGCGAGAAACAAAAGCGTCTGCATCAGCGGCGCGATCAGCGTCTGCGCCGAGACTTTCATGAAGCGCATGATCTCGCGCGTCACGAGTGTCTGCAGGCCAAGCCAATTCACGGCGCCGTAGCGTCGCGCCTCAAACCGCGCGCGCACCGGCTGCGCAACGACCTGCTCTGAAACTGTCTGCGTATCCAAGCCGTTCAGTCCTCTTAACCCGTTCTTAACGACGCTGAGCGCCTTGTCCTTGAACGCTCTGCCGCACGCGCTTGAAGCGCTTAGCCAAAACGGCTCCGTCCGGCGCTAGCAACCCCTTGGTAGGTATTGAGTATCGCAAACCAGCTGTGGAGAAACCAAATCTTCCCGCTAGCGGCGCTCACAAAGATGGGGTTCGTAGACGACGGGCTGCCTGCCCGACGAGGGCAGGATCGAATACGCCGCGGTATAGCGGCCAATCGAGGGGAATACTATGGGCTGGTCAGATGAGCGCGTTGCGCTCTTGAAAAAGCTGTGGGCGGAAGGTCATTCCGCAAGCCAAATCGCCAAGCAAATTGGGAACGTGACGCGCAACGCGGTCATCGGCAAGGTGCACCGTCTTGGCCTCGCCGGCCGGTCGACGCCGTCGCGCCCGGCCAAGCGCCCAGCGCGCCCACGCCAGCAGCGGCCGCACATGAACGCCGCCGCGCCGCGCCCGCGTCCGAACCAGTTTACGCCGCCCGCGCTCACCGTCGTGCTCGAGCCGCTGCGCTTCGCCGACGGCAAGACCGCCACCGTGCTCACGCTGCGCGACGACATGTGCAAGTTCCCGATCGGCAACCCCGATGAAGCGGATTTCGCGTTCTGCGGCCGGGTCTCATGCAACGGCCCCTATTGCGTGGACCATGCGCGCGTTGCCTATCAGCCGAGCCACGCCAAGCGCCGCCGCTCGGAAAACGCGCAGCCGGACGAGCTGCGCCGCATGATGCGCCTCGCGGCGTATTGAGCTTCAAACTCAGTCATCATCAGCCCGATGATGGAAAAGGCGGCGCCGCAGCGCCGCCTTTTCTGTTTGCGCACCGCCGGCGTCAGCGCGGCCGCGCCGGATCCCGCACAAGGGAGCTGCCGCCACGCGCGCAGCAGTGTATCGTGCTGGCGTCAGCCGCTCGCGAGGTCCACGCTATGGTCCGCGTTCTCACCGCCCTCGTCGCCCTCCTCTTCGCCGCGTCCGCGCAGGCGCAAGAGAGCGCGCCGCCGCAGCTCGATCCCGCGCTCCTTGCGCGCGCCGAAGCCGGGGACGTCATCGCGGCGGCCTCGGTGTCGGAAGCGTTCTTGCGGGCGGAGGATTACGAGACCAGCGCCCGCTGGGCGCGGATCGGCGCGGAGGGCGGCGGGGCGGATGCGATGAACGCCTACGCCGTGAGCCTTCGCCTCACAAACCGGCCGGACGCGCTGGCGGACGCCGAGGTTTGGGAATTGCGCGCGATCGAAGCCGGCTCCGACGCCGCGCGCATCAATCGGGCCTCGCGGGTGCATCTCTTCGGCGACGGCGATTGGGATGCGATGATGGCGCTGCTGCGCGATGTCCATACCGAGCAAGGCGCGACGATGCTGCTGCAAGTCGCGCTCGGCTACGCCAGCACGCCCGGCGCGCAGCCCGCGCGGTCGCGCGCGCTCATGCAGCTGGCCGCAGAGCGCGGCGAGCATCAAGCCCAATGGCGCTACGCGATGATGCTGAACCAGGGCGTGGCGGGCCCGCGCGACAGCGAGGGCGCCTACGAATGGACGCGGCGCTCGGCCGAAGGCGGCTATGTTCGAGCCATGATCAGCACGGCGGTCATGCTGGCGACGGCGGAAGGCGTTGCAGAAAATGATGTGGAAGCGCGTGCGTGGTACGTCCGCGCAAGCGAATCCGGACAAGCCGGCGCGGCCCACGCGCTGCGCGGCCTGGGCGGCATGCTGCTCGTCGGAGAAGGCGGCGCGCAAGACTTGCCGCGCGCCTACGCGTACCTAGCGCTCGCAGCGCATGGCGGCGACGTCAACGCCGCGGGCTTGTTGAATCACTATGCCGATCGCTTCTCCGCCGCCGATGTCGAAAGCGCCGAAGCGATCGCAATGGCATGGCTGGCCGAGCACGGAGTCCCTGAATGATCAGCGCAGCGCCGCCGCGAGCCGGACTTCGTTGAAATAGGTTTCGTCTTCGCGCGGCGCGAGCGTCGCGATCCTCGCGTCGAAGCGCACACGCCAGCCCGGCTCTGCAAGCGCTGCGGCGAGATCGGCGCGCGTCCGCATGCGGCCGAGATCGCGGGCCAGCCCTTCGATATCCCGGCGGGCGCGTGCGAACGCGCGCGCCGGCAAGCGCTCGACGATGCGCGCCATCGCGTCCTGCGCCGCCAACAGCGCCAGCGCAGCACTCGCATCGTCGCCCGCGCCAGCGCTCGCGCGCGCGGCGGCATGCGCGCGACGGACATCGGCGGCGAGCGCGGCGAGCGACGCCGGCGCATCGCCCGCGGCGGGGCACGCGTCCGCGCGGAGCGCGCGAAGATACGCCAGCATCCCATCGAGCGCGCGCGGCGGCGGCTCGGCGCCCTGAAACTCCTCCACGATCACCGCGTGCACGAACGCGCGCAGCGAGGTCACGCCGTTCGAACCGAAGGTCGTGCGCGCGCCGACGTCGACGAGATCCGGGATCGGGCGCGGATTCATCACGCCGTCGCCACGCACGTCGCTCGCCCATTCGGAAGTGACGTCTGCGGCGCCGATAGTGTCGGTCAGTTCCGGCAGGAAGAAGCGCGCATTGGCGCGCCCGTTGGCATGGCACGACGCGCAGGAGAGCCCGATGCGCGCCGCCGGCCCGCCGAGCACAGTCGGGCTGCGAAAGAGCGCGCGGCCGAGTTCGATCGCCTCGCGATCGCCGCCGTCGGCGAGGCATTCGGGCGGCGCGTGCGTGAGATCATGCGCCATCGACGCGCCGGGCGCCGTCCACAACGCTTCGCGCACGCTGGCCGCCGGCGCAGCGGCGCCCAAGAGAGCTAATGCGACGACGGCGCGGCGCAAGGCGCTACTTTGCGGCGGCGTCGATCCAGCGCGCAAGCTCCTCGCGTTCGGCGCAGCCGTACGGGCAGAGCGCGTCGAGTCGCGCGAGCTGACGGCCGGCGTCGTCCATGCGGCCGAGCTCGATATAGAGTTCGCCCAGATATTCGTTGGCCCCGAGATGATCGGGATCGAGCGCCAGCGCGTCCCGGTAATAGCCGAGCGCGGCCTCATAGCGCCCGAGCTTTCGACTGGCGAAGCCGCGATAATTCAGAATGTCCGGGTGCGGACCAATCGCGGCCTCCGCAAGATCAAGCGCCGCAAGCGCCGCCTCGAAGTGTTCCGCATTGATGTGCCCGACCGCCGCCGCATACGCTGCCCGGCCTGCTTCCGTGTCAGGAATGAGCCAGCTTGATTGCGCCTCGGCCGCCGGTTCGCCCGCGAGCGCGGCAGAGAGGCTGTCGTGCGCGGCCTGAATCTGCGCGCGGCGTTCGTCGCTGCAGGCCGCGTCGCACGCCGCCATCATCGCCGCCAGCGCGTCGCGCTGCGCCTCCGCATCGTCGCGCCGATCCATGTCGAGATAGATCCGGCCAAGCTGCATGTACGCATCGGGCGGCGGGTTTTCGCTGCGAACCACCCGTTCCAGCGGCCGGCGCGCGTCGCGCGCGTCGCCATTGCCGATCAGCGCCAGCGCGTAAGCGAAATTCACGTCCGCGTTGTCCGGCGCCGCGCGCAGCACCGCGCGTAGCTTGCGCACGGCGAGCGGATAGTCGCCCGCCCGCAGCGCCGTGACGCCCTCCTGGTAGTCACGCGCGGGATTACCGGTGTTCTGCGTCGGCCCTGACATGCCGCCCGATCCGCCGCCCCCCGAGGGCGCCGCCGCCGCGAGGCCCGCCCACGCCAAGCCGGCCGCCAACGCCGCCGCACATCCCGCCACGATCACCTTGCGCATGCGCCGTCTCCTTCACGCCGGCGCGACTATACGCCCGCGCGTCTTGGTGTCAGCGCCCACTCTCAATCTTGTGATGAGCCCGGCGGGGCCCCGCGTCAGGATTCGAAATCCAGAGAATATCCGGCGCTGCGCACCGTCCGGATCGGATCGATGTCGCTGTCCTTGTTGAGCGCCTTGCGCAGCCGGCCGATATGCACATCGACCGTTCGCGCCTCGACATAGACGTCCGAGCCCCAGACCGCGTCCAGCAATTGCTCGCGCGAGAACACGCGGCCGGGATGCTGGGCGAGGTAATCCAGCAGCTTGAACTCGGTCGGCCCCAGATGCACTTCGCCGCCGCGGCGACGCACCCGGCGCGCCGCACGATCGATGCTGATGTCGCCGACCGTGATCTTGTCTTCCGCCAAAGCAGGGCGGATGCGGCGCAGCACCGCGCGCAGCCGCGCCATGAGTTCGCTCACGGAAAACGGTTTGGAGACGTAGTCGTCGGCGCCGAGATCGAGACCGCGGATGCGGTCGCTTTCGTCGCCCCGCGCAGTCAGCATCACGATCGGGGTGTTGCGCGCGTCGCTGCGCTGCCGCAGGCGCCGGCAGACCTCGATGCCCGGCACCTTCGGCAGCATCCAGTCGAGCAGCACCAGATCGGGCGGCGCCTCTTCCGCCATCATCAGCGCCTCTTCGCCGTCGCCGGCGACAGTGACGCGATAGCCTTCCTTCTCAAGATTGTACTTGAGAAGCGTGGCGAGAGCTTCCTCGTCTTCGACCACGAGAACGTGCGGGCCTTGCATGGTGTGGATCCTGTCGATCTGATCTAGACGCCCGCCGCCGAAGAGGGATCCACTGGCGTTGGATCGTCCTTCGCGCGCGGGCGTTCCGCGCTCATCTCCTCGCCCGTGACGAGGTAGTGCACCATCTCGGCGATGTTGGTGCAGTGATCGCCGATTCGTTCAATGTTTTTCGCCACGAACAAGAGGTGCGCGCACGGGCTGATCGTCCTGGGATCCTCCATCATGTAGGTGAGGAGTTCCCGGAACAGCGAATTGTAGTGCGCGTCGATATCCTCGTCGTGCATCCAGACGCTGAGCGCGGCCTGCACATCGCCCCGCGCATACGAGTCGAGCACAGTCTTGAGCTGGAACGCGGCGATCTTGCCCATCCGCTCGATGCCCTTGGTGATCTGGATCGGATCGGACTGGTTCAGCACCAGCGTCCGCTTGGCGATGTTCTTGGCCAGATCGCCGATGCGCTCCAGGTCGCCGCTGATCCGCCAGGCGGTCAGCACCTGGCGCAGGTCAGCCGCGAACGGATGGCGCAGCGCCATCAGCTTGATCGCCCGGCGCTCCACCTCCCGCTGCTCGCGGTCGATCTGGGCGTCGCGCTCGATGATCTCGTTGGCCAGGCGCGTGTCGCGTCGCACAACGGCGGCGATGCTGTCGATAACCGCCTGTTCGGCGAGCCCGCCCATCCGGGCGATTTCATTGGCGAGGGCGTCCAGCTCCTCGCTGAACGCCTTGACTGTATGTTCCGGCATCGAAGCTCCAGAGCCGGCGGCGCGGCCCCCTGAAGAATAAGTGGAAGGCTTCGCCGGCGTCATAATCTCTAACCAAATCGCCCGGTGATGTAATCCTGGGTGCGGTTATCTCGCGGGTTGGTGAATATCTCTTCAGTCGGCCCGGTCTCGACCAGCGACCCCATGTGGAAGAAGGCCGTCCGTTGCGACACCCGCGCGGCCTGGGCCATCGAGTGGGTCACGATCACGATGCAGAAATTCTCCCGCAATTCGTCGATCAGTTCCTCGATCTTGGCGGTGGCGATGGGATCGAGCGCCGAGCACGGCTCGTCCATGAGGATCACGTCGGGATTGACCGCGACCGCCCGCGCGATCACGAGCCGCTGCTGCTGCCCCCCGGAGAGCCCGGTTCCGGCCGCGGTGAGGCGATCTTTGACCTCCTCCCAGAGGCCGGCGCGCTTCAAGGCGCTTTCCACGATCACGTCCATGTCGCTCTTGGAGCGCGCCAGGCCGTGGATGCGCGGCCCGTACGCCACGTTCTCGTAGATCGACTTGGGGAACGGGTTCGGCTTCTGAAACACCATGCCGACGCGCGCGCGCAGCACCACCGGATCGACTGACTTCTGATAGATGTCCTTGCCTTCGATCTCGATCACGCCCGACACCCGCGCGCCTTCGATGGTGTCGTTCATGCGGTTGATGCAGCGCAGGAATGTGGTCTTGCCGCAACCTGAAGGGCCGATTAGGGCGGTCACGCTGCGATCGGGGATGTCGATCGAGACGTCGAACAGCGCCTGCTTGTCCCCGTAGAACACCGAGACGTCGCGCGCGGCGATTTTCGTGCCCCCGTCGATCACCACGCCCGCCGCGGCCCGCGCCTGCGGCACCGCGAGGCCGCCGGACCCACGCTCGGCTTCGGCATGAGGAGACATCAGAATGAACTCCGCCGCGCGTTCGCGGCCCTGGCTGTTTAGGGGCTGAGCGCCGCACTCCGACCACAGCGGCGAATCGCGCTCCCCGTCCCGTATCCACGCTGATTAGGCGGGGTTCGTGACACTCTTGTGATATTCACGGCGCCGCGCTCAATCGGCGCACTCGAAATAGACGGCGAAGGCCGACCCGACGTCCAGTTCGCTCTCGACCAGAAGCCCGCCGCGGTGGCGGCTGACGATATGCTTCACGATCGCGAGCCCCAGGCCCGTTCCACCGCGCTCAGAGCCCTTTTCACGCTCCACCCGGAAAAACCGCTCGCCGAGCCGCGGCAGATGGCGGATCGCGATTCCATGCCCGGCATCCACAACCCGCAGATACGCGAACCGCTTGCCGAGCGCCCCGGGCGGGGGCGTGTGCAATGAAATGCGCCCCGCATTCCGCCACCGTCGTCCCGCCGCTTCCATCGCCTCTTCGCGATTGGCGGCCGCTCCGATCTCGACCGTGACCAATCCCCCCGATGGCGAGAATTTCACGGCGTTGTCGATCAGGTTCTGCGCCACCTGCGCGATCTGGAAACGGTCGCCGACGATCATCACCTCATGCGCGCCTGCGCGAACCTCCACCCGAACGTCCCGCTGCGCCGCCATCGGGCTCGCCGAATCCGCCGCCTCGCGCGCCGCCGCGCACAGGTCCGCCAAACCTGACGGCGGGATGTGCTCATCCAGCTCGATCCGCGACAGCGCCAGGAGATCGTCGATCAGGCGGCGCATGCGATCGGCTTGCGCCAGCATCATGCGTAGAAACCGGGCCCGGTCCGCCTCGTTGTCCCGCGCCGGCCCCGCGATGGTCTCGATCAGCATGGAGAGCGCCGTCAGCGGCGTCCGCAGCTCATGGCTGGCGTTGGCGACGAAGTCCACGCGCATGCGCTCGGCCGCGATCTGCGCGGTCTGATCGCGAAACAGCACCGCCACGCCGAGCGGCGCCCCAAACCCCAGCGGGGCCACCGTGCACCGAAAGTGCTCGCCCGGGTCAGGCCCGCTGACGAACTCGATCGTGCGCACGCCATGATCGCGCATCGCCGCCTGGACCGCGTCGAGGATCGGGGGATGGCGCAGCACCGCCGAAAACCGGACCCACGGCTCCGCCGCCCAGCGCTTCCGCGCCTCGTCATTGATCACCGCAATGCGGCCGGTGGGGTCCAGCAGCATGGCCGGGTCCGGGAGCGCCCGCATCAACGGCTCATAATCCTGCAGCGTCGGCTCTCGCGGCGATGCCGGCGTCGCCGTCCCAGGGACCGGCCGCGCCCAAAGCGTCCGCACCGCCCGCTCGGCGCGTCGCAGGAGCGAGCCGCGCTGCGCCTTCGGGATGTTCGCTTCCGTCGCCAAATCGTCTCCGCGGTCCGTCGCAACACGCTTTTACGGTAAGAGCGGCACGCTCATACGACGGTTCCGTGCATTTGGGGATTGATTCACCCGCCTGCATCCGAAGCCGCCGGCGCCGGCATCCCTAATGCGAGCGCCCGTTCGGTCAGCCCGCGTCGCCTGAGAAGCCACGTGACCCGCCGTGATACTATTATCGAATGTCAATGAGGATTTATTGACTTTCGAGGTGAACGGCCGCAAAGAGGGGTGAAGAGGGACAACATGCGTCGCGCCGCCCGGCTCGTAACAGGATTGACGCTGACCTTGGCGGTCGGCTCATGCGCCAGCCGGCCGGATCTGCCGGAGGCGCCGCAGAATTTCGCGGCCGCGCAGGCGATGGCGGCCGGCGAGGCGGCGGCGCTGGCGGCCGAGCCGGCGCCCGACTGGGTCAACGGGCTGGGCGTTGAGGAACTCACCGGCCTTGTGCGCGAGGCGCGCATCGCCAATCCGCAGCTGCAAGCGGCCGAAGCCCGCGCCCAGGCCGCGCGCTACCGCGCCCGCGGTGTGCGCGGCGGCCTTCTCCCCGATCTCTTCGCCGGGATCGGCCGATCGCGCACCGAGACGCCTGTTCCGGGTACGGACGATCGCACCCGACTTGATCTCTATACCGCTCAGGTCTCCTCAACGTGGGAGGTGGACGTCTGGGGCCGGCTGACGGCGCGCACGCTGGCCGCCTACGCCGACGCCGAAGCCTTCGAGGCCGATCTTAACGCCGCCCGCATCTCGACCGCCGGCCGCACGGCCCGCGCCTGGGTGAATCTCGTCACCGCGCAGCAATTGCTTGCGCTGGCCCGGGAGGATCTCGACACGCGCAACCGCGCACTCGATCTCACCCAGCGCCGCTATGACCGCGGCCTCGCCGATTCGCTCGCCCTGCGCACTGCGCGCGCACAGACCGCCACCGCGCGCGCCAACGAGGCGCAGGCGAGCGAAGCCATGCTGATCGCGGCGCGCGCGCTGCAGGAAACGCTCGGCCGCTATCCCGACGGTCAGCTGCAGACCGGCGCGGCCTTGCCGGCGCTGGCGACGCTGAGTGCGGCCGGCGCCCCGCAAAATCTCTTGGAGCGCCGCCCGACGTACTCGCCTCCGAGGCGCGCCTCCACGCCGCCGGCTTCCGGGTGCACGAAGCGCGCGCGGCGCTGCTGCCGCGCCTCACCCTGACCGCGACCGCCGACGGCGCTGGCGACGCGTTCAACGACGTCAACGGCATCGACGATCTCATCACATCGGTCATCGGCAGCCTCACCGCGCCGATCTTCCAAGGCGGGCGCCTGCGCAATGAAGCCTACGCCGCATCCGCCGAGCAGCGCCAGGCGGCCGCCGATTATGTCGGGACCGCGATCGCCGCGTGGCGCGAAGTCGAGGCGTCAATCTCCAGCGACCGCAGCCTTCAGGTGCGGGAGATGGAACTGGCGCAGGCGGTTGAAGAAGCCCGCGAAGCGCAAGCGCTGGCGGAGCGCGAATACGGCCGCGGGGTCGCCACGATTTTCGAACTGATCGACGCCTACACCCGCCGCATCGACGCCGAGCGCGGCCTCATCAGCGTGCGCGCAGACCGCGTCACGAACCGCATCGATTATCATGTCGCGTTGGGCGGCGGAGCGGCCCAGGGCGGGCTTGTCGAGCTCCGCGGCAGAGCACGCCGCGACGAGGAGCGCCGTGATGAATAAGATGGACCTCAACATGACCGCCGCCTCAGAGACTGAAGACGACGTCGTCGAAAAGCCCCGCGGCATCGGGCTGCTCCTGCGCCGCGCCGCGGTGATTGGCGCGCCGGTGCTGATCATTGGCCTCGGCGTGGTCGGCTGCGCGGTGCTGAACGCCACCGGCCCGCAGCCGGAGAAGAACGATTCAACGCCGCGCCCCGTCGCGGTGCAGGTCGCGCCCGCGGTCGCCCGCACCACGACGATCACCGTCACCGCGCAGGGCGAAGCGCGCCCGCGCGTGCAATCCTCGCTCGCCGCACAGGTCTCAGGGCGCGTTATCTGGGTGTCGCCGTCCTACATCGAAGGCGGCGCCTTCCGCCCGGGCGAAACCCTCGTGCGGATCGACAGCGCCGACTATCGCCTCGCCGTTGTCCGCGCCCAAGCGCAGGTCGCGCAGGCGCAGGAGGCGCTGCAGCGCGAGCAGGCCGAATCCGAACTCGCGCGCCAGGATTGGGAGCAGCTCGGCCAGGGCGTCCCCTCGCCCCTGGTGTTGCGAGAACCGCAGCTGGCGCAGGCCCGCGCCGCACTCGCCGCGGCGGAAGCGCAATTGCGCGCCGCACAGCTCGATCTGTCGCGCACGGAGATCAGCGCCCCGTTCGAAGGCCGCGTGCGGCAGCGTCGCGCCAATGTCGGCGATTACGTCGCCCCAGGGGCGCCCGTAGTCGATGTCTTCTCCACTGACGTCATGGAAGTGCGCGTGCCGCTGACGGACGCCGATCTTGCATCGCTCAACGCGCGGCTCGGCTATTCCGGCGGCGCCAATGCGCCTGCAGCCCACCTGAGCGCATCGGTCGGCGGCCAAGTGCAGCAATGGGAGGGCCGCCTCTCGCGGATCGAGGCGGCGATCGACTCCTCCACGCGGCTGACCTACGGCATCATCGAGGTGCGCGATCCATTCGCGCGCCGCAACGCCTCGCCGCTGGCGCCCGGCATCTTCGTCACCGCGACGATCGATGGCGCACGCTCGGAGAATCTCGTCGCGGCGCCGCGCAGCGCCCTCAAGCGCAACGAATATGTCTATGTCGTCAACCGCGACAACACCATCGACGTGCGCGAAGTGCGCGCCGCACAGACCACGGCGAACGAAGTGCTGTTCCGCACCGGCGTGCGCAGCGGCGAGCGCGTGGTCGTCTCGCACCTGCCCAGCCCGCGCGACGGCATGTCGGTCACGCCCATCGCCCGCGCCGCCCAGACCGCCCCGCGCGGACCTGATCCGGACACGGCCAAACAGCCGCTCAACATTCGCCCATAGGGCTGAGTGCGCGGTCGGTTCGTCGATCCGCGCTTGCGCAATGCAGACGGAGCGCTCCGCTCAGGCGGGGCAAGGAGAGACTCCATGCTGAAGGGAATGGTCGCCTGGTGGGCGCGCAATCCGGTCGCCGGCAATCTCTTGATGGTCGCATGCGTCGTCGCGGGCTTCCTCTCGTTCGGCCGCATGGAGAAGGAATTCTTCCCGCCCGGACGCCAAGACGGCACGTTCATCGAGGTCGCATGGCCCGGCGCCAGCCCCGAGGACATGGAAAGCCAGGTCACCGTTCGAATCGAAGAGGCGATCAATGACCTGAACGGCATCAACTGGATCCGCTCGCGCTCCGGAGAAGGCTTTGCTTGGGTGAACCTGATCGCCAATCCGAGCATCGATTCCGAAGCATTGACGCAGGAAGTGCGCTCGCGCGTGGAATCCATCTCGGGCCTGCCGCCCGGGCTCGAACCGATTCAGGTCCGTCGCCAGGTCGGGCGCGACTGGGCCGTGATCCTCGGCGTCCACGGCGAGGTCGAGGAGCGCGTGCTGCGCGATACGGCGACCAAGCTCCGCGACGACCTGGCGCTCCTGCCCGGCGGCGCCAACACCATCATTACCGGCGCGCGCCAACCCGAAGTCTCCATCGAGCTCTCGGAAACCGCGTTGCGCCAGTACGGCCTCACCTTCGATGAAGTCGCGCGCGCCGTGCGCGCGGCGTCGATCAACATATCCGCAGGCGCAGTCCGCACCCCGGACGGCGACTACCAGCTCCGCGCCCGAAATCTCGCCGACACCGAGTTCGATTTCGAGAATATCATTCTGCGCCAGACGACCGACGGCGGTGTTGTGCGCGTGGGCGACGTCGCCTCGGTCATCGACGGGTTCCAGGACGTCAATCTCTATTCCCGCATGAACGGCGAGCCCTCGATCATCCTCGCCGTCCAGACCACCGACACGTTCGACATCTGGGAAACGGCCAAGGCCGTCCGCGAACAGGTGGAAACCACGCGCCAGCAATTGCCCGCGGGACTCCAGCTCACCTACATCTATGACGAAGTCGATGACTATAACGCGCTGACCGGCATACTGCTTGGCAACGCGTTGCAGGGCTTCTTCCTGATCTTCGTGCTGCTCCTGCTGACGCTGCACCCGAAGGTCGCGTTCTGGGCGACGGTCGGCGTCATGACCGCCTTCGCCGGCTCATTCTTCATCCTGCCCTACGTCGACGTATCGTTGAACTTCATGACCGTGTTCGGCTTCCTGCTGGTGCTCGGCATCATGGTCGACGACGCCATCATCGTCGGCGAAGCGATCTATGAACAGGCGGAGAAAGGACGAACCGGCGCGGACGCCGCGATTCTCGCGACGCAACTGGTGCTCAAGCCGCTCGTCGCGTCCGTCTTCGTCACCATGATCGCCTTCCTGCCCTGGATGCTGCTCGACGGCGAAGTGCGCCAGTTCACCCGCGCGATCTCCATCGTGGTGATGTCGACGCTCTTCTTCTCGCTGGTGGAGAGCCTCATCATCCTGCCCGCGCACTTGGCGCACGTGAAGAAGCCCGACCCGCAAGGGCATGGGATCATCTCGCGTCTCTTCCGCTTCCAGCAGCGCTGCGCACATTCGGTGCTGTGGGTCGCGCGCCACGTGCATGGCCCCACAATCCGCCGCGCCGTGAAGTGGCGCTGGGCCACCGCCGCTGCGTTCATCGCAGTGTTCATGCTGGCCATCGGCCTGATGGCCTCCAACCGCATCAAGCAGACCTTCATGCCGGAGATCGAGGGGGACTTCATGACCGCCTCGATCGAGTTGCCGCAGACGACGCCGTTCTCCCGCATGGAGGAAGTCGCCGCCCAACTCGACCGCGCGCGCCTCGCGCTCGAAGAAGAGACGAAGGATGTCGCGTTCGAGGATCCGCACACCGGCGCGCCCTCGCGCGGCGTGATCCGCAACTGGAGCCAGGCGATCAACGAGAACACAATCCAAGCCTGGATCGTGCTCACGCCGCCCGAGACGCGCGACCTGCGCACCAGCCGCGTCCGCGAGCGCCTGGAAGAATTGATGGGCGACGTGCCCGACGCCGAGCGCGTGAACTTCTCCCTCTCCGGCAATAATGACGGCCCCAACATCCAGATCGCCATCATGGGCGAGAACCAGGACGACCTGCGCTCCGCCGTCGATGAATTGAAAGTGCGCCTCGGTCAGTTCGCCGACGTCGCCAGCGTCCGCGACAGCGAAGAAGCCGCGATCGAGGAATTGCGCTTCACGCTCCTGCCCGGCGCCGAACAGCTCGGCATTACGCTGCAGGATGTGTCCCGCCAGGTCCGCCAGGCCTATTTCGGCGAGGAAGTGCAGCGCCTGCCGCGCGACGGCGATGAAGTGCGCGTCTATGTCCGCTACCCGCGCGACGACCGGCGGACGCTGGAAAGCCTCGGCCAGTTCCGCGTCCGCACCAATGACGGCCGCGAAGTGCCCCTGGCGTCGGTGGCGACTGTGGAGTTCGCGCCCGGCGTCACTGGCTACGACCGCCGTCAGCGCATGCGGTCGATCCTGGTCGAGGCGGAGGCGCCGGACGAGACCCGCGGCCCGATCATGCGCGAGCTCAACCAGCAATTCTTCCCGCAGCTCGAAGCGAAATATCCCACCGTCTCGCGGCGCGCGATCGGCGAGGCCGAGGCGCAGGAGGAATTCTTCGCGCAATTGATGGCGTTCGGCGTCATGGCGCTCTTCGCCATGTACTTCCTCCTCGCCGTCACCTTCCGCTCCTACTGGCAGCCGGCGCTGATCCTCTCGATCATCCCCTTCGCGTTCATCGGGGCTGCGTTCGGGCACTATATTTTCGGTCTTAATTTCGCGCTCTTCTCCTGGCTGGGCATGATCGCGGCCATCGGCGTCGTCGTGAACGACAACGTCGTGCTCGTCGATCGCGCCAACCAGATCCGTGGCTTCTTCGCCATGCGCCGCAAACGCGCCGATGCGCCCCCGCTGCCGGACGATGTTGTGGCGGATACGTTCACCGCCGCCAATGGCGAAGCTTGGGAGATCGTCAAGATCGCCGACGTCGTCGAGATCCACGAGGACCTGGTGCAGGACTCGATCGCCCGCAATTTCGACAATACGCCCGTCGAGATCGTCGGCGCGCGAACCGTGCGGCGGGAGAAGAGCGAGCTGCACGAAGGCGCAGAAGCGCTGGAGCATGCCGGCTTCCAGATCGTGCGTGTGCGCGCCGAACGCGGCATCGTCGAGGCCTCGATCTCGCGCTTCCGCCAGATCTTCCTCACCTCCGTGACGGAGTTCGTCGGCCTGACGCCCATGCTGCTGGAGAACGCCGCGATCGCGCAATTCCTGAAGCCGATGGCGATCGGGCTTGCGTTCGGCGTGTTGCTCTGCATGCCGGTGACGCTGATCCTGACGCCGGTGTTCTACATGATCGGCGTGACGGTGAAACGCTCGACTGGCGCGGTTGGGCGCCTCATCGGGCGCGCCTGGGGAACCAGCCGTCCGCAGGCGCTGCCGGCCGAATAGCGCCGGCATCACGCAATTCGCAGGCGAAGGCGCGGCGGCGGTCGCGCCTTCATTGCGACGAACGCGGGTTTTGCAGCGCAGCGGCCCCCGCTATGGTCTGACTCCGGATCATCGATGCAGCGCCGGACGCGGCGCCGGGGAGTTAGATCATGCCGTCTGAGATCATGCCGACGCGATTCACGCCCTCTATGTCCCGGCGCGTGTTCGCCGCTTCGCCGTTTGCGCTCCTTCTGGCCTCATGCGCATCCGCGCCGATGGGCGCACAGACTGCAACGCCGGCGCGCGGGCGCCCGGAACTCGGCAGCTTCGGCGTCGATCTTTCCGCCCGCGATCTCACCGTCGATCCAGGAGACGATTTCTTCCGCTATTGCAGCGGAACCTGGATCCGCGACACCGAAATCCCGGCCGACCGCACGCGCTGGGGCGCCTTCGACATCCTGCGCGCCAAGGCGGAAGAAGACGTGCGCGTGATCGTGGAAGAAACCGCCGCGACCGGCGGCGCGCCCGGCAGCGTCGAGCAGAAGATCGCCGACTTCTACAATTCCTACAACGACGTCGGCGCCATCAATGCGCGCGGCCTTGGCCCCGCGCAGAGCGATCTCGACGCGATCGCGGCGCTCGCCACCCATCGCGACGTGCTGGCGCTCGTCGCGCGGCCGGACATGCCGGTGAACTTCCCGATCGCGGCCTTCATCTCGCTCGATCAGCGCGATCCAGACGCCTACGCCGTGCTCGTCACCCATGCCGGCCTCGGCCTGCCGGAGCGGGAGTATTATCGCCGCGCCGATGAACAATTCCCGCAGATCCGCGCCGATTACCAGGCCCACATCGCGCGCATGCTGACGCTGGCGAACCAGCAAAACGCGGAAGTGAGCGCAGCCGCCATCCTGGCGCTGGAAACAGAGATCGCCGAGCGCCATTGGCCGATCGCCGATCGGCGCGACCGCTCGCGCACCTACAACAAGATGAGCCGCGCCGAGCTGCGCGCGCTGGCGCCCAACCTGCCGTTCGACGCAGCGCTCGACGCCGCCGGCCTCGGCGGCGCCGCTGACGTCGTCGTCCGCGAGCTGAGCGCGATGCGCCCGCTCGCGGATCTGGTGATGGCGACGCCGGTGGAGACCTGGCGCGCGTATTTGACGTTCCACTATCTCACCAACGCCGCCCACGTGCTGCCCCAGCCGCTCGACGACGAGAGCTTCGATTTCTTCGGGCGGCGCCTCAACGGCCAGCCCGAACAGCGCGAGCGCTGGAAACGCGCCGTGCAGGCGCTCGACGGCGCGCTCGGCGAAGCCGTCGGCCAGCTCTACGTACGCCGCCACTTCACGCCCGATGCGAAAGCGCAAATGCAGGCGCTCGTGGAGAATCTCCGCCGCGCCTATGGCGAACGCATCGACGGCCTCGCGTGGATGTCGGCGGAAACCAAGGTCGTGGCGCGCGAGAAGCTCGCCGCATTCCGCCCGAAGATCGGCTATCCTGATCGCTGGCGCGATTATTCCGCGTACGAAGTGCGCAGCGGCGACGCGTTCGGCAATGTGCGCCGCGCCGCAGTGTTCGATTGGAGCCGCCGCGTGGCGCGGCTGAACCAGCGCACCGACCGCGAGGAATGGGGCATGACCCCGCAAACCGTGAACGCCTACTACAATCCGGTGTTCAACGAGATCGTGTTCCCCGCCGCGATCCTACAGGCGCCGTTCTTCGATCCCCACGCCGATCCCGCAGTGAATTACGGCGCCATCGGCGGCGTGATCGGGCACGAAATGGGCCACGGCTTCGACGACCAGGGCGCCAAGTCGGATGCGCGCGGCGTGCTGCGCGATTGGTGGACCGAGGGCGACGTCGCGCGCTTCACCGCGCTCGGCGATCGCCTGGCCGAGCAATACAACGCCTTCTCTCCGCTCGAAGGCCTGACCGTGAACGGGCGCCTCACACTCGGCGAAAACATCGGCGACGTGGGCGGGCTTCAGGTCGCGCACAAGGCCTACGAACTCTCAGCGCCATTGAGCGTACGGGCGCAGGAACTCGAAGGCCTCAACGGCGACCAGCGCTTCTTCCTCGCATGGGGCCAAGTGTGGCGCCAGATCATCCGCGACGGGCGCCTGCGCAATCAATTGCTGTCGGATCCGCACTCGCCGGCCGAATACCGCGTGAACGGCGTCGTCCGCAATCTCGACGCCTGGTACGCCGCGTTCGACGTGCAAGCCGACGACGCGCTTTATCTCGCGCCCGATCAGCGCGTGCAGATCTGGTGATGCGCCGCGTCCAGCCTCCCTCTTCGTCTTGAAGAGGGAGGTCAAAGCGGATGCGGCATTACCGCCGCAATTCGCGGACGATGTGGTTCATGCCGTAGACCGTGCCAAGCGCTTCTTCGACCGCGGTTGAGGCGACCGCGACCGAGCGGTTGAGGCGGCCGTCGTAGAAATATTCGCCGCCAAGCGAATGGATGTTGCCGTCGAACACGGCGCCGACGACGCGCCCGCCGCGATCGAGCAGCGGGCTGCCCGAATTGCCGCCGATGATGTCGTTCGTGGTCGACACATTGAAGATCGTGTTGGGGTTCAGCCGCGGTCGCGCATCGAGCCAGCTCTGGGTTATCGCGAACGGATCGGCGCCCGTCCCGCGCTCATAGAGTCCGGAAATCGTCGTGAACGGCGCCACTTCGCGTCCGCCAGGCTCGGTCCAACCGGCGATGCGCCCGTAGGACAGCCGCAGCGTGAACGTCGCGTCAGGATAAAGGCTCTGCCCGTATTGCTGGAAGCGCGCCTGCGCGATGCGCTCCTGCGCCCGCGCGACCGGGCCTTCGACCTCCTGCAGATTGCGCGCCCTCAACGCACGTGCATCGGCGTCCCAGCCGCGGATGAACACGATCAGCGGATCGTCGGACGCGGCGATCGCCGCGGCGCCGCCTTCCCACAATTGCGCCCGGAACGCCGGATCGCCGAGCCTCGTTTGGCTGACGAGGCGATGCGCGAGCGCTTCGGGGCTCTCTTCGCCCAGCACCTTGCGCACGAGCGGATCGTCCGCCGTCAGATACTCGCGCATCTTGGAGAGCCAGAACGAGATCAGTATCTCGTCAAGCGCCCCTTCAACCGGCGTCTCCGCGAGCACGCGCTGGCGCACCGAGCCGATGCGCGCGTCGGTATAGGCCGGCAGACGTTCCGCGTTCGGCTTGGCGCGCTCGTCGCCGGCGCGCACAAGATCGCGCGCCCAGGACATCAGTTCCGATCCCCCGCCCAGCCGGACTTCCGCGAACTGATGCGCGAGATAGAAGCCGCGGAAGGTCTGTGTCGCCTCGGCGATGTCGCCGTACGCCGCCGACAGCGTTTGTGACGTATCCGCGCTCGACGCGACGCTCTGCAGGAGATTGGCCTCGCGCGCCTCGACCACGCCGAAACCTTGAGGATCGGCGAGTGCGAGCCGGCGCCCTGTCAGCGCCTTGAATGCATTCTCCACCCCGAAGAGCGTATCCGACGCGATCCGCGCCTGCTCGGGCCCTTGAGCGGAATAGGCGATCAGGCGCCCGCGCAACTCGGACAAATAAGAGAGCCGCCACGGCAGGAAATGATCGCGCTGGAACGCGAGCTGCGCGGCCGTCAATTGCCGGCTGGTGGAGCCTGGGTTGCCGGAAATGAACACAAGCTCGCCATCACGCAACGGATCGGACCGCCACTGCAGCCGGTTCGGCGTGCGCGCCGGGCGATCGTTCTCATAAAGCCGCAGGAACGCGACATCGAGGCAATAGCGCGGGAAGTTGAAATTATCCGGATCGCCGCCGAAGAACGCGGCGTTGAGTTCCGGCGCGAACACCAGGCGCACATCCTCGAAGCGCTTGTACTCATAGAGCTTGTACTGTCCACCCTGATAGAGCGTGACGACCTGGCAGCGCTTGTCCGCCGCCTCGCCCCGGCATTCGGATTCGATGCGCGAGATCTCCGCGTCGCGTGCACGGGTGAAGCCCTGCGCATCGACGTCGGCGGTTGCGCCCTCGATCCGCTGCGTGACATCGGTGATGTTCATCAACACCTGCGCAGCCATGCCTTCGCAGCGCCGCTCTTCCGCACGCGACATCGCGCGCACGCCCGTGAGCACGACGTTCTCGCCGGGGCTGGAGAAATTTTGCACGCAATCGACCACGCAATGGTGATTGGTTTGCACCAGCCCCTCCGCGCCGACGATCGAGGCCGAGCAGCCGCCCTCCAGCCGCACCGAGCCCAGCCGCACCCGATCGAGCCACGCCTGGTCCGGCGCCCACCCATAGGCTTCGCGAACCTCATCGGAGGGGAAATTGTCAAACGTCCACATCCCCTCTTCCGCTTGGGCGGGCGCGACGAACGGCGCCGCCAAAAGAAGCCCAAGCGCACCGGCGCTGCGAAGCAATGCTTTCATTCTCGTCTCCCCTAGCGTGCGCGCGCCGTTACGCTGCGCGTCGTCGTCTCGACCATTCAACCGACCCGCCTTCTCCCGCGCAAGCGCGGCGGATCGCCCTTCATCGCAACATGACGTCCTGCTCGATCCGTCCGAAGATCGAATGGCCCGCCTCGTCCTGCATCTCGATCTCGACGCGGTCGCCATGCTTCAGGAACGGCGTCTGCGGCGCGCCGGTGCGGATGGTCTCGACCGTGCGCAATTCAGCGATGCAGGAATAGCCGAGCCCGCCCTCGGCGACGGGGCGTCCTGGCGATCCATCCGGATCGCGGTTCGACACGGTGCCCGAGCCGACGATCGTTCCCGCACCGAGCGCGCGCGTCTTCGCCGCATGCGCGACGAGTTGGCCGAAATCGAACGTCATCTCCGCCCCGGCATTGGGTTGTCCCAACGCCGCGCCGTTGATCCGCGTCAACAGCGGGCGGTGCAGCTTGCCCTCTCGCCACGCCGCGCCCAGCGCATCCGGCGTGACGGCGACCGGCGAGAACGCCGACGACGGCTTCGCCTGGAAGAAGCCGAAGCCCTTCGCCAATTCGTTCGGGATCAGATTGCGCAGCGAGACGTCGTTCACCAGCATTACCAGCTTGATGTGGCCGCGCGCGGTCTCCGCGTCGACGCCCATCGGCGCGTCATCGGTGATCACCGCGATCTCTGCCTCGCAATCGCAGCCCCACGCCTCGTCGCCGAGCGGGATCGCGTCGCGCGGCCCAAGGAACGTGTCGCTGCCGCCCTGATACATCAACGGATCGGTCCAGAAGCTCGCCGGCATCTCCGCGCCGCGCGCTTTGCGCACGAGTTCGACGTGGTTCACATACGCGGAGCCGTCCGCCCACTGATACGCGCGCGGCAGCGGCGATGCGCACGCCCGCTCGTGGAAGCGCTCCTTCGGCACGCTGTCGTGCGCAAGGCTTTCCGCCAGCGCGCGCAGCCTCGGTTCGATCGTCGCCCAATCATCCAGCGCGGCCTGCAGCGTCGGCGCGACCAACGAGGCGTCCGTGCACCAGGCGAGATCGTCCGACACCACCACGAGGCGGCCGTCCCGCCCATGTTTAAGCGAAGCGAGTTTCATGTGTGCTTGCCCTTCGTCCAGCCGGCGTCCCGCAGGTGCGCGCGGCCCGCGGCTTCGGCGCCGGGCTCCAGCGTCGTCGCCATCGAATCGTTCCAGCGGTTCAGGTAGCCGAACAATGCCACGACGCCGAGAATCTCCACGATCTCGTCATCGCTCCAATGCGCCTTCAGGTCGCGCGCGATTGCGTCGTCGACCGCGTTGGGCACGGACGACGCCGCTTGTGCAAACGCCAGCGCGGCTTTCTCGGCCGGCGTAAAGAGGTCGCTGCGTTCATAATTCCAGACCTCCGCCACCCGCACATTGCTGGCGCCGTAGCGCTGCGCCGCGAGCGCCGTATGCGCTTGGCAATAGCGGCAACCGGCGGTGAGGCTGGCGACATACCCGATCAGCCGTTTCTGTTCGGACGTGACCCGCGCTTCGTTCGTCATCACCGCTTTGTTGAGATTGATGAACGCCTTGGCGATCTCCGGGCGCCGCTGCATCGTCAGCACGCTGTTCGGTGGAAAGCCGAGCGTCTCGTTGAAGAATTTAGCGAGTTCCGCGACTTCAGCGGAGGCGTCGCCCGGGAGCGGATCAACCAGCGGCATCAATCATACTCCACTTTGCCGCCGCGCTCGGCTTTGATCCGTCCGCGGCGGGCCTTCGAATCGAGGCGCCGCTCGCGCGACGCCGCCGTCGGCCGCGTCGTCTTGCGCGGCTTGGGCTTGTGCGCGGCTTGTGCGATCAGCGCGATGAGCCGCGCCACCGCGTCGTCGCGATTGCGCTCCTGCGTGCGGAAGCGGTCGGCGTGGATTACGATCACGCCGTCCTTGGTGGCGCGCGTTCCCGCGATCGCGATCAGCTTCGTCTTGATCTCCTCCGGCAGCGTCTCGCTGTTGGCGGCGTCGAAGCGCAAGTGCGCGGCGGTGGAGACCTTGTTGACGTTCTGCCCGCCGGGTCCCGAGGCGCGCACGAACGTCAGGTGCAATTCCTCGTCGTCGATCGCAAGCGCGGGCGTCACGCGGATCATGCGCGCACGCCGTTCGGCGCAGTGAACGCCGAAGGCGGCTCGTCGCCGGTGTGCACCACCTCTGCCGGCTCAAAGATCAGCACCTCGGCTTCGTCGTCGGCAGCGGTGCGATGCTCCACGCCGCGCGGCACGACGATGTACTCGCCCGGCCCCATCTCCACGACACGGTCACGGAACTCCACCCGGAAGCGGCCCTTCCACACCAGGAACATTTCCTCGCACGCGGCATGCGAATGCCACGGGAAGACGCCCTGCACCTTGACCGCCTTTACCTCCTGGCCATTCAGCGCGGCGACAACTTTCGGGCGCCAGTGCTCGCTAAACGCGGCGAACTTGGCCTCAAGCCCGCCCTCCTGCGCCTCGCTCATGCCGCCTCCTCGTCCTCGATGTCGAAATCGGCCCGCGCGCCGAGATCGGCGATGCGGGTGCGCAGGCGCCGGAAGCTCTCGTGATCGCGCAGGATCTTCGCGATCCGCTTGGGCGGCTCCTTGCTCCACATGTGCACGGTGACGATCGTATCGCCGATCTCGTAACGATCCGTATGCAGAATTTGCGGGGCCGCCACCTGCGCCATGCCGATCAGCGAGAGCGCCCAGCCGGCTTTGTCCTCCGCCCGCCAATGGTGCGGATCAAGCGCGATCCGCAAAATCACGAGCGTCATTCGCCGAGCCGCGCCTTCGCCGCCGTGTGCGCGGCGCGCGCCTTCTCATGCAGCCACGCCGCATGCTGCGGCGCCTTCTTGGTGCGGCTCCATTCCTCCAGCATCAGCGGCGCGACGCGCTTCAGCTCCGCCAGCTCCTCGGGCGTGCCGGTATCCGTCGTCACCTCCAGGCGATGGCCGTTCGGATCGAAGAAATAGATCGACTTGAAGATGCCGTGATCGGTAGGGCCCAGCACGTCGAGCCCCTTGGCCTCGGCCTTCGCCTTCGCGGCCAGAAGCGCCTCCATCGTGTCCACCTTGAACGCGATGTGCTGCACCCATTGCGGCGTGTTCTCGTCACGCCCCATCGACTTCTGCTGCGGAAGTTCGAAGAATGCGAGCACGTTTCCCCCGCCGGCGTCGAGGAAAACGTGCATGTAGGGATCATATTCGCCGGTGGACGGTACATGATCCTCCGCAAACGCAACGGTGAACTCCATCCCCATCACGTCGCGATAGAACTCAACCGTCTCCTTCGCGTCCTTGCAGCGATAGGCGACGTGATGAATGCCTTGGAGCGACATCGCGCTACTCCTCAACCATGCGCCCATCCCCATCCGTCATTCCGGGGCTCGCGAAGCGAGAACCCGGAATGACGGAGGAATGGGTCGATTTCATTATCGTTCGTCCGCAAAGATCTGCACCACCGGCGCGCCGCCCGCCGCCTGGCGCGCGCGATACATGCCGGGCGTGTTCATGCTCCACGCGGCGCGCCCGACGCCGTCGAGCACGATCACGCCGCCGTCGCCGCCCATCGCCGTCAGCTCGCCCTGCACCACGGCGTCAGCGGCCGCCTGCGCGCCGCGATCCTGCAATTCGATCAGATCGCAGATGCGCCGCGCGACGGACAGCCGGATGAAGTACTCCCCCGTCCCCGTCGCGGAGACCGCGCACACGCCGTTCTGCGCATAGGTCCCCGCGCCGATGACGGGCGTATCGCCCACGCGCCCCCAGCGCTTTCCCGTCGTCCCGCCCGTGGACGTGCCCGCCGCGAGATTCCCATGCGCATCGAACGCGACGACGCCCACCGTGCCGAACTGGTGATCGTCCAGCAGGAGCGCCGCGCCTTCGTCCGTCGCGCCCTCGGGCCGCGCGGGAATCGGCAATCCCTGCCGCTGCAAGTTCTCCTCAAGCTGCCGCCAGCGCCGCGCCGTGAAGAAATACGACGGCGCGACCTCCTCCAACCCCTGCGACCGCGCAAACGCCTCCGCGCCCTCCCCGATCAGCATCACGTGGGGCGAGCGCTCCATCGCCGCGCGCGCGAGCGAGATCGGATGCCGCGTGCGCGTGACGCCGGCGACAGCGCCGGCCGCGCGGGTGCGCCCATCCATGATCGAGGCGTCGAGTTCGTTGCGGCCTTCCGCCGTGAACACGGCGCCGCGGCCCGCGTTGAACAGCGGATCGTCCTCCATGCGCGTGATGACCGCTTCAACGGCGTCGAGCGCCGATCCTTCGCTCTCCAGAACGCCCGCACCGACGGCCAGCGCCTCTGACAGCGCCGAACGATACCGCGCCTCCGTCTCCGCATCGAGTTGCGCGCGCTCGATGACGCCCGCCCCGCCATGGATCGCGATCGACCACCGCGGCGCCTCCTGCGCCGCAGGATGACCGACCAACAGAAGCGCAAGCAACGCGCAAAGAAGCGTTGCGCCCCCGCGTGCGGGGGAGTTGTCGCGCGCAGCGTGACTGAGGGGACGGAGCGCGCAACGCGCGATCATGCGCTCGCCTTCTCCTGCAGCACGCCGCGGCGAATCTGATCGAGTTCGATGGAATCGAACAGCGCTTTGAAGTTGCCTTCGCCGAAGCCGTCATTGCCCTTGCGCTGGATGATCTCGAAGAACACCGGCCCGAGCGCATTCTGCGTGAAAATCTGCAGCAGCAGCCCCTTGCCTTCGCTGGGTTGGCCGTCGATCAGAATCTGGTTCTTCGTCAGCCGCGCCACGTCCTCGCCGTGCGGTCCGATCCGCGCATTGATGCCTTCGAAATAGGCACCCGGCGTTTCCTGGAACTTCATCCCGCGCCCGCGCAGTTCCTCCACCGTCGCATAGATGTCGTCCGTACCCAGAGCGATGTGCTGGATGCCTTCGCCCTGGTACTCGCGCAGGAATTCCTCGATCTGGCTCTTGTCGTCCTGGCTCTCGTTGAGCGGGATCCGGATCTTCCCGCACGGGCTCGTCATCGCCTTAGAGAAAAGCCCGGTGCCGTGCTTGCCCTCGATGTCGAAATAGCGGATCTCGCGGAAATTGAAGATCGTCTCGTAATAGTCCGCCCACGTCTTCATGTTGCCGCGCTGCAAATTGTGCGTGAGGTGATCGAGATAGGTAAGCCCCGCGTTGGCTTTCGTCTCCTCAGCGTTCTCGATCGGGCGGAAATCAACGTCATAAATCGACTCAGCGCCGTAGCGGTCCACGAAATAGAGATTGGCGCCGCCGATCCCCTCGATCGCGGGAATGTTGAGCTCCATCGGCCCAACCGGCCCCTTCACCTCCTTGGCGCCGCGCTTCACCGCCTCGCGGATCGCAAGCTGTGCGTCGCGCACCCGGAACGCCATCGCGTTCGCGGATTGCCCGTGCGCCTGCCGGAACGACGCAGGCTGGCCCTGCGGCTCCATGTTGAGGAGGAAGTTGATGTCGCCTTGCTTGAAGCGCAGCACATTCTTCGAGCGGTGCTTGGCGACGGCGGTGAACCCGAACGTTTCGAAGAAGCGCTTGATCGCGTCCGGATCTGGGCCGGTGAATTCGACGAACTCGAATCCGTCCGTGCCGATGGGGTTTTCGAAGAGATCGGCCATGAGCGGCGCCTCCCTGGACCTTGAGACTAATGGGGCAAATCGGTTTCACGTCATATAGCGCGAGCCGCGATCGGCCCCAAACGGCGCATGAGCCGGCCTTTCCACCCCGCCTCGGCCGCGCGAGAGGAACGCCCATGCCCCAAACGCCTGCCCTCGCCCTCATCGATTATTGGCGCTCTGGAACCTCACACAGGCTCCGGATCGCCCTGGAACTGAAGGGCCTGCGCTATGCGCGCAGCCACGTCGATCTGGGCGCCGGCGCCCAGCATGCCGCGGACTTCATGGCGGTGAACCCCCAGGGCCTCGCCCCTGTGCTCATCGTCGACGGAACTCCGTTGACCCAGACCCCCGCGATCCTCGAATGGCTGGAGGAGACGGTCCCGGTCCCGGCCCTCTTGCCGCCAGACCCGGCCGCCCGCGCGCATGTCCGAGCTCTCGCCGCGGTCGTCGCTTGCGACATCCACCCCCTCGGAAACGTCCGCGTTCTCAATTACTTGCGTAATGAGCTCGGTCAGGACGACGCGGCCGTCGCCGGCTTCGCCCGGCGCTGGACGGTAGACGGGTTCGCCGCGCTCGAGCGGCTCTTGGCCAACGCCCCGCCAGGGCCATGGGCCTGGGGCGAGGCCCCCACCTTGGCCGATTGCTGCATCGTCCCGCAACTCTACGCCGCCGTCGATCGCTACGGCGTCGCCCTCTCCGGCCGGCTCGCCGCGATCGCCGCGGCCGCGGAGGGCCATCCCGCGTTCATCGCAGCGCACCCGCTCTCTCAGCCGGATGCGCCCAAGCCGAAATGAGCCGCTGCATCGCCGCCGTTTACGATCGATTCACCTGACTCTCCGGACGCTCGATCCTCACAACAGGGGGCGTCCATGGCGCATGTTATTCCGTTCAGGCTGCCGGAAGCGGCCAAGACCCAGAAGCGGGCGGTCCAGCCAGGCGAAGACGGCGTCGCCAAGGTGACCTACCTCGGGGCGATCCGCCGCCAGAAGCCAATCCGCGTCGTCGAGGATTAATCCTCGCGCCGGTCCCGCTCCCGCGAATAATCGTCGACACGGTCGTGGCACGTCATCCGGTCGTACGTGCCGGATTCCGCGTCGCAGGCGTCATGCGCCGCGTCATCCCACGCGTTATCGAGCATGCTCATGCAGCCCGACAGGGCCAACGCCCCCGCCGCCAGCGCCGCGCCGATCGTGATCCTCGCCAGCATACCGCTCCCCGCTTTCGCCTTGCCTTGACCAGGAAGTGAAGCTTGGCTCCTGCGGCGATTTCATGGAGGAGCACATGGCCCACGACCGTATCGGCGCCGCCCAAGCCGTCGCCCAGCTTGCCGGCTGGACCGCCGTCGACGGCCGCGACGCAATTCAGAAGAGCTTCAAGTTCGATGACTTCAAAGCCGCGTGGGGGTTCATGACCAGGGCCGCGCTGAAGGCCGAGCAGATGGACCACCACCCCGAATGGTTCAACGTCTACAACAAGGTGGACGTCACCCTCGCCACCCACGACGCAAACGGCGTCACCGCGCTCGACGTCGAACTCGCCCGCTTCATGGACTACGCGGCCAAGTCGTGATCGCGCGGCGGGCGTTTCTGGTCACGGGCGCCGCAGTCGCGTTGGCGCCGCACGCGCGCGCCGAAGACGATGTTTCCGATCAGTACCTCCGTGTCGGCGGATCGCAACGGCGCCATCGTTTCGTGCGTCCTGCAACCCTGCCGCCCCGCCCGCCTCTCGTGATCGCGTTCCACGGCGTCGGCGACAATCCCGGCAACATGGCCCGCTATTCCGGCCTCGACGACGCGGCGCGCGCCCATGGCTGGCTTCTCGCCTATCCGCGCGCAGCCGGCGGACGTTGGCCATACCGCTCGCAGGCGGCGGCGGACCGCGAAATCGGCTACATCGGCGCGCTGATCGATCACATGATCGCCGACCACGGCGCCGACGCGAACCGCATTCACATCGCGGGCTTCTCCGGCGGCGGCTATTTCGTCAACGTCGTGGGCGCACGACACTCCGAACGCATCGCCTCTGTGGTCGCGCACTCAGGCGGCGCCGGCGGACTTGCCCTCACCGGCTTCAACGCTGCGCGCAAATACCCCGTGCTGGTCATCCACGGCGACGCCGACCGCAGCGTGCCGGTTGAGAACGGCCGGCTCCTCGCCGAGCAATACCGCAACGAAGGCCACCCCGTTGAATATTGGGAAGTCCCAGGCCTCGTGCACGACTGGGCCCCAGGCGCCAACGCCCGCATCGCCGCCTTCTACGCCGGCCACCCGCTGAACGAGTAACGCGATGTTGCTCGACGCGGATCGATTCGCAAAACACCTCGAGCCCGGCGAGACCGTTCTGTGGACGGGGCGTCCGCCGCAAGGACTGCTTCTGCGAAGAGCAGATGCGGTGCTCATCCCGTTCACGTTCCTTTGGCTGGCCGTTGGCGTTTGGGTGGTCGCGCCGGACTTTATTTTCCCGGTAGAGGACACCGTTCTGATTTTGGTTGGCGGTTATTTGGCGGTTGGCCGCTTTGTCGCTGACGCGCACTTCCGCAGCACGACCTACTACGCCGTCACCGACAGGCGCATTCTGATTCTCGGCGGATTCAGGGGGAAGAGCGTCGAAACCATTGCGTTTCCGGCGGCGAAGGATGTTGTCCTCCGGCTTCGAGACGCCGCGCGCGGGACGTTGGTTTTTGGGCCGGAATGGCCATTCCCCAAATTGCACAGCACCTATTTTCAGAATCTCGAATTCTACGGGACCCTGGACGCGCATACCGCCGCCGATCTCATTCGCAACCGCGGGCGCCTGCCGCATCCCGCACAGACGTCTGCGTGAGTGCCCGCGGAGCATGGCGACGATGCACTACAGGATCAGCGCGCGCAGCGCGTAGGCGAGCGCCGCCGTCGCCCCAAGCCCGACCACCCACAGAGCGACGAACCAAAGGAGCCGACGCCCAAGCGGCCGCTTCGCTTCGCCCGCTTCCGGCGGTCCTTCAATGATAGGCTTCATCAGCGGGCACCTTGGCGCGGAAGAGCCAATAGACATAGGCCGTGTAGCCGAGAATGATCGGCAGCATTGGCGCAGCGCCCGCCAGCATCAGCCCAAGCGCGTTGTCCGCAGCGGCGGCCTCCGCCGGCGTCATCTCGAACGGAACGATATAAGGCCAAAGCGATGCGCCAAGACCCGCATACGCCACCGCGAACAGCGCCACGCTCAAGAGATACGGCCGCAGGTGCCGCGGCCCCGGCGCATCGCGCCAGATCAACAGCGCCAGGACGCCTGCAATCAGCGGCAGCGGCGCAAGCTTCAAGAATACCGGCCACTCGATGTGCATCATCGAGACGCCCCAGCGCTCCGTCACCAGCGGATCGAGCGCCAGCGTGGCGATCGAAACGCCCGCCATCGCCAGCATCACCGCGATGATCAGGCGCCGCGCCCAGATCTGCGCGCGCTTCAGGAGATCGCCTTCGGCCTTGAAGATGAGCCACGTCGCGCCAAGCAGCGCGTAGCCGAGCGCCAGCCCGCCCGCGACGAGACACGAGAACGGCGTCAGCCAGTCGAGCGGCATGCCGACGAACTGGCCGTCGATGAAGTCATTGCCCTGGATGAATCCGACGAGCACGAAGCCCTGCGCCAGCGCCGCGACCAGCGACCCGCCGGCGAACGCGATCGTCCAGAATTTTCTGCCGCGCTCCCGTCCATGATGCCGGAATTCGAACGCCACGCCGCGGAAGATGAGCGCCGTCAGCATGATCCCGATCGGCAGGTAGAGCGCGGGCATAAGCGCCGCATAGGCGTGCGGGAACGCAGCGAAAAGCCCGCCCCCGCCGAGCACAAGCCACGTCTCGTTGCCGTCCCACACCGGCGCGATCGCCGCAACCATCTGGTCGCGCTCCTTCGGCGACTTCGCGAACGGAAAGAGGATGCCGACGCCCAGATCGAATCCATCGAGCGCCACATAGAGGAAGACCGCGACCGCGATCAGCACAGCCCAGATCAGCGAGAGTTCGACGCCGAGGAACATCACGCGCCCTCCGTCGCGGCGAGCGCGTCGCCGGGCGGACGATCCGTCGCCGTCGGCGGCGCTTCGTCCGTATCCGGTCCTTTCGCCATCAGGCGCAGGATGTAGAGCGCCCCGGCGCTGAACACGATCGCGTAGACGACCATGAACACGAGCAGCGAAAGCGCAACCTGCTCCCCAGCGACCGGCGAGACCGCGTTCTCCGTGCGCATCACGTTGTAGATCACGTACGGCTGGCGCCCCACCTCCGCCGCGATCCAGCCCGTCAGCACCGCAATGAATCCGGACGGCCCCGGCAGCACCAGCAGGCGGTGATAGATCTTCGTCGTGTCGAGCCGCTTGAGCGCCCACAATAGCGCGCCGAGTAGCCCAAGGCCCACCATCGCAAGCCCCATCGCCACCATGACCCTGAACGCCCAGAACACGATCGCCACAGGGGGGCGATCTTCCGGCGCGAACGCATCGAGGCCTTCCAATTCGGCGTTCACATCGCCCGCGACGACCCAGGAGCCGATGGCGGGCACGCCGATCTCGGCGATGTTGCGTTCGTTCTCTTCGTCCGGCAGCGCGAACAGGATCGTCGGCTGCTGCGCGCGCGTCTCCCACCAGCCTTCCATCGCCGCGACCTTGGCCGGCTGATACTCATGCGCCACCACGCCGCTCTCGTGCCCCGCCACGACCTGCAGCGGCGCAACGATCGCCATCATCAGCACGGCCATACGCAGGCTGGTCTTGTTCTCCGCGTTGCTCTTCCCCCGCAGCAGCGCAAACGCGGCCGTCGCCGCCACCACCATCGCCGTCGTCAGGTAGGCCGCGAACGTCATGTGCACGAAGCGCGACGGGAACGACGGCGTGAAGATCACATCAAGCCACCGCGTCGCGACGAGCGTCCCGTCCGCCGCCGTGGTGAAGCCCTGCGGCGTCTGCATCCAGGAATTCGCCGCAAGGATCCAGAACGCGCTCATCAGCGTGCCGATGGCCACCATGCAGGTGGCGAAGAAATGCAGCTTCGGCCCGACGCGTTTCCACCCGAACAGCATCACGCCCAGGAACGACGCCTCCAGGAAAAACGCCGTCAGCACCTCGAACGCCAAAAGCGGCCCGATCACGCTGCCGGCATGCGCCGAAAAGACGCTCCAATTGGTGCCGAACTGATAGCTCATCACCACGCCCGACACGACGCCCATGCCGAACGACAGCGCGAAAATCTTCACCCAGAACAGGTAGAGGTTCTTGAAGTGCGGTTTCTTGGTGTAGAGCCAAAGCCCTTCCAGCACCGCCAGAAACGACGCAAGCCCGATCGTGAACGCCGGGAATATAATGTGAAACCCGACGGTGAACGCGAATTGCAGCCGCGAGAGGAGGAGTGCGTCGAATTCCATGGCCGTCCCTTGTTCGAAGGCTAGGCCCGCCGGACACGCGCTTCAATCAGTCTCCATGTCGCGGGGCGTTCCTCGCGGGGCGTTCGTCGCGGACGCTCTGGCCGCAGGCGGGGCGACACGCGCCGCGCGATGCGCTAGAGCCGCCGGCGACAGAGACAACATGTGGGAGGAAGCCATGGTCGGGCGAGTCGCGGGCAAGAAGGCGTTCATCACCGGCGGCGCGCAGGGTCTTGGCGCGGCCGCCGCGCACAAGCTTGCGTCCGAGGGCGCAAAGGTCGCGCTCGCCGACGTCAACCTGCCCGGCGCCCAGGCCGTCGCCACGGCGATCAATGACGCCCATGGCGCGGGAACCGCGTTCGCCTACGCGCTCGACGTCACCAGCGAACCGCAATGGAAGGACGCGCTCGCCAAGGCCGACGCCGACATGGGCGGCATCTCCGTGCTCGTGAACAACGCCGGCATTTCGCGCGGCGGCGACATCGAGAATCTTTCGCTCGAAGACTGGAAGCTCGTGATGAGCGTCAACGTGGACTCGGTGTTCCTCGGCACGAAGCACGCGCTCCCCTATCTGCGCAAGAACCAGCCCGGCTCGATCATCAACACGTCCTCGATCGCAGGCCTCATCGCGGCGCACAACTCGCCCGTCTACAACGCCTCCAAGGCCGCCGTCTGGCTGCTCTCCAAGGGCATCGCGCTGCATTGCGCGAAGAAGAAGATGGACGTCCGCTCCAATTCCATCCACCCGACGTTCATCGACACCCCGATCCTCAACCCGCTGCGCCAGGCGTTCGGCAAGGAGGAGGCCGAAGCCAAGCTCGCCCGCCAGATCCCGCTCGGCCGCATCGGCGAGCCTGACGACGTCGCCAACGCGATCCTCTACCTCGCCAGCGACGAATCCAAATTCGTCACCGGCGCCGAACTCAAGATCGACGGCGGCATCTCGGCGATGTGAGCGCGGGCGCCTTCAGCTTGTCTTAGACCGCGGGTAAGACGCTACGAATGAAACACCTCGCCCTCCTCTTCGCCGCCGCGGCCGCGCTCGGGCTCGCCGCGTGCGGCGACGGCGCCCAGCAGCAGGCGGCCGCGCCGGTCGCCCGTCCCGAAAGCTGCGATGATCCCGCCGCCCGCGTCCCCATCGGCTACGTCGCCAATGCGCCGGAATGGATTCAGCTTTCGCCGCAGGCGGGCGGGGGCTACACCTATTGGGGGAAAAGCTCGATCCGCCGCTGCGGCGAAGACGAAGCGCGCGCCTGGGTGCAGGTGCGCTACGCCAACGAGCAGCTTTGGGGCCAGGAAGGCGCGGCCTACAACGAGATCATCCGCTATACGCTCGCGCGCTTCCACTACCGTTTCAATTGCACAGACATGACCTACGCCACCGTCGAGATGCAAATCATCGGCGCCAACGAAGAGATCGTCGCCACAGCGCCCGGGCGGCCAGAGGAATATACCGAGACCGGCGCCAGCCCAGCAGGCCAGATCATCAACACCGCCTGTTTCGGCAGCTGAAGCTGCACGCCTACGGCGCCTGGAAGACGATGTTCGAGAGCAGGAGCCGCGCCCCCCCGCCACCCAGCGTGCGGTTGACGGCAGTCTGCATTAGACGCGCAATCGTGGTCGGGTCAGGCGCCGTGTTCGAGCGATAATAGGTGTTGGCGTACGTCGAGAGCGCAGTGCGCAGCGCGTCCCGCAGCCTAGGCCCCGATGCGCGCGCGCGCCGGCGCAGCGCCGCGTCCCGCACGTCGAGGCCCACATCCACCACCAGCGTCCCCCCGTTCCCGCGTCGGCTCAAGACGCCGGCGGTCAGCGTGGGCAGCGGCACGAAGGATTCCGCGGAGGTCAGCGCGCGGCTGCGGTCGGCCGAGGCCGACGAGGAGGACGGCTGCGCCGAAACCGGCGCGGCGAGCGCGGCGCAGGCCGCGATCACGAAAAGGCGACGCGCGATCATGCCGGCGAACTTGGCGCAACAGCCCTAATGCGGCGTGAACGCACGCTCCCACAGCGGAGCGCAGCCGCACCGCCGCCTACGCTTGCCTCCCTGTAACGAAGCGGCTAGAGCGCGCCTGCCGAAGCTGGGCCCGGCGTTGACGCGGCCGGACGGCCATGGTCCGCGGTATGGAGGGGGTTGCGCCGCATGGATTACGTCACCGCGTTCGTCTCAGGCTTCCCCGACTTCCTTTTTCAGCTCGTCGCGGCGATCGCCCTCTTCGTGGTCGCGCTGACGATCTACGTCCTGCTCACGCCGCATAAGGAATTGGCGCTGATCCGCGAAGGCAATCCCTCCGCGTCGCTGGCGTTCGCGGGCGTCGTTCTCGGCCTCGCCATCCCGCTCTCGGCCTGCATCGCCAATTCGATGGGCCTCATCGAAGTTGTGCTTTGGGGCGCGATCACGCTGCTGATCCAATTGCTCGCGTTCCGCCTGACGGACATGTTCTTGCGTAACCTGCCGCGCCGCATCGCCGAAGGCGACGTCGCCGCCGCCATCTTTCTGCTGTCGCTCAAGCTCGGTCTCGGCGTGATCATGGCGGGCGCCGTCTCCGATCCGGCCCTGAGCGGGCTTCCCTGGTGAGCGCCGCCTGATGCGCTGGCTCCCGGACTGGGCGATCTATGCGTTGGCGATCATCGCGATCTTCCTGGTCACGCTGACGCTCGACATGCGTCGCCGCAACGAAGCGCCGCCCGCGTTCGAAGGCTCGGAAACGCTCGGCCCGCTCTTGCCGCCGCCTTCGGTGTTCGATCCCGAGATCCTCGTCGATGTCGGCCCGGTCACTTCCGGGCTCGGCACCGCGTTCGCGATCAGCACCGACGGCTGGTGGCTCACCGCGCGCCATGTCGTCGACGATTGCCAGCGTGTTGGCCAGGTCGGGTTGGTCGTCGCGCAGGAAACCGCCGCGGAGGTGGACGTCGCGGTCGCCCAATTCGCCGATCTGGCCCTCCTGCACACCAAGGGCGCGCCGACCGCCATCGCGCTCGACGACACCGAAGATGATCTCCGCATCGGGCAAACCGCCTATCATGTCGGCTTCCCTCAGGGCCGCCGCGGAGAAGCGGCGTCGCGTCTCCTGCGCCGCGAAACGCTGGTCACGCGCGGGCGCTACACCATTCAACAGCCCGTGCTCGTCTGGGTCGAGACTGGACGCACGCGCGGCTTGAACGGCACGCTCTCGGGCATCAGCGGCGGTCCCGCGCTCGATTCCAACGGACAGGCCATCGGCGTCACGCTGGCGGAATCCTCACGCCGCGGGCGCATCTACACCGCCTCGCCAGCGACGATCTTCCGGCTGCTCGAAGTTGAGCGCGTCGCGCCCTCGGGCGAACCCGTCGAGCGCATCACCGACAGCAATTACGGCGGCCGCGCCGACGAATTGCGCCGCTCGCTCGCCGTCGCGCAAGTGATCTGCATCGTCGAGCGCCCCGACGCGGACCCGCAATCATAAGGCGCTGACGCGCAGCGAGGAATCTCGCTATACTAAACCGATGTCTGTCTTCGCCGACCGCCTTCGCGACGCCGTCGCGCGCATCGGCGCGCCGCTCTGCGTCGGCCTTGATCCGTTTCCCGATCGTCTTCCCGCGCTGTTCGGCGATGGCGAAGACCTCAGCGCCTGGGAACGCTTCTTCACCGAGATTCTCGCCTTGGCCGCGTCGCGCGCGGCGATCGTCAAGCCGCAGCTCGGCCTCTTCGAAGCGTTCGGCGCCGAGGGGTATGCGCTCGCCCGCGCGCTGACGGCGTCCGCGCGCGCGCAGGGGCTCCTCGTGCTGCTCGACGCCAAGCGCGGCGACATCGGCTCGACGGCGGAAGGCTACGCCAAGGCCGCGCTCGGCCCGGCGCCCGGCTTCGACGCCGATTGCGTCACCGTGAACCCCTATCTTGGCCGCGACTCGCTGACGCCGTTCCTCAATCTGGCGGCGGCGCACGGCAAAGGCGTCGCGATCCTCGCCCGCACCTCGAACACGGGCGCCGCGGATCTGCAGGACGCTCCCTCGTCGAACGGCCCGCTGTGGGAACGCACCGCCGCGATGATCGCCGCCGAAGCGCCGCGGCTGGCCGGCCATGGCGGCTGGAGCGGAACGATGGCCGTCGTCGGGGCGACGTGGCCGGAGGAGGCCCGCCGCGCTCGCACTTTGATGCCGAAGACGCTCTTCCTCGTGCCCGGATACGGCGCGCAGGGCGCCAGCGGCGCCGACGCCGTCGCCGGCTTCGTGCCCGGCCCGAGCGGGCTCGAAGGCGGAATTGTATCGAGCTCCCGCGCGGTCCTTTATCCCAAGAGCGCGGATTCGGCCGCCTCGCTGTCGGCCTGGCGAGAGGCGGTTGCCGGCGCGATGGATGCGGCCCACGCCGAGCTCGCGGCTGCCTGCCACACCTGAAAGAATGCGCCCGAGCCTTGCGACATCGTAAGGGCGACACGTCCGCCCCGGTATGGTTAATGGCGCTGGAACAGCGCGCCCCGGCCGCGCGTTGCCTACAAAACCGTGGCGGTCTGGAGGGAGATCATGGGTTTGCTTCGTTCGCGGAGCGCGGACGCGCTTCGCGCCGCTTTGGCCAGCGCGCTGGTGTTCGCCGCGGTCCCCGCTTTCGCCGACGGCCCCCCGGAAACGCCGCCGCGCAGCGCCGCGGCTCCGGCTCAGCCCCCGCCGCAAGAGCCCGTGCGCGCCCAGCCGCTGCAGCCGACGACGCCGGCGGCTGAAACCACCGCCGCATCTGGCCCGCAGACCGGCACGATCCCGCTCGCCAACGGCGCCGCCGCCATCACCGTCCCCGCCGGCTACGAATTCTGGCCGGCGTCGGAGGCCCAGTCGTTCCTCCAGCGCGCCAACGCCGCGCCCCCGTCCGGCCAGGTTCTGGGCCTGATCGCCACCGCCGGCGCCCAGCCGACGGCGCCCGATTTCTGGGGCACGGTCGTCTCCTATCACCCGATCGGATATGTCGGCGCGGATTCCGCCTCCACACTTCAAGGCGAAACCCTGGAAGCCGATGTGCGTCAGGCCCGGGCCGACGCCAACCGGCCGTTCGAAGGGTTCATCTTGCAGCCGGCGTTCGACCCCGCCGGCGCGCTTTCCTGGGCTGAGCGCACCGCTGCGCAGCCAGCCCCCACCGTGCGCGATCTCCGCCATGAACAGCGGATCCTCGGGCGCGCCGGCGTGGTCACGCTGACGACGATCGCGCGCACCGATCAGCAAGGCCAGGCGGTGAACGCCGCCGCCGCGATGCGCCAGGCCACCGCCTTCGCCACTGGCCAGCGCTACGCTGATTTCAACGCCGAGACCGACAACCGCTCGAACTACGACGTCAAAGGCCTCGTCACCGGCGTGCCCAACGCGACAGTCGCGACCGCCGCGTCCGCAGACGCAGGCGGCGTCGCCGGCAAAGGCAAGGAAGCCGGCGGCGGGCTGCAGAGCTGGTTCCCGTGGATCGCGCTTGGCGTCGTCGGCCTCGCCGGCATCGGGTGGTTCGTGCTCGGGCGCCGCAACCGCGATCTCGACGACGACGATGACGACGACGACGCGGTCGAAGCGACTTCCACGGACGGCGATCCAAAGCCGAGCACGACCTGATCGCGCGGACGCGCAATCAGGCCATCTTCACCACGCCGTCCTCGACGACGATGGCAATCGGCGTCAGCCCGCCTTCGCTCGGGCCGCCCAGGCACGCGCCAGACGCCAGATCGAAGCTCGCACCGTGATGCGGGCAGAGCACGTAGCTCTTCTTCTCCACGATCACGCTGCCGTACATCTCGTCGAACCGATTGCCGGCATGCGGACACGCATTCTCGAACGCAAAGAGATCCGCGCCCCGGCGCGTCACGATCATCGAGAAGAAGCGCCCGTCGGCGCGGAAGTGCAGCGGGATCGCGCCGCCATCGGGCACGCGGATCGCCGGCGTCAGCGGCGCCCCCGCCGCGGGCCGCGCAGGATTGCTCATGCATTCTCCGCTCTTAACGGACGCGACAGCAGCGCCTTGATCGCATCGTCGATGCTGACGCGATCGGCTAGGATCGCGTCGACGGCTTCACAAATCGGCAGCTCCACGCCGTGGCGCTGCGCCAGCGCGACCACCGCCGGTGCGCTGGCCACGCCTTCCGCCACCGAACGCCGCTCGCCGAGAACGTCCGCCAACGTCCGCCCTTCCCCGAGCGCCGCGCCAAGGCTGGTGTTGCGCGAGGAGCGGCTGACGCACGTGAGCACCAGATCGCCGAGCCCGCAAAGCCCGTTCAGCGTCTCCGCACGCGCGCCGAGCGCACGCCCGAGCCGGACCAGTTCCGCGAACCCTCGGGTGATCAGCGCCGCCCGCGCGCCTTCGCCAAGGCCGCGCCCTTCCGCGATCCCGCACGCGATCGCCAGCACGTTCTTCACCGCCCCGCCGATCTCGGCGCCGACGAGATCGTCGGTCGCATAAGGGCGGAACGTCGGCGCCCCGATCGCGTCCACCAGGCGCCGCGCAAGCGCGGGATCGGCACAGGCGATCGTCGTCGCCGTCGGCAGCCCCCGCGCGACGTCCTTAGCGAACCCGGGGCCCGACAGCACCGCCGCCTCCGCCTGCGGCGCCTCCCCCGCCAAAACGTCCGTCATCAGCGACAGCGAACCTTGCTCCACACCCTTGGCGCAGAGCATCACCGGGCGACCTTCCGGCAGCCGGGGGGAAAGCGCACGTAGAACACCGCGCATGTGTTGCGCGGGCGTCACCGCCAGGATCAGGTCTGCGCCCGCCGCCTCCGCCAGGTCCGGGGTGGCGCGGATCGCCGCCGACAGCGCAATTCCAGGAAGGAAAATCGTGTTTTCATGGCGTTCGTTGATTGCCGCGCAGACCTCCGGCTCATGCGCCCACAGCGTCACTCGCCGGCCGATTCCGGCCGCCACCTGCGCCAGCGCAGTCCCCCAGGCGCCCCCGCCCAGCACCGTAATCGCGTCGATCGGCCCCAGGGCAGTCAAAATGAATCCTTCATTGAATGTTCAGCCGATACAAGCTAGGTAATTGACATGGACGAGAAATCTGCAACCCGCGACCGCATCCTCCAGGCCGCCATGGCGCGGATCAAGCACTATGGCTACGGCAAGACGACGATGGCCGAAATCGCGGCCGACTGCGATATGTCGCCGGGCAATATCTATCGCTTCTTTGAGGCCAAGATCGACATCGCCGAAGCGATGGCGCGCAAACACTATGCGGCGCAGCAGGCCGAACTCTCCGCCATCGCCCGCAAGAAGGACATCCCGCCAGACGTCCGCCTGCGCGAGATCTTCTTCAAGCGCATGCGCGATTCCTACACTTTGTTCGAAGAAAACGCGAAAATCCTCGAAGTCGCGGAAGTGATCGACCGCGAGCGGCCGCTGTTCGCAAACGAGCATCTGGCGGCGGAGCGCGTGTTCTTGTCGGCGTTGCTGGAAGAAGGCGCCGAGGCCGGTCTCTTCGCATTCGGCGACTTCAACTTCTTCGCCGAGATGCTCCAGTCCGCGACCGTGAAATTCGCCATCCCGCAGCTGATCTCGCATCTGACGCTCCCCAAGCTCGAACGCGAGCTCGCCGGCGTACTCGATCTCCTGCTCAAGGGCCTCTACGCCCGCGGCGCCGAAGTCGAAACGGCTCGGACCGCAAAAGAGAAGGTCGTCGCGTAACAAATATCACAAATCGATATTCGTTGAACGTTTCCGATTTTATTCATTGATCAGAGATCGCCGCTGTGCGATACAGGCTCTGCAAGCCGTTGAGCAGGAGCCTTCCATGACCAAGCGCGTTTCCCCCGTCACCTTCGCCGGATTCATCCTGGTCGCCGCGGCGCTGTTCACCGTCGCCGCAGCGCCTTTGCTGCGCGTCGCGGCCGGCGTCGTCGCCTAAAGCCGTTCCGGGCGTCTCAGCCGCCCCGGCGCGCGCGCCTGGGCGGTGCACCATCCCGATATTGCGGGCGCGAACTCCACCGCGGGTTCGCGCCCGTTTTGTCACGCCATTGCGAATGATTCTTGCCGCCATCGGCTACTCACCGATGGATGCATGCTTAAACGCAGGGCAGACCGCAATTTCAGTCCGTTCTGCCATCGCCCGGCGCACCACATGTTCTCGATGTACCGATGTTCGCATCCGCAGCATCGGACGTGTCGAATAGGAGGCAATGATGATCCGGGTTTCCCCGATGGCCGGCCGTGCGCTGGCGATTGTCGTGGCCGTGGCTTTGGTGACCGCGGCGGCGACCCCGCTCCTCGTGCTTGCAGCGCGCGTAGCGGCCTAAGCTTTGACGCCCTTGCGCCCGGCCATGTGGGTCGGGCGCAAGATGGCCGCCTCCTGATCGAGCGGCCACCGCGCCCGCGCCGGCGCGCCGAACATCCTCTCCGGCGAATCCGTGAATCCGGACCGAAATCGTTCCGCGCCTGCGAGCGCAACCATCGCGGCGTTGTCGGTGCACCAGCGCAGCGGCGGCGCATGGAACGCATACCCCGCCTCGGCCGCCAGCCCCTCCAGCGCCCCGCGCAAGGCCTGGTTCGCCGCCACGCCCCCCGCCACGACCAATCGTCCCTGCGCGCCCCAATAAGGCGCGAACATCGCCATGGCGTTGCGGGTCCGGTCCATCACCACTTCGAGCGCCGCCGCCTGGAATGACGCGCAGAGATCGGCGCGATCCTGATCGCCGAGGGCGCCCAGCCCCTCCGCCGCCCGCAGCACCGCGGTCTTCAGCCCGGCGAACGAGAAATCGCAGCCCTCACGCCCCGCCAGCGGTCGCGGCAAGTCGAACCGCCGCGCATCGCCGCGCGCCGCCAGCCGCTCCACCGCCGGCCCGCCGGGAAACCCGAGCCCCAGGAGCTTCGCGGTCTTGTCGAAGGCTTCGCCGAGCGCATCGTCGATCGTGGAGCCGAGCCGGCGGTAATTCCCCAGCCCCAGCACCGCCACGAACTGGCAATGCCCGCCCGACGCCAGCAGCAGCAGGTACGGAAACGCCAACGGCCCCGCGAGCCGCGGCGACAGCGCGTGGCCCTCCAGATGATTGACCGCAATCAGCGGGATCCCCCGCGCCAGCGCGATCGCCTTGCCGGTGACGTGCCCAACCATCACGCCGCCGATCAGGCCGGGCCCGGCGGTGGCGGCCACCGCATCCAGATCCTCCAAGCCGATCCCCGCCTGCGCCAGCGCCGCCGCGATCGCGCCGTCGAGCCCCTCAACGTGCGCCCGCGCCGCGATCTCCGGCACCACGCCCTGGTACGGCGCATGCCGCTCCGCCTGCCCCAGGATCACGTCGCCCAGCACCGCCGCGCCGGAACCCTCAAGCCGCACGACCGCGGCCGCCGTTTCGTCGCAGCTCGTTTCGATGCCAAGAACAGTGACCGCGCGCGCCATGATCCGTCCAAGGGGTGGGGCCGCACGGGACGAATCGCAAGATGCGCGCATGCGGCGGTTGCGATAAAGCTCCGCCTCCGTCCTAACCCTGCGCTCCTCGGCGGCGCCGAAAGAGCGAGAGACTGCATGGCGACCACACCTCTTTTCCGCATCGGCGCGCGCGGCTCGCCCCTGTCGCGCGCGCAGGTCGCGCACGTAACCGCAATGATGGCCCGTGTGTTCGATATCCCCGCCGAGCGCATCGCGTTCGTGCACATCGCCACCAGCGGCGATCAGATCCAGGACCGCGCGCTGATCGAAGCCGGCGGCAAAGGCCTCTTCACCAAGGAGCTCGACGAAGCCTTGTTCGACGGGCGCATCGATCTGGCGCTGCATTCGATGAAGGATGTTCCGATCGCGCTGCCGGAGGGCCTCGCCATCGCTGCCGTCCCGGAGCGCGACGACCCGCGCGACGCATTCATCAGCCTGCGCGCGACGGCCCTGGCCGATCTGCCGCGCGGCGCGAAACTCGGCACCGCTTCGGTGCGCCGCCAGGCGCAGGCGCTGCACCAGCGCCCCGATCTCGCCTGCGCGCTGCTCCGCGGCAACGTGCAGACGCGCCTCAGCAAGATTGAAACCGGCGAATTCGACGCGACGTTTCTGGCCCTCGCCGGATTGAAGCGGCTGGGCCTTGCAGCGCACGCGGCCGGCCTCGTCGATCCCGTCGCGTGCCCGCCGGCCGCCTGCCAGGGCGCCCTCGCGATCGTGACGAAGACGGCGGACGCGGCGCAATACGCCCCGCTCGTCGACGCGCGCGCCACGATCGAAACCGCCGCCGAACGCGCGTTTCTCGACGTGCTCGACGGCTCATGCCGCACCCCGATCGCCGCGCTCGCGCGCTACGAAAACGACGGCCTGACCTTCATCGGCGAAACGCTCGCCGCGGACGGCGCGCGACGCTGGCGCGCGGAAGCGCACGAGCGTGGCCCGCTCTCCCCCGAAGACGCCGTGCGCATTGGGCGCGCCTGCGCCGAGCAGGTCCGCGCCGATCAAGCGCGCGATTCCTGAGAGCCTGCGCGATGGCCCTGCGCCTCCTCATCACCCGCGCCGAACCGGGCGCCGCCGACACCGCGCGTCGCATCGCCGCCATGGACGGTGAGGCGATCCTCGCGCCCATGCTCAGCATACGGACGATCGCCGGCGACGCCGATGTCGCCGGTGCGCAGGCGCTCCTGTTCACCAGCGCCAACGGCGTTTCGGCATTCGCGGCGGCGACGCGCGAGCGCACGACGCCGGCGCTATGCGTGGGCGACGCTACCGCCGCGGCCGCGCGCCAGGCCGGCTTTGCGCGCGTGGAGAGCGCCGACGGGGACGCCGCCGCGCTCGTCGCGCGCGCGCAGGCGCTTTTTGCGCCTGAACGCGGCCCGCTGATCCATATCTCCGGCGCCGCGGTCGCAGGCGATGTGATCGGGGCTCTGCGTGCAGCAGGTTTCGCCGGCGAGCGGCGCGTCTTCTACGCCGCCGATCCGTCCGCGCGGTTGTCCGACGATGTGCGCGCCCGGCTCGCGGCGACGCCGCCGATGGTCGACGGCGTGCTTTTCCACAGCCCCCGCGGTGCCGCGATCTTTTCCGCGCTCATGGCCGCCACGGCGCCGCAGGCCGCCCCACACCTATTCGCCGCCTGCTTGAGCGAAAACGTCGCCCGCGCGGCGGAGCGTGCGGCGCGGTGGCGGCATGTCGTCGTGGCGCCCGCCCCACGCGAGGAGGCGCTTCTGGAGGCGGCGTTCGCCCAAACAGCCCCTTAGGCTTGAGGGCGACCTTGACCCCGCCTAAGTTCGTCCGCCGGGGTTCGCGCCGCTTCGAAGCGGGCGAGAGGGCATGTCCGTAAGCCAGAAGGCCAAGGGTTCAATTCATGAGCGCGTCCGATTCGTCCGACCGGCCCAGCGCCGAGCCGATCGATGTCGAGTTCGAGCCGGCCGATCGCCCGCGTCGCCGCGACCGCGCCAAGGCGCCACGCAGCGACGACGGCATCGGCTTCGGCGCAGCGTTGGTGCTGGCGCTCTTCAGCGTCGTCCTGGGCGCCGTGCTGGGCGCCTTTGCTCCGCGGATCCCCGCGCTGCGCGCCGCCATGGATTCCGTCTTGGCGGAACCCGCCGGTGTGCAAGGCGCCGCATCTGTTGAAACTGCATCGCTCGACCGCCGCCTCGACGCGCTTGAGGCCAAGGCCGGGCCCGTCGCCGAGATCGCTTCCGCCAGCGACGCCGAAATCGCGCAACGCATGATCGCGATGCAGAACGGTCTGCGCGATCTCGAAAACCGCCTGAACCAGATTCCGAACACTGCCGAGGTGCAGGCGCTCGTCCGCGAGGTGCAGCAGCTCCGCGTGGACTTCCCCGCCGTCGCGCAGCAATCGCGCACCGCGGGCGAAGCCGCGCGCGCGGCGTTCGCTGTGTCCGCCGCCGCCGACGCCTCGCGCTCCTCCGGGCCCTTTGAACAGAGCTATCGCGCCCTCGCCGTGCTGTTGCCGGACGATCCCAACGTCCGCGCGCTGGCGCCCCTCGCCCGCACCGGGGCGCCGACGCGGATCGAGTTGCGCGACCGCTTCGCGGAAATCGAAAACGACATCATCCGCGCCGCGCGTCAGGCGCAGGCGGGCCAAGGCTTCTGGGGACGCGTCCAGGCGTCGCTCGCGCAATGGGTGGTCGTGCGCCGCCGCGGCGAAGGAGACACCGCCGTCGGCGTTGTGGAACGCGCCAGCCGCATGCTCGCCGCCGACAATCTCGCCGGCGCCGTGCAGGAGCTGCGCCGCCTCTCCGGCCCGCCCGCGCGTGTGGCCCAACCCTGGCTGACGTCGGCGCAACGTCGTCTTGAGATCGACACCCGTTTGGGCGCCATCCGCACCGAACTGGCCCGGAGAGGCTGATGCTCCGCATTGCGATCATTCTGGTCATAGCGGTCCTGGCCGCGCTCGCTGCCATCAACGCAGCCAACGCGCCGGGGCGCGTCGTCATCGAGTTCGGCGATTACGAAATCCACACCACGGCGCTGTTCGGGCTCCTGGCGCTGATCTTCATCGTCGCCATCTCGCTGCCGATCCTCCGTATGCTGATGTTCCTACTGGACGCGCCGGACATGCTCGGCCGCTTCGGCCGCCGCCACCGCACCAAGCGCGGCCAGGAGGCGCTGGCGCTCGGGCTGATCGCCGCGGAAGCCGGCGAGTTCGATGAGGCCCGCAAGCACGCCGCCCGCGCGGAGGAATTGATCGAGGAGCCCCGCCTCGCGGTCCTGCTGCAGGCCCGCGCCGCCGAGGTCGCTGGCGACACGCCCGCCGCGGAGCGCGCCTATTCCGGCATGCTCTCGCAGGAAGACACCGCCCTCCTCGGCCACAAGGGGCTCTTACAGGCGGCCCTGAAACGCGGCGACCGTCTCTCGGCGATGTCGCACGCCGAACAGGCGATGCGGCTCTCCAAGACCGCGGCGTGGCCGTTCCAGTCGCTATTTGAGTTGAAGGTGCAGGCGGCAGATTGGGAGGGCGCGCTTGAAGCGCTTGAACAGGCCGAGAAACGCCGCCTGCTGGAAGATAAAGTCGTGCGCCGTCGTCGCGCCGTGCTCTACGCCGCCGCCGCCGCCAAGGCCGAACGCGAACGGCGCGGCGAAAAGGCCGCCGACATGGCGCAGAAGGCGATCCGCATGGCGCCGGGCTTCGCGCCGGCGGCGGCGCTCGCCGCGCGTCTGCTCGTGGGCGAACAGAAGCACGAGCGCGCCGCCGCGATCCTCGAAGACGCCTGGGAAGTCGCGCCGCATCCCGCGCTCGCGCACGCGTACCGCGATCTGCGCGTCGGCGAGAGCGCGTCCGAGCGCGGCGCACGCATGCAGGTTCTGCTCGACAAACGGCCCGACAGCCGCGAGAGCCGCATTGTCGCGGCCGAGCTTGCAATGGAGCGTGGCGATTGGGGCGCAGCACAAGCAGCCCTCGACGACGCCTACCGCGAATTCCCGTCCGCACGCATCTGCACGCTCTACGCTCAGGTCGCGCGCGGCCGCGGCGACGACGCCGCCGCCCGCTCGTGGACCAACCAGGCCGCCGCCGCCCCACGCGAAGCGGACTGGTCCGATCTCGATCCGGAAGGTCCCGCGTTTCTCTATGAAGACACCGACTGGGCGCGGCTCGTCTATGTGTACGGCGACAGCGGCCAACTCATCCATCCACGCATGGAGCGCGGCGGGCGCGACGCCACGACCGGCTCGCTGCTCGCGCTGCCGCCCGCGGCGGTCGCCGCGCTTCCTCCAGGCGGCGGCGCTTCTTCCGACGCAGCGTAGCGTCTACGCCGCTTCAGCATCCGGCGCAGGGCCGACATAGCGGCTCTGCGGACGCACGATCCGGCGCGTCATCACTTGTTCGCGCGCATGCGCGATCCAGCCGAGCACGCGTCCGCACGCGAAGAGGCACGTGAACGTTTCGCGCGGCGCCCCAAGCGCGTCGAGCAGCAGCGCGGTGTAATATTCAACATTGGTGTCGAGTGCGCGCCCGGAATAACGCGCACGCAGCTGCGTCAGCGCCGTCTTCTCGATCGCCTCGGCAAAGGCGATGCGCCCCGCCGCGCGCGGCAGGCGCCGCAGCGCGGCGGCGAGCGCTTCGGCGCGCGGGTCGCGCACGCGGTAGATGCGATGGCCGAAGCCCATCAGCCGTTCGCCGCGCGCCAGCGCCGCGTCGATCCAGGCTTCCGCATTCTCGGGCGCGCCGATGGCGTCGAGCATGTCCAGCACCGGCCCCGGCGCACCGCCGTGCAGCGGCCCCTTCAGTGCGCAGAGCCCACCGATCACCGCGGACGCGAGACCCGCCTGCGTGCTGGCGACCACGCGCGCAGCGAAAGTTGAGGCGTTGAGGCCATGATCGCACACCGTCGCCCAATAGGCGTCGAGCGCAGAGGTTTCCGCCGGCGCAGGATCGCGGCCAAGCATCATCCGCAGGCAATCCCCCGCCTGGCTCAAAGACGGATCGGGCGCGATCAGCGTTCTCCCGCGCCGCGTGCGTGCAATCGCGGCGGTCGCCACCGCGCTCATCGCGGCGAGATCAAGCGCAACGCCGAGATCATCGCCGTCGCGCACCCGCGCCAGCGCCGCCCGCAGCGCCTCAACATCGTCGAGGTCGCCGAAATCGGGCAGCCGCGCGAACATCCGCACCCGCGCCGCGCCGAACGCCGCAGGTAAATCCCGCACGCGCGGCAGAAACCCGTCCCACAACAGCGCAGCGACATCCTCGAACGCCGCGCGCTGCGCCAGCACGCCCACGTCGAAGCCCCTGATCACCAGCCGCCCCGCCGCGCCGTCGACATCCGACAGCACCGTCTCGGCCGCGACAACCTCCGCCAATCCCGCATCCATGCGCCGCCTCCGTGGTCGATATGGCTGGGGAAGAGATCGGCTAACGCAGCTTGCTCGTCAATCTTGATCAAGATAATCAATCTCAATGCAATGGCTCTCCCGCGACGCCGCGATCGCCCGCCTCAAGGTCAAGCCGCAGACGCTCTACGCCTATGTCAGCCGCGGGCTGCTCGCGGCGCGTCCCGCAGAAGACGATCCACGCACCAGCCTCTATTCCGCCGCTGACGTGGCCGCTCTCGTCCAGCGCCGCCGCCGGGGTCGCAAGCGCGTCGACATCGCCCAGCGCGCCATCGCCTGGGGGGATCCGGTGCTGGAAAGCGCCATCGCCACGGTGCGCGAGGGGCGGCTCATCTATCGCGGCGAGGACGCCGTCGCCTGGTCCGTGCACGCAACGCTGGAGGACACCGCCCGCCTCTTATGGGCGCAACCCGATAATTGGGCGCCGAGGCCGCCGCGCCGCCGCGCAATCGCGGGCGAGAGCGCCAAGGCGCGCGGCCTCGCCTTCCTCTCCCGACGCGCCGCGGCCGATGCGCCAAGTTTCGGCCGCGCCCCCGCGCAGCTGGCGCTGGAAGCCTACGATCTGCTCTGCGGCATGACCGACGCGCTCGCCGGCGACGCGGCCGCTGACGGCGCGCCGCTGCATCGCCGCCTCGCCGACACGTGGGGCCTGAGCGCCGCCCGCGCCGACATCCTCCGCCGCACTTTGGCGCTGACCGCCGATCACGAACTCAACCCTTCCACCTTCGCGGCCCGCGTTGCCGCGTCGACCGGCGCGCCGCTCGCGGCGGCGGCGTTGGCAGGGTGCGCAGCGCTCGTCGGCCCGCTGCATGGCGAGGCGGCGGCGCGCGCGATCGTGTTCCTCGACGCCGCCCTCCGCGACGGTCCCGCAGCCACGGTGCGCGCCGTGCTTGCGCGCGGTGAACGCCTGCCGGCGATCGGCCACCCGCTTTATCCACAAGGCGATCCGCGCGCCGCCGCGCTCCTTGCCGCGCTCAAGCCGCGCCCGGCGATCGCGTCCGCCATCGCGGCCGCCGAAGACGCGCTCGGCCTGTCCGCCAACATCGACATGGCGCTGGCCGCGGTGACGTTGGAATACCGCCTGCCGCGCGATGCGCCGTTCGTGCTGTTCGCCGCAGGGCGCATGGTCGGCTGGCTCGCCCACGCCATGGAGCAGCAGGCGGTGGGACGCCCCATCCGCCCCCGCGCCGCCTATGTCGGGCCCTGAAGCGCCGCCCCGCGCGCCCTTGCTCCCCCAGGACGCGGGATGTAGACAAGCGCCCTCCCGAACGGCCCCGCAAGGCGCGCCGTCCGTGGGCCGCCATAGCTCAGCCGGTAGAGCGGCGCATTCGTAATGCGTAGGTCGGGTGTTCGAGTCACCCTGGCGGCACCATCACCCTTGCCCACGCTTCAGTTTGCGCTTCCGTGGCGAGAGCAGTTCATTGTGTCTGCGGAGCGCACGCATGGACTACGATCTCATCATCATCGGCGGCGGCATCGGCGGATCGGCGATGGCCGCGACCATGGCGCGCGCGGGCGCACACGTGCTGCTGCTTGAGAAATCGATGGTCTACGAAGACCGCGTGCGCGGCGAGTGGATCGCGCCCTGGGGTGTGAGCGAAGTGAAACGGCTCGGTCTCTACGACCTCCTCCGCGGCGCCGGCGGCTGGCATCTCGACGCCCACATCACCTTCGACGAAAGCCGCGCGCCGGATGAATCCCGCGCCAAGCCTCTGCCGCTCGGCATTTTTGCCGCAGACGTGCCGGGGCCGCTGTGCATCGGGCATCCGCACCATTGCCGCACGCTGTTCGACGAAGCCGGCCGCGCGGGCGCGGAAACTCTGCGCGGCGTCGACGTCACCGAGATCACGCTTGGCACGGCGCCGGCGGCGACGTTCACGCACGCGGGCGCCGCCCGCCGCGCGACTGCACGTCTCATCATCGGCGCCGACGGGCGCACTTCCGTTGTGCGCGATGCCGCCAAGATCGCGCTGCATCAGGATAAACCCCATCACATGTTCGCCGGCCTCCTCGTCGACGGCGCCGACGGCTGGAACGAGAAATTGCAGGCGATCGGCACCGAAGGCGACTTCGCCTTCCTCGCCTTCCCGCAAGGCGAAGGCCGCGTGCGCGTCTACGGCGCCTACGGCCTCGACCAGCGCGCGCGCTTCGCCGGACCCGACGGCGCACGCGCTTTTCTCGATGCATTTCGTATGGAATGCGCGCCGGAGAACGAACACATCGCCCGAGGCGCGCCGGCAGGGCCGCTGCTCGCGTACTTCAACAATGACTCCTGGACCGAAGAGCCCTTCGTGGAGGGCGCCGTGCTGATCGGCGACGCCGCCGGCTGGAACGATCCGATCATCGGTCTCGGCCTCTCCATCACCTATCGCGACGTGCGCATCGTGTCCGACATTCTGACGTCCTCGCCAGATTGGCGGTCAGCGGCTTTCCGTCCGTATGCGGAGGAGCGCATCGAACGGATGCGCCGGCTGCGCTTCGCCGCGTCGCTGACGTCCGCGCTCGACTGCGAGTTCGGGCCGGCCGCGGCGGCGCGGCGCCGGCGCTACCACCAGCTGCAAACCGAGGACGCAACGATCGGCGCACACGCCTTCGCGGTCATGGCGGGGCCGGAGACGTTGCCGGGCGAGGTGTTCACCGCCGCACACCGCGCGCGCGTCCTGGGCGCGGAAACCTGAAGTGAACATCACCGATTTCAACACCCGATGGCTGCAGGCCTGGACCAACAAGAATGTCGATGCGCTGCTCGCCTTCTACGCAGCGGACGCGACCTATATCGACCAGCAGGTCCCGCATGGGCTCACCGGCCACGACCAGTTGCGCGCTTATCTGACCGGCCTCTTCGCCGCCACGCCGCCCATGCGCTACGAGCCCGAGGAAATCTGGCCGATCGCCGGTGGTTTCTGCGGGCGCTGGTATTGCACGATCGGCGAGGACCCCTCAGCGAAGCCAGCCTTGCGCGGATTCGATCTCGTTCTCTTGCGCGGCGAGACCATCGCGCTCAACGAAGTATATACCCACCCACTGCCAAGCGCGCCCTAAATGCCGGCGCCGGACGATTGCGCGGCCACGTCGGACGCGCGGCTGTCGCACACCGCGGGCGCCAGCGCGCGGAACGCGTCGTACTGGCTGAGAAACACCTCTCCCGTCAGCTCGTCGAGAAAATGCGCGCGGCGCAGTCGATCCATCACCGGCCCCTTCACCTCGGAGAGATGCAGCATCACGCCCGCGTCCGCGAGCCGATGATTGAGCGCTTCCAGGCTCTCGTGCGCGGACGCGTCGATCGCGTTCACCGCAGAACACATCAGTACGACATGCTTCAGCGCCTTCTCCTGCGCCACTTTGGAGAGCACGTGGCCTTCAAGCCAGTTCGCGTTCGCGAATGTCAGGCTCTCGTCGATCCGCATCATCAGCACGTGCGGCGCCGTCACCACGTCGTGGCGCAGCACGTTGCGGAAATGCTGCGTGCCCGGCACCTGCCCGACGATCGCGACATGCGGCTTCGACGCGCGATGCAGGAAGAGCAGAACCGAAAGCCCGACGCCCGCGATGACCCCCGCCTCCACGCCCAGCACGAGCGTGACCAGAATCGTCGCCGCCATCGCCGTGAAGTCACGTTTCGAATACCGCCAGATCCGCGCGATCGCGGCGAAGTCGACGAGGCTCAGCACCGCCACGATGATCGTCGCCGCCAACGTTGCGATCGGCAGATTGTAGAGCAGCGGCGTGAAGAAAAGCGCCGCCGCCGCGATGCCGACGGCGGTGAACGCGCCCGCTGCGGGCGTTTCCGCGCCGGCGTCGAAATTCACCACCGAACGCGCAAAGCCCCCCGTTACCGGATACCCGCCCGTCAGCGCCGCCGCGACGTTCGATGCGCCGAGCCCGATCAGCTCCTGATCCGGCTCGACGCTCTGCCGGCGCTTCGCCGCCAACGTCCGCGCCACCGACACCGATTCCACAAATCCGATCACGCTGATGAACAGCGCCGGCGCCGCCAACTGCAGCACGAGATCGGCGTCGAGCAGCGGCGGCGTCAAAGGCGGCAGCCCGACGGGAATGGCGCCGACAATCCGCACGCCCTCCTCCGCAAGCGCCAACGCCGTGACCGCGAGCGTCGCCGCGATCACCGCGAAGATCGGCCCCGCCTTCGCGAGCAGATCCGCTGGCCGCGGCTTCAGTCCCGCCCGCACCAGCAGCGGCTTCAGGCCCTTGCGCACCCAGAACAGAAACGCGAGCGACGTGAACCCGATCGCCGCCGTCCACGGATTGATCGCCTCGATCCCGATCGCGAACGTGCGCACGATGTCCACCATCGTCTGCCCGGACGTGCGCACGCCGAGCAACGGCCCAAGCTGGCTCGCCGCGATGATCAGCCCCGATGCGGTGATGAAGCCCGACACCACGGGATGCGAGAGCAGGTTGGCGAATTCGCCGAGCCGCAGGAGGCCCATCAGCAGCAGGAAAAGTCCCGAAAGCAGAGCAAGCGTGAGCGCAGCGGCGATATATTCCGGCGTGCCCTGCGCTGCGACCTGGCCCGCAGCCGCAGCCGTCATCAGCGAAATCACCGCCACGGGCCCGACAGCCAGCGCGCGGCTGGTGCCGAACACCGCATAGGCGATCAGCGGCGCAATCGACGCGTAAAGCCCGACCTGTGGCGGCAGGCCCGCGAGCATCGCATAAGCGAGGCTTTGCGGGATCAGCATGATCGTCACCACCACCGCCGCGACGAGATCGCTGGTCAGTGTGCGGCTGTCATAGGCGCGCGCCCAGCCGAGGATCGGAAAGTATCGCTGCATGCCCCGCCCTTAAGCGCCGATTCGCCAGCGCCCGCCGTTGATGCACTATGCGCCGTCGCGCACGGCGCCCGTCGCCGGATCGATGGTCACAGTCGCCAGCCCCGCCGCTTTCCACGCGCCGAGGCCCCCCTCCATGTGCCCGCGCGCGGCGACGCCCGCTTCCGCGCAGCGCGCCAGGGCACGCGCCGAGCGCTTGCCGGAACCGCAATGAAACACGATCGGCTTCTTCGCGTCCTGCGGCAGCATCGTTGGATCGAACGTCGACATCGGAAACAGCAGCGCGCCGTGAATGCGCTCAGCGCCGAACTCCGCCGGTTCACGCACATCGATCAGCGTGATTGCGCCGCGCTGCAACGCATCGTGCACGGTCTGCGCCGTCTCATCCTGTCCGCTCATGACGAACTCCTTGTTCAATGCCCGCCATAGATTTCGCACAACACATCGATGATGCGCTGCACGTTCGGCGAGGCGAGGCGGTAATATATGGTTTGCGCATCGCGGCGCGTAGCGACGAGGCCGTCGGCGCGCAGCTTCGCAAGATGCTGCGAGAGCGCCGACTGGCTGAGCGCCACATGCGCGCCGAGCTCAGTGACCGACATTTCGCCGCCGCTCAGTCGGCACAGCACCGTCAGACGCTGTTCATTGGCGAGCAACTTCAACAGCCGCGCCGCCTCCAACGCCCGCGATTCCAGCTGATCGACCGGCCCGGCCTTCGCCGCCCGCCGGCTCGGCCGCACACTTCTTGAAGCCACACGCGTCTGCGCCATGCGCTGTCCTTTCAGCGCTTAATTTAGCAAAACATAATATAAGTTCAAGGCCGCTCTGGGTCGCGGCCGTCCGGCGCCGGCGCGGCGGCGCGGTAGGCCCGCGGCGAAGCGCCAGTCGCTTCCTTGAACGCGCGGTTGAACGGGCCGATGGACGCGAAGCCGCATTCAAGCGCAATGGAAAGGATCTGCTGATCCGCGCGTGCGGGATCCGCGAGAAGGCGCTTTGCGCGCTCGATCCGGAAATGGTTCATCAGCCGGTTGAAATTGGCGTACCCCAACGCGCCTGTGATGCACGCACTGACCTTGTGGTCAGGCTGGCCCACCCGCCGGGCGAGATCGGCGACCTTGAGATTCGGCGTTGTATAGAGCGCCTCCTCGCGCAGCACGCGGAGGATTGCGCGGGCGATGACGTCCTCCTCCTCGACCGCAACGGCGCGCTTCTTCGCCGGACCGGGCGCCGCCGCCAGCGGGTGGCGGTCCCGAAACCACACCGCGAGGCCGCCCAGCGCCAGAGCCGCCAGCGCACACGCCGTCTTGATCGCTTCGGCCGCCGGCGCATCGCCCCCGGACCGCAGCCAGAGCACCGAGATCGCCACCAGCCCTGCATAGCCGGCGGCGAATAGCGCGCGAAAGCGCCGTTCCGTCGGTGGAAGATCGCGGCGATACCCATTGAGCGGCTCCACGAACGCCAGCAACAGCACCGTCGAACTCGTCAGCCGCAGGACGTTGTCGCTCACCCGCACGAACGGCTCCGCCCACATGTGCGGCGTCGCCTCCGCGAGGATCGAGATCACGCCCGTGACGAGGACGATGGCGACCACGATTCTCGGCCAGCGCACCTCGTGCTCGCCCGGCTGGAACAGCGCTCGCGTGAGCAGCCACGACCAGCCGCACCCGGCGACGCCCCCGATCGCCAACACAACGGCGAGGCCGCCAGCGTGCGCGCCTAGCATCTGCCCCAGTACGAAGCACAGCACGGAAAGCGTGAAGATGGCCCAATAGACGTGCACGCGCTTCGGGGGCCCCCAGCGCCCTATCGTAGCGACCGGCCCTGCCCGCGCCGCCGCCATCGCCATCAGGTCCGGTCTCGTCATGGCCGGAAGATGCAAGCCGCGCCCGCGGCTGTCCAGCGCGGCGCGCCAGGCCAAAATGCAGCGGAATCTTTCGCCGAATTCCAAATCGGCGAGACGAGCCGGCGCCGCTGACGCCATCGCAGCCCTTCCCGCGGACGAAAGGCAGGCGCATGACGACGGCGCAGGAAGCAAGGCCCTCCACCCCCATCAACGCAGACGGTTTGCTCCAGGGCGCCGGCAAGCTCTGGTTCATCGTCGCCGCGCTCGGCCAGGGCGCGTTCATCGCGTTCATCCTCGCCTTCTACGGGGCGCGGACAGCGACCGGGGATTTCGAGGGCTGGAATGAAAAGCAGTTGATCGACGGCCACATCGCCGGCGACGATGCGGGCAACGCGATGTTCGCCGTGCACGTCCTGCTCGCCGCGGTGATCACGCTCGGCGGGCTGTTGCAGCTCATGCCGGCGCTGCGCCGGGCGTTCCCCGCGCTGCACCGCTGGACCGGGCGGGCGTTCCTCGTGCTCGCCTATGTCATGGCTCTGAGCGGCGCCTGGCTCACGCTCGTGCGCGGAACCTTCCTGTCCGAGGTGTCTGCGGTCGCTATCCTGATCGACGCCGTTCTCATCCTGGTCTTCGCCAGCCTCGCCTGGCGCGATGCGGCCGCCCGCCGGATCGATAGCCATCGCCGCTGGGCGATGCGCACGTTCATGGCCGTGAGCGGCGTCTGGTTCCTGCGCGTCGGCCTGATGGGCTGGGTGGTGCTCAACCAGGGCCCTGTCGGCCTGAATGAGACCCTGTCCGGCCCAACCGACATCGTGCTCGTGTTCGGCTGCTACCTCATCCCGCTGGCGCTGCTGGAGATCTATTTCGCCGCCCAGCGCGCCGCGACCGCCCCGCCCAAAATTCTCGCCGCGCTGATGGTGCTTGCCGCAACCGCCTTCACCGCCGTCGGCGTCTTCGGCACGGTCGCCTTCATGTGGGCCCCGCACTTGTAGGAGCGATCGCTTCCGCCGGCGAAGTACGGGGTCGCCAAGACGCAGCGAAATATCGCCTTCTGGCCCTAAGGCGACATTGGCTATGCGCGCAATCGCCAGTAGCATCAGCGCGTGAAAACGATGTGTCTGGCGGTTGCGCTCGGCGCAGCGACTTCATTAGCCGCATGCGCCGGCTCCCGTGCAGCGGTACAGCGCCGAGTTATAACGGCGCTCACAGAGGAGAGATGTGCATGAAACGCTATTGGGTGGCCTTGGTCTTCTTTTCCAGTGTGCTTGCCGTGGGGTGCGGAGAGACGGCGACCGGGCCAGAGGCCAACGGCGCCTCGCCAGCAGGCGCGCCGGTTGAGGCGGCGGAGACCCTTGCTGAGGCTCATGCATTGCGGGCAGTTTTGGCGCCGGGCGAGGGGGTCGACTCTACCGCTAACGGCGCGGCGGCGATCTTGTTCACGCCCTCGACCGGATTGCTCGAATACACCGTAACCTATTCGGGACTGTCGGGCCCGGCCGTGGCTGCCCATATCCACGGACCCGCGGATCCGGGCGCCGACGCGCCGCCAGTGATTACCTTTTCGGACGCCGCCCATCCGATTTCCGGAACGGCGACGCTGACCGAGGCGCAGGCCGCCGACCTGCTGGCGGGCAGATATTATGTGAACGTCCACACGGCGGCCAATCCGGGCGGAGAAATCCGCGGGCACATCGTATCGGCCCAATAGCTTTCCTTGATACGAAGTGAATTGCTGAGCTTCTACCTGCCAAACCCTGCGAGCGGATATCCAGCCGGGCTATGACCCGGTGCAACAGAACGGGGGCAATAGCGATCGCCTCGTGACGCCTTTCGGCGAAAAGCAGACCTAGCACAGGATCGCGCCACGCGGTGTGCGCCAAGCTCTGCACCACCCGTGCGCGCGACGTGTCGCCATTGCCTTCGCCGCCCGATAAGCTCCCGGCGCATTCATGGCCGACAAGCTCAAGCCCTACCGCGCCAAGCGGCGCTTCACCGTGACAGCCGAGCCGGAAGGCGCCGAGGCGCCTGCGCCGCGCGAGGCGCCGGTCTTCGTGGTGCAGAAGCACGCCGCACGCCGGCTCCACTATGATTTCCGCCTCGAGATCGACGGCGTCCTGAAAAGCTGGGCCGTGCCGGAAGGGCCGTGTCTCGATTCCAAGGTCCGCCGCCTCGCGGTGCAGACCGAGGATCACCCGCTCGAATACGGCCGCTTCGAAGGCGCCATCCCGGCCGGCGAATATGGCGCCGGCGTCGTCATCGTCTGGGATCGGGGCCCATGGGTGACGCTGGAAGACGATCCGATCGCCGCGCTCAAGGCCGGCGAACTCAAGATGCGCCTCGCCGGCGAGAAGCTGCGCGGCGGCTGGACGCTCGTCCGCCTCAACAAGGACCCGAAGAACTGGCTGCTGATCAAGGAGCGCGACGACGAGGTTCGTCCGCTTGCAGACCATGACGTCCTGGCCGCGGCGCCGAACAGCGTGCTCTCCGGACTTAGCGTAGAAGACCTGAAGCGCACGATCGGCCCCGCCGACCGGCCGCGCGCCCCCCGCCCGAAAGCCGACCGCATCGCCGGCGCCAAGAAGGCGCCGATGCCGAAGGACGTCTCGCCCCATCTCGCCAGCGCCGGCGACAGCCCGCCGGAGGGCGAAGGCTGGCTACACGAACTCAAATATGACGGGTACAGAACGATCGTGCGCATCGAAGACGGCGAGGTCCGCCTCTTCACCCGCAACAAGCACGATTGGACGCACCGCTATCGCGCGCTGGCCGACGCGTTCAAGGCGCTCAAGTGCTCATCCGCGCTGATCGACGGCGAAGTCACAGTGCAGGATCCCCGCGGCGTCACCTCCATCGCGCTGCTGGAAACCGCGCTTTCCGAAGGGCGCGACCGCGATCTCACCTTCTTCGCCTTCGATCTCCTTTATCTCGACGGCTACGACCTCTCCGCCGCTGCGCTGATCAACCGCAAGGCCGCGCTCGAAGGCCTGCTGGCGCCGCACATCGACGCGCGCTCGCCGATCCAGCTCAGCGAGCATTTCATCGGCGCCGGCGCGGACCTCTTCGCGCACGCCTGCCGCATGGGCCTTGAAGGCGTGATGTCGAAGCGCGCGGATGCGCCCTACGTGCAGGGCCGCACCAAGACATGGCTCAAGATCAAGCGCGCCTATGTCGGCGAGTTCGTCGTCGTCGGGTACACGCTCTCCACGCCGAAGCGCATCGCCGCCTTCCTGATTGCGGAAGCGAACAGCGAAGGCGCGCTTGAGTTTGTCGGCCGCGTCACCTGCCCAAGCGACGCGATCTCCGAAGCGTGGCTGGCGAAGCTCGCGGCGCGCAAGGTCAAAGAGGCAATGCCCGCCAAGGCGCCGGTCCCGAAGCCGATCTGGACGGAACCGAGCGCCGTCGCCCGCGTTGCCTTCAATAGCCGCGCGCCCGACGGGGCGCCGCGCCAGCCGGTGCTGCTCGGCCTCACGCCCTACAGGAAGCCCGTGCGTTCCTCGAAACCGAAACTCGTCACCGACCGGGACCTCGCCGCGATCCGTCTCACCAATCCCGACCGCAAGATGCTGGGAACGACGGACACGACCAAGCTCGACATCGCCGTTTACTATGCGCGCGTCGGCGACTGGATGCTGCCGGAGCTGTTGCGACGGCCGCTCTCCCTCATCCGCTGTCCGAGCGGCGCGCGCGAGGATTGTTTCTACCAGCGCCACGCGTTCGCCGGGCTGCCGCCGGGCGTGGAGACGATCGCGCTCTCCGGCGAAAAGGGCCGCGAAGACTACATCTATGTCGACTCCGCCGCCGGCTTCCTCGGCCTCACGCAATTCGGGGCGATCGAATTTCACCCCTGGGGCTGCCGGGTCGACGATCCCGAACACCCCGACCGTTTCGTCGTCGATCTTGATCCAGATCCCTCGCTCGATTGGCCGCACATCTGCGCCGCTGCGGAACATCTGCGCGGCCGGCTCAAGGATCTCGGCTTCGAACCCTTTCTGCGCACAACCGGCGGCAAGGGCTTGCATCTCGTCATGGCGCTGGCGCCGGGCTGCGACTGGGCGAATTTGCGCAGTTTCGCCGAAGCATTCGCCGCGCGCGCCGCCGACGATTCACCAAAAGTGTTCACCAAGGCGCCGCACAAGGACGCCCGCAAGGGACGCATCTATGTCGATTATCTGCGCAATGTCCGTGGCTCCAGCGCCATCGCCTCTTACTCGCTGCGCGCCAATGAGCGCTTCACGGTCGCCGCGCCGATCGCCTGGGAGGAGCTCCGAGGCCTGGAGGGCCCGCGCGTTTTTGATCGCAAAAGCGTGCCGCAACGGCTCTCCAGGCTGGCGAAAGACCCCTGGGATGGATTAGAATCCTCCGCAGCCGACATCTCGCGCAAAGCGCGTCAAGCCGTCGGCCTGAAATCCTAGAGCGATCCTGATGCGAAACTTGCAGCGGGCCCGCCCATTCATCTGACTCCGGAGCAACGCCATGGCGGGCCGCGCCTATTGGAAGGGTTATCTGAAGCTCTCGCTGGTCGCATGCCCGGTGAAGCTCTTCTCCGCGACCGCCTCGTCCGCGAGCCGCGTGTCGTTCAACATGATCCATAAGGACACGCGCAACCGCGTGGCCCAGCGCTACCACGACCCTGAACTCGGCGAGGTGGAGCGCGCGGATTTGGTTAAGGGCTACCAGTTCGAGAAGGACAAATACGTCATCGTCACGCCCGAGGAGCTCGAAGAGATCGAAATCGAGTCCTCCAAGACGATCAGCATCGACGGGTTCGTCGACGCCCCCGACATCGACCCGATCTATCTGGACTCCCCCTATTTCCTGGCGCCGGACGGCCCGGTCGCGGAAGAGACCTACGCCGTCATCCTCAAGGCGATGCAGGAGACCAACAAGGTCGCCATCGCGCGCATCGTGCTTTCCGGGCGCGAACGCCTCGTCGCCATCCAGCCCAAGCCCGAGGGCTTCCTGCTGACCACGCTGCGCGCGGCCAAGGAAGTGAAGAGCGCCGCCGACGCGTTCGAGCCGCTGGACGTTAAGATTTCCGACGACATGCTCACCATGGCCGAGCAGATCATCAAGCAGAAGACGATCCCGTTCGATCCCGCCGCGTTCGAGGACCGTTACGAGCAGGCGTTGCTGGCGCTGGTGCGCTCCAAGATCGCGGGCGGCGAGCCGGTCATCACCAAGGCGCCGGAGCGCGGCAACGTCATCAACCTGATGGATGCGCTGCGCCGCTCGATCGAGGAAGAGCGCCGCCCCCCCGCGCCCAGCCTCTCCAAGGCCAAGGCCGAGGAGCCGGAAGCCGCTGACGGGAAAGCCGAAAAAGCCCCCGCGAAAAAGGCCGCAGCCAAGAAGTCGACCGCCCAAAAGACTCCAGCCAAGACTCCCGCCAAGAAGGCCGCCCCGGCTGCGAAGAAGACCAAAGCCGGGTAGGATTCGGTTCGGTCGAGGTCAGGGATGGATTTGCAGGGCAAGTCCGCGGCGCTCTATGGGCGCTTCACCGCAGGAGTGCGCGAGCGGCTCGCGGCGGCGATCGTGCGTCGCGGCGCCCGCGTCGCCCGCGATCTGACCCTGCGCAGCGACATGCTCGTGGTCGGCGCACGCGCCGCCACGCTGATTGAGCCGGGCCACCTGGCCGCGCGTCTCGCCGCGGCCAAGGCGCGGCGCGTGCCGGTCTATGGCGAGCGCCGCTTCACCGAGCATTTGATCGCGGAAAACGAAGAGCCGGCGCCGTCTCTCCCGCTCGCGCCGCTGCTGCGCGAGACTGGGCTGTCCAGCGACGACATCGCCATCCTCGCCGCGTTCGACATCGTCCGCGCGGAAGGCGATCTCTGCCGCTTTGCCGACGCCCCCGCGATCAAGAGCGCGGGCGACCTCGCCGCCGCGGGGCGCACGCTGGGCGAGATCGTCCGTATCCTGACCAAGGCGCGCGACCGCGCGCCCAAGGGCCGGCGCAAGATCGTACTCGACGCCCGCGGCGAGGCGGCGCTGCAATGGGAGAGCGGGCTCTCCACACTCGAAGGACAAGGTTATCTGCCGCTGGAGGAAGGCCAAGCCTCGCTCGACGACTTGTTCGAAGCCGCCGCGCTGGCCGAAGCCGAGGGCGATGCCGCCGAAGCCGCGCGGCTCTACGACATGAGCGCGCGGGGCGACCGCAAGGATCCCATCGCCTGCTACAATCTCGGCAACGTCCACCTCGCCGCAGGCGCCTATGCTGAGGCGGCCCTGGCGTTCCGGCGCGCGCTCGCCCGCGATCCGGACTTCCTCGAGGCGCGCTACAATCTCGCGCAGGCGTTCGAAGCGCTGGGCAAGCTCGCCGAAGCGCGCGAGGCGCTCATCCAGGTGCTGCGCCTGGAGCCGCGGTACGCGGACGCGCGCTTCAATCTCGCGCAACTCGAACTCAAGCGCGGCGCCGTGGCCGACGCCAAATCGCATTTCGAGCTCTATCTCTTCACCGATCCGCCGTCGGACTGGGCCGCGAAGGCGCGCCGCGCGATCCAATATTGCACCGCGCGCCTCTCAGCGTAGCGGCGCCGCTCGCCCATCCGCACCGGCTGTCGCCGTAGTGGAGCGGCCCCATAATTTGCACGCAAAAGCGAGCACCGCGACCACCACCACGCTCACACCCGCCGTCGTCAGGACGATGTCGTCAGCGCCGCGCGTACGACCCGCGATGATGATGGCGATCAGCGCCCAAAGCAGCGCCGCTGCATAGCTCAGCTCGCCCTGCGTTCGCCACAGCATCCACGCTGCGATCGCCGTCGCGCACGCGAGGGAGAGCGCGCCGAAAACCGGGATCGAAAGGCCGAACCGGTCAAAGCCGTATTGCGGCGCGACCTCGGCGATGTTTACGAACGTCGCGCAGAGCGTCCATCCGGCATAAAGCCCGAAAGGGGTGACGATCGTCCACATCCGCCATCCGCCCCCGCCGCGCAGCGCATAGAGAAGCGCGACGGCGGCGCACACGGCCATGGCGGCGAGAGTGGGCATCGTCGCCCACAGCGGGCCCCATTGCGCCGCAGAAAGCCACAGCGACGACCCCGCATAGAGCGCGATCGTGTAGGGTGCGATCTGCGCTGTCGTCGGATCGGCGCGCCCGCGCGGGGTCAGCTGCCAGAGAGCGTAGATCAGCGCGAGCAGATAAATCGGCCCCCAGATCGCAAAGGCGTATTCCGCCGGCTCGATCTGCGAGGCTTCCCCCGCGCGCACCGCGTCTTGCCCGTCGCGAAACGGATTGACGAAAAGCGGGAACGCGATCTGGACGACCGCGGCGATCAGCACGGCAATGCGCAGGAGAAACGAAGCCATTCATGAACTACGCTGGAACCTGCATCGCGGTTCAAGCGAACGCGCGGTTTGCCGCAATCATCGGATCGCGATCGGGTTGATCACCATCTGCACAGCGCCTTCGAACCGCGGCTGTCCGAGAACGAACATGAATTCCGTCGCGTCGTCGGCTGCGAGATCTGCGGTATTGATGTTCTCCAGAATGTGAACGCCGTGCCGCGCCAGCAGCGTCTGGTGCACGATGAACGGCGCCGCCTCGTCCTCGAACGGGATCGCCTCCAGCGCCGCAGTATCGGCGCCGATCATCACCACGCCCAGACCCGCGAGATAGTCCGCGCCCTCGCGCCCGAGCCCGGGCTCGCGCGCGATGAAATCCTGCGGATTGCTCTCCGCCGAGGCGGCCATCCAGCCGGTGTGGAACAGCACGACGTCGCCGCGCCGGATCGTGATCCGCGCTGCGCGCGCCGCCGCCTCGATTTCGGCGCGATTGAACGCGGTTCCAGGCGGAACCGGCGATTGGCCGTAATGCTTGGTCATGTCGAGCAGCACGCCGCGCGTGGCCGTCGGCGGAATATCCTGGGTTCCATACCGCGTGACCCCGCCGGCGTTGAACAGCGCCTGTGCGGGCACGTTGTTGTAGTAATGATGATCGACGCCGAGATGCGCGAAGCCGTCGATCTGCGTGCCGATGCCGAGCGAAGTCATAAGAATGTCGTCGTGCCCGGTGAGCTGGTTCGGCGCGACGGTTCCCCCGCCCCCATCATTTGTCTGCAGAACCACCATGTTGAACGCGCGCCCGGGCCACGCCGGCGTCGCGCGCCCCGTCACCACGCCAAGCGCGTAGACCTTGCCCGTGCGCACCAGGCGCGCCGCCGCGCGCGCGCCTTCCGGCGAGAGATGGTTCATGGCGCCGATCGTGTCGTCGGCGCCGTACGGCGACGCCGGCAGCGGCCCTGCCTCTTGCGCGTTCGCCCCGCCGACAAGCAGCATCGCTCCCAAAGCCCCCGCAGCACGGCGCAGCGCATGAGCGTTTCGCATCATTCCCGTCCTCCCTTTGTCATTGATCTGCAACTGAACTGGGCGCGGACGCGCCGGTCAAGCCGATGCGGCGCGAAGGGACCTTGATTCAGACCGGCATCGGGCGCGACAACCGGGCCGGGGCGCCGGCCCCGAGAATGGATCAGCGGCCATGTCCACACGCAATCTTGCGTCGTTGTTCACGCCGAAGGCTGTCGCGCTCGTCGGCGCCAGCAATCGCGAGGGCGCGGTCGGCGCCGTCCTCGCGCGTAATCTCCTCGCCGGCGGCTTCGCCGGCCCGATCATGTTCGTCAACCCACGCGCAGCGACGATCCACGCGCGGCCGTGCGTCGCCTCCATCGCGGCGCTACCAGAGGATCCAGAACTCGCGATCATCGCGACGCCGGCAGCGCCCGTGCCGGGCCTCATCGCCGAACTCGGCGCGCGCGGCTGCAAAGCCTGCGTGATCATCACCGCCGGCCTGGACGCGGCGCAACAGCGCCAAATCCTCAACCACGCACGCCCGCATTTGATGCGCATCGTCGGCCCGAATTGTCTCGGCTTCGTCTCGCCCGTCTCCGGCGTCAACGCGAGCTTCGCCCATCTCACGCCCCCGCGCGGCGACATCGCCTTCCTCACCCAATCGGGCGCCATCGCCACCGCCATCATCGATTGGGCCGAGGGCCGCGGCGTCGGATTCTCCCACATCCTCTCTCTGGGCGAGATGAGCGATGTCGATTTCGGCGACCTGCTCGATTATCTCGCGCACGATCCCGAAACGCGCTCGATCCTCCTCTACGCCGAGACGATCACGCAGGCGCGCAAATTCATGTCCGCCGCGCGCATCGCGGCGCGTGCAAAACCCGTCATCGTCGTCAAGGGGGGGCGCAGCGCGTCCGGCGCTAAGGCCGCCGCCTCGCACACCGGCGCGCTCGCCGGGGCCGACGCCGTCTACGACGCCGCGTTCCGCCGCGCCGGCATGCTGCGCGTTTATTCGCTGCGCGCCCTTTTCGACGCCGCCGAAACTCTCGCCAGCGGCCAACGTCCGCGCGGCGACAGGCTGATGATACTCACCAATGGCGGCGGCCTCGGCGTTCTCGCCGCCGACGCCCTCGACGCCGGCGGCGGCGCGCTCGCTCCGCTGTCGGACGAAACCAAAGCCAAGCTCGACGCCGTGCTGCCCAACGCCTGGTCGCACAACAACCCGATCGACATCCTCGGCGACGCGCAGGCCGACCGCTACGAGCAGGCCGTCGACATCCTCGCCGAAGCTCCCGGCTGGGACGCGCTCCTGGTTCTGAATTGCCCCACCGGCGTCAGCGACAATCTCGCCGCCGCCGACGCCGTGATCCGCGCCCGCAGCCGGCGCCCGCATCGTCCCATCCTTGCGTGTTGGACCGGAGAAGCGACGGCGGCGGCGCCGCGCAGGCGCTTGTTCGACGCGAAACTGCCGAACTACGAAACGCCCGACGAGGCTGTACGCGCTTTTCTGCATCTGGTGGAATACGCGCGCAATCAGGAGGCCTTGTTGCAGGCGCCTGCTGCGCGCGCCGATCGCACGCCCGCCAGGCGCGAGGAAGCCCGCGCCATCATTCACGCAGCCCTCGCTGAAAACCGCGCGCTGCTCACCGAGCCTGAAGCAAAGGCCGTGCTTGCGGCGTACGCCATTCCCATCGTCGAAACGCACATTGCCGCAACGCCGGAGGACGCCGCGCAGGCTGCTGCAGCGCTGTCCCCGCCTTACGCGCTCAAGATACTCTCCCGCGACATCACCCACAAATCCGACGTCGGCGGCGTACGTCTCGATCTCGACAAGCCTGCGGCTCTGGAATCCGCAGCGCGCGACATGCTCGCCCGCGTCGCCGCGCGCGCGCCGGACGCGCGCATCGATGGGTTCACCGTGCAGCCGATGGTCACCCGCCCGCACGCCCAGGAACTGCTCCTCGGGTGCGTGGACGACGCCGCATTCGGCCCTGCTCAGCGTCGCGCGCGACCTCGGCGCCGCCATCGCCTACACGCCCGAAGACCGCGCCGTCAGCCGCACCGAGTTCGCGCTCTGAGCCGCTTCAGCCCCTGAGTCTCCATAGGCCGGCGAGATTGTTGCGCTGCATGTCGGAGGAGCCGCCAACGATCGGCATGCCGAGCAGATCGCGCACGTTGCGCTCGATGTCGTATGCGTCCGACAGTGCATAAGCGCCCATCACCTGCTGACACGCCAGCGCGATCTCCACGCCGCACTCGGCGGTGTAGAGCTTCGCCATCGACGTCTCGATCGCACACGGGCGATGCTCGTGCGCCAGGCGCGCGGCGTGATAGAGCATGTGCCGGCAGGCTTCGAGCTTGGTGCGCGCGTTCACCAGTTTGTGCGCCACCGCCTGGTGCGCGGCGATCGCCTTGCCGAATTGCACGCGCTCCTGCGCGTAGCTCCACGCTTCCTCCACGGCCGCCTGCGCGAAGCCGAAGGTGCAGGCCGCGACTTCAAGCTTCTCCACGTCGAGCGCGCGGCCCGCCAGCATGCCCCAGCCCTTGTTGAGCTTCTCAGGCCCGCCGATGACAGCGTCGAGCGGCAGCCGGACATCGTCGAAATGCACGTCGCAGGACGCTGTGTAGCGCAAATTCACATGCGTGATCGGCGTTGTCGTAACGCCCGGCGCGTTCGCCGGGATCAGCACGAAAGAAAGCGCCTCGCGCTTCGGCGCATCAGGCGCGGTGTTGATGAGACAATAGATGTAGTCGGCGAAATCGGCGCCGGTGCACCAGCGCTTGGCCCCATTGATCACGATGGCGTCGCCGTCCACGCGCCCTCGCGTCTTCACGCTGGCGAGATCGCCGCCGACGTCGGGTTCGGACAGGCCGTAGGCGAACAGCAATTCGCCGCGCGCGAGCTTCGGCAGCAGCGCCCGCTTCTGCGCGTCCGAGCCATTCTCGGTGATGTTCATCCCGCCATAGAAGGCGCAATGGATGAACGGCCCCGCGAGCGCCGGCCCCACGCGCGCCAATTCCTCGATCGCGGCGACGGCGGCGACGATGTCCTGCCCGCCGCCGCCATGCTCTTCAGGCACGGTCAGTCCGCAGAGGCCCATTGCAGCAAGCTCCGCAAAGAGGTCGCGGGGCCAGTCGTGCGCCTGGTCCCATGCGCGCCGCTTCTCGCGCGGCGCCTTCTCGGCCACGAAGCGCTGCAATTGCCGCCGCAGCGCCGTGACGTGCTCCTCCTCTGGCAGTGTGTTTTCGATGCGCATGGTCAATCGCCGCTAAGGGTCGGCTTGCGTTTCTCCAGGAACGCGGCCACCGCCTCGCGCCGGTCGTTCGTCAGGTTCGACAGCATTTCGTAGCCCATCGCCGCATCGTTGATCTGCGCCGCCAGCGCGCGCAGCGGAATATTGGCGATGGTCTTGGTCCACCGCACTGCCCAGCGCGGATTACCCAGGATCTTCGCTGCGATCTCGGCCACCTTCGCATCCAGTTCGTCATGCGGGACGACGTGATTGACGAGGCCGAGCGCAAGCGCTTGCGGCGCGTCGAGCATGTCGCCGGTCATCAGCAATTCCTTCGCCCGCGCAAAGCCGATGAGCTGCGGCCAGATCACCGCGCCGCCGTCGCCCGCCACGAGCCCGACCTTCACGTGCGGATCCCCGATCACCGCCCTGTCGGACGCGACGATCACGTCGCACAGCAGCGCAATGGTCGCGCCGAGGCCCGCGGCCGCGCCATTGAGGCGGCAGATGATCGGCTTCTCCAGATCGAGCAGCGAGGTCACGATCCGCTTCGCCTCCGGCCCGATGGCGCGGAACGTCTCGGGCTGTTCGATCTGCGTCTTAAACCAGGTCGTATCGCCGCCGGCGCAGAAGGCGCGACCCGCGCCCGTCAGCACGACAAGATCGCTGTCTGGATCGTCCTGCGCGTCCAGGAACACGCGCGCGAGTTCGTGATGCATGATCGCATCGACGGCGTTGACCGGATTGGGCGCCGTCAGCGTCAGCATCAGCACGCGGCCGTCGCGCGAGACCGCGATCCGCTCATAATCATGCGCCTTCATGCGCGGCTCTCCCTTCACTCATTGCTCGGGACCGACCTCGACGATCCGCCGCCCGAACGCGGCGTGATCGGCGAAGAGATCGATGAACGCCTGCGGCGCCGCCTCCAATCCCCGGACGCGCACTTCGCGCGTCTTGACCGCGCCGGCTTCGATCAACGCGCCGAGCTCTTCCTGCGCCGCCGCGAAGCCGCGCAAATCGTCGAACACGACGAGCCCCTCCATCCGCAACCGCTGCGCGATGAAGTGCGCGGTGTTGCGCAGGCCCGGCCGCGCCTCAGGCGGGGTGTTGTAATCGGCCACCTGGCCGGAGATCACGATACGCCCGCCCATCCGCATCAGCGGCAACGCACTATCGATCATGGCGTTGCCGACATTGTCGAACAGCACGTCATACCCGTCCGGCGAGGCGGCCTTGAGCGCGCCTGCGAGATCATCCGTAGTCTGATAATCGATGACCGCGTCGAACCCCGCGTCGCGCAGCCACGCGGCCTTCTCCGGCCCGCTCGCCACGCCGACCACGCGGCTCGCGCCCATCGCCTTCGCGATTTGCCCCGCCGTCGCGCCGACCGGCCCCGCCGCCGACGTCGTCAGCACGCGCTCGCCCTCCTTCAGCGCCGCCACGCGCTTGAGCCCGAACCAGGCGGTCATCCCCGGCACGCCGAGCGCGCCGATCCAGGTCGAGAGCGGCAAGCGATCATGCGGGATCTTCTGGATGTAGCCGCGGCCCGGAAACACCACGTGCTCGGCCCAGCCGCCGCCGAGCGCCACGCGATCGCCCACGGCCACGCGCGCGCTGGCGCTCTCGATCACCTCACCGACGCAGAAGCCGTCGATCGTCTCGCCGACCCTCAGCGGCGCCGCGTAGCTCGCCCCGCCCGACAGCCGCGAACGGACGCCGGGATCGACTGAGCAATAGATCGTGCGCACCAGCGCCGCGCCGTCCTGCAGCGCCGGCAGCGCGGCCTCCTCCAGCCGGAACGTCGCCGGCGTGGGCAAACCCGTCGCCGGCGCCGCCAGCACGATTCGCCGCGTGGTGCGCGCCATCGGTCTCTCCTGTCGCCCGAGTCTGCCCCAGATCGCGCGCGCCGGGCAATGCTCGCTCGCTATCGCACGGCTGCGGCGCAGCTATAGTGTGCCGATGCCGGATGCACCCACCGCCTTCGACCCGCCGCCGCGCAAACGGCTTGGGTTCTGGGCGTGCTGGTCGCTCACGGTCGGCGTGATGATCGGCTCGGGCGTGTTCACGCTGCCGGCGGTGCTCGCGCCCTACGGCCTCCTCAGCTTCGCCGCCTGGGCGATCACCGGGCTCGGCGCGATCCTCATCGCCCTGACCATCGCACGGCTCGCCGCGCGGACGACGCGCAGCGGCGGGCCCTACGTCTATGCCCGCGATGCGTTCGGCGATCTCACCGGATTCCTGATCGCATGGGGCTATTGGGCGTCTTACTGGATCGCGATCCCCGCCATTGCGCTCGCCTTCGCCGGCTACCTCCCCGTTTTCATCCCAGCGCTCGCCGACAACACGATCGGGCAGACGCTGGCTGCGCTGGCGCTGATCTGGGCGCTCACGTTCAACGCCATCGCGGGCGTGCGCGCGTTCGCGCTTGCGCAGATCGCGATGACGGCGCTCAAGATCGCGCCACTGCTTGTCGTCATCGGACTTGCGGCGTTCGCCGGCGCACCGTCGAACCTGCCGGCGTTCAATCCGTCGAATGCGCCGGTGCTGCCCGCGCTCGCCGCGTGCATGGTGCTGACGATGTGGGCGTTCAGCGGGCTGGAGGCGGGCTGCCTCCCTGCCGGCGATGTGCGCGATCCTGCGCGCACGATCCCGCGCGCCGTCGTGATCGGCACGGTGACGGTGACGCTGATCTATCTCGCCGCGACCGCCGCGGTGATGCTGCTTGTGCCGGCCGAGCGCCTCGCGAACACCACCGCCCCGCTGGCTGAAGCCGCGCGCGCGCTCGGCCCGTGGGGTGCAGCGTTCATCGCCGCCGGCGCGCTCGTCTCCACAGCTGGCGCGCTCAACGGCACGATCTTCATCGGTGGCCAGATGCCGATGGCGGTCGCGCTCGACGGGCTGGCGCCGCGCGCGCTGGCGCAACGCAACGCCGGGCAGGCGCCGGTCG